>JBDSNB010000171.1:0-12724 GCA_039915555.1 Chthoniobacterales bacterium | reverse complement strand
TTTCTGGGACGACACGGATCGCAAGAGTTTCCTGACCACGCTGGAAGCGCTCTGCGTGAAGACCAACTGGCAGGTGCATGCCTATTGCCTGATGAGCAATCATTTTCACCTGGTGGTGGAGACGCCGCGGGCAAATCTGGTGGGCGGGATGAAGTGGCTGTTGGGGACCTACACGATGCGTTTCAATCGGCGCCACCGGCTGAGCGGGCATTTGTTTGCCGGGCGCTACAAATCGTTGGTCGTGGATGGGAGCAGGGCGGATTATTTGCGCGCGGTGTGCGACTACGTGCATCTGAATCCGGCGCGGGCCGGGCTGGTGACGCGGGAGGAGGAGCTGGCGAGTTATCGCTGGAGCAGTTATGGCGCGTATTTGCAGCCGGGGTTGCGGCCGACGTGGTTGCGCTGCGACCGGTTGTTGGGAGAACACGGGGTGGCGCGAGGTGGCCGGCGTGATCTGCTGGAATTTGCGCGCCGGATGGAGGCGCGGCGTGACGAGGAGAGCGACCCAGCGGCGGAGCGGATTCGACGCGGGTGGCATTTCGGCACGGAGGATTTTGTGGCGCGGCTGCTCGATCAGCTGGAGGGAAAGATGGGACCGGAGCATGAGGCGCGAGAGCGTTCCGAGACGGAGGAAGAGAAGGCGGAGCGATTGGTGCGGGTAGGTTTGGCCGAGATCGACTGGAGCGACGAGGACTTGGAGACGAGGCGAAAGGGAGCCTCGGAGAAGGTAGTGATCGCGGCACGAGTGCGGGCGGAGACGGCGGTGAGCTTGAAATGGATCGCCGCTCGGCTGCGAATGGGAACCTGGACGCATGTGTCGAACCTGCTGGGATCGAAAAATGTCAGTAGTGAGGACTGACCCGACGCGGCTCCGACGCGGCGGCTCCAGGTCGGCTCAGTTCGTTTGCTCACGCTCATTCTTTTCCGGTCGCGGCGGCGCGAAAACGCGCAAGCCACTGGGGCGAATGTTGAATTGCACCGGGCAGGTGCCAACCAGTTCGCCATCGATCTCGACTGGCACGTCCCCTTCGCTCGTCACTCGGAGCGAGGTGGTCTGAAAATATTCCACCTCCGGCGACGTGATCTGTGAACTGAAGAGCACGTCCTGCATGTAGCGGATGATTTCCAGGTAGTTCAGGCGTTTGAAAATGAGGACGTCGAAGAGTCCATCATCGATCACCGCCTGTTTGAAAAATGGGAACGGCCCGCCGTAGAGCCGGCCATTGCCGACGAGCACGAACGATCCCTCCTCCGTGACCGCGTGTTCCGATTCGATCCGCAAACGCGGCGGCTGGCGGGCCGCGATCTGCGCCGCGGAGACGATGTAACTGAGCGGCCCGAAACTGCGCTTCAAAGCGCGGCTCGTTTCCTTGATCGCCTGCGCATCGAAGCCCACGCCGGCCAGTTGCACGAAGTGCTTTTCGTTCGCGCTCGGCAGATCGACGTGGCGGGTTTGGTCCTCCGCGATGATTTGCCAGCAGGCTTCGAGATCGTGGCCCGGCAGGCCCAATTCGGCCGCGTAAACATTCATCGTGCCGAGCGGGAGAAGGCCGAGCGTCGCATCCGAGCCGGCGATGCCGTTCACGACTTCGTTCACCGTGCCGTCGCCCCCAGCCGCCACCACGCCGGTAAAACCTTCCGCCACTGCGGTGCGCGCGAGCGCTTCCGCATCGCCCGCCCGACCAGTGAAAACCAGGGTCGCGTCGCGCGCGATTGTCTCCACGCGCTCGCGCAAGCGATGCGCGCGCTGTCCCCGGGCCGCGGGGTTCAAAATGACGGCGATGCGTTTCACGGTGCGTGCAGGCGAGGCCTTTAGTCTTTTCTTAAAACTGCCGCAGCGTAACGTTTCGGAGTGCAAAAAGTCACCCGTCTTGCGCTTTATTGCGTCGGCGCGCTCATCGCCCTTCTGGCGGTCGCGCTCCTGGCGGTGAACCTGTATGTGCAGTCGCAGGGCACACAAGCGCGGATTGAACGCGAGTTGAGCGAGCGGCTCGGCGCCACGGTGCAAATCCGGCGCATCAGCGTGACGCCGTGGTGGGGCCTGAAGCTAACCGGGATCACGATGCCGCAGGCGAACGAAACGGTGCCGGGTAATTTTCTGCAGGCGGATGCATTCCGCTTGCGCGTCCGTTTCAGTTCGCTCTTCGCACGCCGACTGGTGATCAAGGAAATCTCACTCGTTAACCCGGAGGTCGTTTGGGCGCAGAACGCGGATGGCAAGTGGCGCTTGCCCGCGTCCTTCGTGGCCGCACCGGCGCCAATCGTGGAATCGACGGCCGAACCGCCTCCGGCCCGCGAGAGTGCGCCTTCTCCTCCTCCGGCCGCAGTCGGTGTTCCGGCCGACGCCGCATCGGTCCCCTTCAAACCAGAAGTGCGCCGCGTAAATCTGGCCGACGGCAATTTTCGATTCCTGAACGAAAAGCTGGAACCGGTGGCCACGTTCGAAGGCGTGCGCTTTCGCTCAAACTTTCGCAGCGCGACCGCTTTGAGCGGCAACGCCAGCATCGCGAAGACTTCGTTGCGGGACCGTTTTTTCCTCGAGGAACTCCGGTCGCCGCTCAGCTACGATCCCACCAAGCTCGCCTTTTCGGCGATCAGCGCGGCGGCGGCAGGCGGAGAGATCCGCGGCCGTTTTACGATGCGGCCGGCAGATGAAGGTTCGCCGTTCGACGTGCTCGTTAAATTTCGCGATCTGGACGCCGATCGGATTGTAGCCGACGCGCATGGTCCTGCCGGAATGGTGAAGGGGAAGCTGGAAGGAAAGCTCGAAGCGATCGGAAAGACGGCCGATCCGAACGCGTTAATTGGTGCGGGTGAGATTTATTTGCGGAACGGTCAGGTGCGCCGCTACAGCCTGCTCGTGGCGCTCGGACAGTTGCTCCAGATTCAGGAGTTGATGCAGCTAAAACTCGATCAAGCGCATGTGAAATTTCACATCACACCGGGCGTGGTGACGATTGACGAGTTGCTCCTGACCTCGCCGAATCTTCGACTGTCCGCGACGGGTACAGTCGACTTCGCGGGGCAAGTAAAACTCGAAGCGCAGCTCGCGATCAACGAGCGGATCAGCAAGCAACTCTTCAGCGCGGTGCGCGAGAATTTTAAACCGATCGAGGTGCCGGGTTACACGGCGGTCGGGTTTCAGGTCACCGGCACCGTCGATCATCCGAAAACCAACCTGATGGACAAGGTGGTGGGCGAAGGGTTGCGCGATCTGAGCGGCGTGATCAACAGCCTGCTTGGTCGTGGCCGCGAGCGGCCGAAGAAGAAGAAAGCGCGCGTGGAGGAAGTGGCGCCAGCGGAAACAGCGGTCCCCTCCGAGGAGCCACCGGAGAAGATGGCACCCGCGGAGCCGGAGGCGATGCCGGAGCCGACCGTTTCGCCATGAGAGTGATCGCGGGTACGGCGGGCGGCAAGCGCCTGGCGGTGCCGGAAACGGACGTACGGCCGACGATGGATCGGGTAAAGGCGGCCATCTTTTCGAGTTTGCACACCAGCATCGAGGGCGCGCGCGTGCTCGATCTTTTCGCGGGCACCGGCGCGCTCGGGATCGAAGCGCTCAGTCGCGGCGCGGCGTCCGCGCTTTTCGTGGAGGAGAACCGCGCGGCCGTGCTCGCGATCGAGCAGAATTTCATCCGGACGAAATTGCGCGGTCCGGTCCGGAAACAGGAGGTCTTCGCGTTTTTGGAATCGGCCGGAAACCGTGAGCGCTTCGATGTGATCTTTGCTGATCCGCCGTATGAGAAGACGAAGGCGGGCGGAGAATTCACGCGGCTTCTTCTGGAGAATCAAACCCTCGCCGACCTGCTCGAGCCGGGAGGTCTGTTCATTCTCGAAAAACGGCCGGAAGAAAAGCTGATCATGCCGGATCTCTGGCAGATCGTGCGCGCCAAAACGTATGGCGCGACGGAGGTTTTGTTCTTGAGGCATCCGGACGCGAAAGCTGAAGTCGCGTCGGACGACGAATGATCCGGCTGCTTTACAATCTCCTCTTTCCGCTCGGTCTGCTCGTCTTCCTGCCGGGTTACCTCTTGAAGATGCGGCGGCGCGGAAATTACCGCCGCCATTTCGGCCAGCGTTTTGGTTTCTACAGCGACTCAATACTGACCCGGCTGGGTGGTCGTCCGCATACCTGGATTCATGCCGTGAGCGTGGGTGAAGTGGCGATTGCGCTCAAGCTGGCCGCAAAGTTGCGCGAGCTGGAGCCGACATTCCGGTGCGTGCTCACCACGACCACGACGACCGGTTTCGCGTTCGCGGAAAAGGAAGCGCCCGGCTGGATGTTGGTGCTCTACAATCCGCTCGATTTTTCGCCCATCGTGCAGCGGGCGTTCGCCGTCATCCGGCCGGAGCGAATCGTTCTGGTGGAAGCGGAAGTGTGGCCGAATCTCGCGGCCATCGCGCGGGCGCGAGGGATACCGCTCGCGCTTGTGAACGCGCGACTCTCCGAGCGTTCGGAGCGGCGTTTTTTGAAATTGCGGCGCTTCGTTGCGCCGACGTTTCATTGCCTTGATCTCGTCTGTGCGCAGGAGCAGCGGGACGTGGAACGCTGGGCCGCGCTCGGCATTGCGCGTTCCGTGATTCGAGATGTCGGCAGTATAAAATTCGATCCGGCCGAGAGCGGAAGCGAGGCAGTGTTGCCGTTGCGCATTCTGGGGGCGTTCTGCATCGAAGAAGCGCGGCCGATTTTCTTCGGCGGCAGCACGCACGCGGGCGAAGAAGAAGTCCTGGCCGACGTCTTTCTGCGTCTGCGCGCGGAATTTCCCGCGCTCGTTCTGTTGCTCGCACCCCGGCATGTGGAACGCACGCGGGAGGTCGCGGCGCGGCTGCGAGAACTCGGGTTGCGGGTCGCGTTGCGCAGCGCGGCCGATCCCGCCGCGGCGCCCGAGCCGGATTGCCTACTGCTCGATACAACGGGCGAACTGCGGATGTGGTATGCGGTCGCGACGGTGGTTTTCATCGGTAAGAGTTTGACGGCGCACGGTGGGCAAAATCCGGTGGAGCCGATCCTGGCCGGCAAGCCGGTCGTCTTCGGTCCGCACATGGAGAATTTTTCCGTGCTGGCGCAAGCGCTCCTCGAACACGACGCCGCCGCGCAGGTGCAAGACGCCTCCGAGTTGACGCAACGCGCCGGCGAACTCTTGCGCGATCCGGCGCGGCGAATGCAGTTAGTCCGCAATGCGGAACACGTGCTGGCGGTCCATCGCGGCGCGACGCAGCGGACGGCGGAACTCGTGCTGACCCTGCGCTCACGCAGAGATCTCGAGTGATTTTCCTAAATAACTTGCAGAATCCGGGTGCGCTTCTGATATTGCCGCCGCTTTCCTGACCCTATCGTCCAGAGGCCTAGGACACCGCCCTTTCACGGCGGTAACACGGGTTCGAATCCCGTTAGGGTCGCCATTTTCACTAGAGGGAAGGGCGCTTTTTGGCTTGCAAATTCGGTCAGTTTTCGGACATTCTTGGCGTAAATGGGCGCTAAAAAGACGAAAAAAGCGACGTTTCCGATGCCGATCAAACGCGGCAGTTGCACCGTTAAGGTTTACGAGGAGCGCAAGCCCGCTGGCACGTATTACCGTGTGATCTTCCACATCTGCGGAAAGCGCCACCGAGTGAACTTCAAAACGCTTGAGAAGGCGGTGGCACACGCAGAGGATAAGGCGGCGGAAATGTCCCGTGGCGATGCCGACGCATTGCAGCTCACCGGCCACGACCGTTTGATTTATGTAAGGGCGAACAACGCACTGAGCGGTTTCAATATCCCTGTGGACACGGCTGCGGAGGAATATAAGGCGGCGCGCGAGCTTATGAAGGGCGGCAGTTTGATCGCCGCGGCGACCTTCTATCAGCTCCACCACGGCGAGCAGTTGACGCGCAAATCCGTTGCAGATGCGGTTGATGAGATGATCGCGGCGAAACAGAGCAACCTCGCTGGCAATTTGCACCTTGCCGACCTGCGCTACCGCCTAGGCGCGCTCAAGAATGCCTTCCAATGCGAGCTGAACTCGCTCACGCCGGATCACCTCGCAAGGTTCTTCGGCGCGCTCCAGCTTGCCCCGCGCAGCCATAACAATTTCCTGCGTGCTGCGCGCTCGTTTTTCACCTACGCGCAAAAGCACGGCTGGCTGCCGAAGGAGAGCGATCTGCTCGCGCGCGTGGAGAAACGCCGGGAGAAATCCGTGCCCGTTGAAATCTTCTCACCAGCAGAAATGGCTGCGTTGCTCGCCAGTGCCAAGGCAGAGTTGCGGCCGTGTCTTGCGCTCGGTGCGTTCGCTGGCTTGCGTGCTGAGGAAATTTTGCGGTTGGAATGGTCGGACGTTGATCGCCGCCCCGGCTTTGTCGAAATCGGAGCGGACAAGGCCAAGACAGCGACGCGGCGACTGGTTTCAATCGCTGACAATCTCGCGCTGTGGCTCGCGTTAGCGCCACGCGAGCACTCCCGCGTCTGGCGGCACAGTAAGCCGTGGTTCTTCGAAAGCATTCGACATGCGGCAGCGGCGGCCGAACTAGGCTGGAAACAGAACGCCTTGCGGCACTCATTTATCAGTTACCGACTGGCCGAAATTCAGGATGTAAATCGCGTCGCCCTCGAAGCGGGTAATTCGCCGCAGATACTCTTTCGGCATTATCGCGAGCTAGCGACGCCGGACGACGCAAAGAATTGGTTCGCGATTCAGCCTAATGGAGCGGCAAACATAGTGCCGATGAAGCGCGCGCAGGCAAACGTGCGCTGCCGTAGATAAATTTCGCGCCGCTGCGCAAATTTTGATTGACGCAGTTTCTCCGGTCAGGCAGATTCTAGGCACAAGGACCAACACCAACCGGCTTTTGCCGTTGTCGTGTTGGTCCTTTTTTTGGGCCGCACGACCGCGGTGGACCGCGGGTTGGTTTCTCCTAACCGGAATCCAACCCCATGAATCAAGCTCCAGCACCTGAAACCGATCAGCTCCTAACCAAGCGTGATCTTGCAGAGCGGCTGCAAGTAAGCACACGCACAATTGACGGCTACATGCAGTCTGGCCGCCTCTGCTTTTTGAAGATCGGCCGCACAGTCCGCTTTCGCTGGCCGGACGTGTTGGCCAAGCTAAACGCCTCGCGGGTGAACTAAGTCGTTAAGGCGCTCGTCTGATGACCGCGACTACAACATCTACCCTCCGCACGCCCCGGCCATGTGTCGACGAAGTGCTGCGCAAAACTATCATCGCCGACACCCGCGCGGGGATCGTCGATCTCTGGGAGAACTCCCCAACGCGCGTCGAGGATAACCACTCCCACACGGAGTCGATTATCGACGCCCTCTTCCCCGCTGACTCAATGTTGTGCGTAGGTCGCAGCCGGAGCCAGTTCCAGACGGCTTCGCGGGAGAAGCTGCGCGGTCGATTACACACGATGCAGTTCATCGTGCCGAGCCCGATGAGGGCTGCTTGGGGTCGTACGCGAGAAGGCAAACGCTCGGCGCACACTCTCGACAATACGGGGCCGCGCCGATTCATCGTCACCGAGTTCGATTACGGCACGATTGATGAGCAGGCGGCCCTGATCTTGCATCTCAGCTACCGCGCGCCCCTGACGCTCGTGGTGCATAGCGGGAACAAATCACTGCACGCCTGGTTCTACTGCTTGGGTCAGCCCGAGGACCGCGTCCACGAGTTCTTCAAGCATGCCGTCGGCCTCGGCGCCGATCCTGCGACGTGGGGGCGCTCACAGTTCACGAGGATGCCCGATGGCCGTCGCGACAACGGTCGCCAGCAGAAAACTTTCTACCTCAACCCGGCAACGGTGAAACAATGAAGGCGCCGATTAACGAGTGGCCAGCCGAAGAAAGCGACCTCCCCCCCCGGCCTCACCCTCTTTCAGTCTCCTCTGTCTCCTCTGTCTCCTCTGCCTCTTCTGCCTCTTCTGTAGGACAGCTGCTACCGGACATTCTTTTCGAGGTTGGACAGGCCGTTGAAGCGACGGCGATGACCGCGCCGAAAACCTCGCGCATTCAGCAGTTCAAGTTCGTCCGGCGCATCAAAGCGATCACGCTCAAAAACGAGGTTGAGCTAACTCCAATGCAACACCGGGTGATTTACGAACTTTGGCAGGCCCGCAACTGCGCGTTTCTAAGTCCGCAACGCGACTATTTTAGTGAATATCTGGCGAGGCTGAATGCAGTGCTTTTTGCTGAGGGCCAAAATTTGACGAGCGCCTACGAGCGCGCCTTGATCGCGACTCCGACAGCGCGCGTCATGTGTTATTCAAACGAAGCCGCCCACTTTCTGGCCTGTCTCTGTCGCGAGCTTCAAACCCGCGCGGGCGATCAACCGTTCTTCTTGGATTGCCGCAACGCCGGGAAGATGATCGGCGTTCATTTCACCACTGCTAATGAGTGGCTGAATGGCTTTCAACAGCTCGGCATCCTCAAGCTGGTCGAGAAAGGGGAGCACGGCAAATCCGGAAAGGCATCGCGTTACCTCTACATCGCGGATGACTAAGCTAAGCCACACCGTGGAACTCGTCCCGTTGAAGCGGCTAATTCCGTCGCCCGAAAACGGGCGCGTCTACCACCCGGGCGACCTTGGCGAACATTCGACGCAGTCCCTTGCTTGTTCGATCTTGACAGACGGAATCCGAGAGCCGCTCATCGTAACAAAAGACTGGTACATCGTTAGCGGCCATCGCCGCTATGATGCGGCGAAGCTGGCGGCGCTCAAGAGGGTTCCAGTGCGTCGCATGGACGTGCGGCGAGCTGAGTATTCGCAGGACGACTTTGTTAAACTGCTCGTCAAGCAAAACGTCGATCAGCGCGTCAAGACGAACGACGAACTCCTGCGCGAACAGGTCGCGCTGGTTGATCCCGACCAAGCTCACGAGCAGCTAAGACGGCGGCGTCGGCTCATGAGGTCGCAGCCCGAGGCTGCCCGCATGGAGATCAGGCAAGCAAAAAAAAGGGCCGGCATCTCTGCCGCGAAGACGCCGATGCTCGAAGCGTGTCAGCGGGTGATCGAAGACCTACGCGACTATTGGCCTCTGAGCATACGCCAAATCCATTACGCGCTTCTAAACGACCCGCCGCCGATACACGCCGCTAAAGCAAAGTTGTATCGCAACGATCACAGCAGCTACCAAGCCCTTGTGAAGCTCCTCACGCAGGCGCGCCACGCCGGTCTAATCCGGTATGACGTTATTGGCGACGGCACGCGACCGATCTATACCTACAACACTCACAGCGACGTCAAAAGTTACTATTACGGACAGCTTAAGGTGATTCTGACCGACTACTTCCGCGACTTGCAGCGGGGCCAGCCGCACCACCTTGAGCTCGTCGCGGAGAAGTTGACGCTGTCCTCCATTATTTACCCAGTTGCCGAAGAGTTTTGTATCCCCTTGACGATTGGTCGCGGCCAATGCAGCACTGCGCCGCTGCATGCAATTGCGCAGCGTTACATAAAGTCCCGCAAAGAGAGTCTGATCGTGCTTTTGATGTCGGACTGTGATCCGGACGGCGACGCCATCGCGCACTCCGTGGCTTCCCGACTCAAACACGACTTCAAGATCGAAAACGTCGAAGGAATAAAGGTTGCTTTGACCATTTCCCAAGTGACCGAGCTAAAGCTGCCTCCCAACGCCGAGCGCGCCAAAAAGGCTAGCGCGAACTACAACCGATACGTCGAGACCTACGGCGACGACCGCGTCTATGAGCTGGAAAGTGTGCGACCTCCTGTGCTGGCGGAGCTGCTCCGTAAGTCCATCGAGAGCGTACTCGACCGCTCAGCCTTTAATCAGGAGGTCGCGGCAGAAAGATTGGATGCGGCGCACGTCCAAGGGGTGCGCGCTCGTGTCATGGATGTGCTAAAAGGGGTCGCCTGATGAAACTGACTCTAGAGTCGATTTTGCTTTCACAGGGCGCAGAGCGATGCGCGCCCGATGTAATCGAGGTGTCCTGCAAGTCTCGTAAACGAAAACTGACTCTTGAGTCCGATTTCTAAGGAACCTACCCAAAACCCAATGAAAACGCTAAGAGATGGGACGGCTAAACGTATCGAGCGCTGGAAAAAGCGGCTTCTCGAAAGCCTGCGCGAGACTCCGAACGTGAAAGCCGCGTGCGCTGCCGCTGGGGTGAGCCGACAGACTGCCTACCGCACCCGTGACAGTGATTCGGCCTTCCGCGAGGCGTGGCAAAGCGCACTGGAGGCAAGCGTTGACGAACTGGAAGCCCGCGCGTTCCAGCTCGCATTGGAAGGGGACTCACGCCTCGTCGAATTCATGTTGAAGTCGCACCGGCCTATCGTCTATCGCGAGACGCAGCGGCACGAGGTTGGTCTACTCGGCGGGATCGTTCTACTGCCCGCAAAAAAAGAGGGAGCCGAGTGATGGAGACAGAAAGAATTCTCTGGCAGCCTAATGATGGCCCGCAGACAGACTTTCTGGCCTGCCCTGCGCGCGAAGTGCTTTACGCCGGCTCGGTCGGAGCAGGCAAAACAGATGGCTTGCTAATGGCCGCAGCGAGTCAGGTCGGGAACGGCGTGCATCGCGCGTTGATCCTGCGTCGGACGTTTCCAATGCTCCGTGACGTGATCGCACGCTCGCACGAACTGTTTCTGCCGCTTGGGGCGCAGTATCGCAAAGCCGAGAACCAGTGGACTTTCCCCTCTGGAGCGGTGATTGAATTCGGTTATCTTGACGCTGACGGCGACGAATTCCGTTATATGGGCCGTGCGTTCTCGTTCATCGGCTGGGACGAACTCACGACGTGGCCGGGGGATGGCACGGACGGAGAGGGGCAGCCGTGCAGCCGCGCTTACCTCTACATGCTGTCGCGGTTGCGTGCAGTTGAAGGGAGTGGCTTACGGATGGAAGTGCGTGCGACCTGCACGCCAGGCGGCATTGGCCATAATTGGGTGCGGGCGCGCTGGCGCATTTCGGACGATGGCGGTTCGTGCGAAGTCATCGACCCGCAGACCGGCTACCGCAGAGTTTTTATCCGCGCGACGATTGCCGACAATCCCTTCCTCGCTGGCACGTCTTACGAGCGGAGCCTGGCAGCGTTGCCGGAAACCACCCGCAAAGCATTGTTACTTGGCCGCTGGGACGTTTTCGAAGGTGCCGTGTTCAGCGAATGGGATCATAAGATCCATGTCTGCGATCCGTTCCCCGTGCCGGCCGAATGGCCGATGTGGCGCGGAGCGGACGATGGCTATGCTGCGCCTGCGTGCGTGCTCTGGTTTGCGCATGATGAAATTTACGGCCGCCTGTATGTGGTGCAGGAACTTTACCGCTCCGGCATGACTCCCGAAGTGATGGCAGCGGCAGTGCTGGGCATCGACGGTCAGCTTGGCCGCCGAGGTTCCATGCGTGGCGTGATCGACTCGGCGAGTTTCGCCGACACGGGATTAGGTGGCGGTCGCGGCGATCAAATGAATAAGCTTGGCTGCCGCTGGCGGCCGAGCGAGAAAGGCCCCGGCTCACGGCTCGCGGGCAAGGCACTGATTCACGCGCGCCTCGCGCTGCGTTCCGACGCGAAGCCGGGATTGGTCGTGTTCCGCGCTTGCAGGAACCTGATTCGCACGCTGCCCGCATTGCCATATTCCAAAAGCAATCCAGAGGACATTTCAGGCAACTGCGAAGATCATGCGGTGGAGGCGCTGCGCATTGGGCTGACGCGCAAGAAGACGCGAGCGCGGCTGATTCCGATGACCGGCATCTGACACAACGACATCCACAAGAGGCAAAAAATGAACGAAACTGAAATCAAAGACACCTTGCAGCGACTCGCGCACACCCTCGTGAGGAACGAAATTGTAACCGAGTATTTTCTGACAGCGTTTCCCCGCTCTCTCGCCATAAGTGGGACGGGTGGCTCCCGGCTTTCGGATGGGGCCGCTGAGCGTTTACTCACGCTGATACTTTGTTCCGCAATCGATCGCTTCTATGATGGAGATGTGATCCTCAATATGAGGAGCACACTGCGCCAGCCACCGATCGTACCAGGATGGATACCATAGATCGCTGCCGCGATACCGAATTGGCACTTCGAACCTTGCCGTATAAAGGAAAAGCTTCCGGAAGAAGCCCCACTCCGGCGCATCCTTTTCAAGAGACTCGCCGCCGAACTTGTACAGAAATCTCTGCAAGAAGTGAAAGGCTGCTAATGCATCTAACGGGTTGGCCCAACCAAGCGACCCGGTCTCGAAGAACTTCTGCTGGAATGCGTTGGGCTCGAAGCCGGTATCCTCCACGTGAAGGTAGCCGTCGAAGCGCATACCCCACGGAACTAAAATATCGTCTTCGTCCGTGATTCAAAAACACTGTGTTTTTCGGGGCGCTTTGTCGAGAGCTTTTCTTGTTTTGGGGCGCTTAGGGTCCCGTGACCCTAAGCGGTTCCTGTAGAGGGATCTATTTACGTTTCGTCTTTAATTAGGTGCCATTGAAGCTGCGTTGAAGGGGCGACACGCTCCAGGCGCAGTTGGATGGCGCCGATCGCTCGCTGATCGTCGGCTTTGTCTTGCGCGCGAGCGGACCGACCGCGCTGGAGGAGCATTTCGCGGCGATGGATATCGGCTGGGCGCAGGAGCTTTTGGGACGACGCGGAAAGCTGAGCGCGATTCAATTGCAGCTCACGAATTCGCGCGAGAGCGAAGTCGTCACCGCGAGCTTGCGCGCGCTTGTCCCACCAGACGCCACCATCGCGACGCCCACCGCCTGACATACCGCACGCCGCGGCTCCCGGGGCTGCCCGCTG
>JBDSNB010000198.1:0-1752 GCA_039915555.1 Chthoniobacterales bacterium | reverse complement strand
GGTCGCGTTGCTGGAGCAAAGCCTGCGGGCCCACCGCCGCGCCGCCGCCCTGGAAGACGAACGCCATTACTTTGCCGAGCACGATGGGCAGGAAACCGTTGATGATTCCGTAAAGGAAACCGAAGGCAAGCCCGATCCCGAAACGGACTTTGTAGGGCTTCACATACTGAAAAAGGCGGCGGTAAGGACCGGAGCCAGACTTCAGGATTTCCCAGAATGAACGCTTCTTTTTGGCAGGAACTTCAGGTGCGCTCATAAGGGGCGCCGCGGGGCGTCGCGAGCAGCGCTTCCATACCATCGATCACATGTCTGGTCGAGATGAGGTTCATGGGCGCGCGTTTTTGCTCGGGGGTAAACACGGTCAGCGGAGCGGGTTGTCCGGCCTGGAGAATGACGGCAGGGGCGAAGCGCGGCCGCCAGTGGAGCGGATTAGTCGGGCCGAAGAGGACGACTTGCGGCGTCTGGGTGGCGGCGGCGAGATGCATCGGGGCGGAATCGACCGTGACGAGGAGGCGGGCTTTTTCTATCAAGGCGGCGAGCGTGAGGAGATCGATGTGGCTGGAGAGATCGATGAATGGGATGCGGGCGGTGGCTCGGATTTTGGCGATGTGAGTTTGCTCGAGTGCGGATGGGCCGCCGGTGATGAGGCAGGGCAATCCTTTGCTGGCAGCGAAGGCGAGGAGCTCGCTCCAGCGGTCGGGCTCCCAGAATTTTTCGGTGCGGGCTGAGCCGGGGTGGAAGAGGAGGAAGTCGCCGGTGATTTTGTTTCCGGCCAGAACGTGATCGGCTTGCGCGAGCGCGACGGGCGGAAGAGCAAGTTGCAAGGTGGGCGCAGCGTCACGAATGCCGAGCGGATCGAGGAGCGCGAGGTAATGATCGACCGTGTGCTGATCGCGCAATGACGAGTTCGCGAGACGGTTATAGCTCAGCGCGCGCATCCGGGATTGCCGTTGCACGTGCTCGGAGGTAACGCGCAGTCGCGCACCGGAGAGGAGGGTGAGAAAGGCCGAGCTATCGCTGTGCGTGAAGTCGACGCAGGATTCGCATTTCCGCCGCGCCACCGTGAACCATTTCGACGCATCCCGGATGCGGCCGGAAGCGACGAACGATTGGTCGAGGCCGGGGATCGCTGGCAAGAGTTCGCGCGCGGCGGAGGAAACGATGAGCGAGATGTTGGCCTCGGGAAATTTTTTGCGCACCGCGGCAATGGCGGGTGTGGTGAGGACCAGGTCGCCAATGCGTTTGAGTTGAAGGAGGAGGATGTTCACGAGACTCGTGCTCCGGCTCGTGCTCGGAACGAAACGATGACGGACACGATTACGAGAGAGACATCGCGCGCTCGTAGCCGCCGAGGAGGCGCGCGCGGAAATGATCCCAGGTAAAATTTTCCACGACCCGCGCGCGTGCTGCGGTGCTCATGCGGGCCACGATTTCCGGATTGTCGTGTAAGTGGCGGATCGCTTCCGCGAGTCGATCCACCTCCCCCGGCGGGACGATGATGCCTTCCACCCCATCCCGCACCACATCGCCCGCTTCGCGCGTGGTGATTTGCGGCAACCCGCAGGCGGCGGCTTCGTAGGTGACCTTCGCGCTGCCTTCCAAAGTGGAGGGAAAGGCGTGGATGGTTCCCTGGCTGAGATATTTTTCCACGTCCTTCGCGAAGCCGACGACGCGAATGTTATCGCGGTGAAAGCGTTCGAGATGCGGTTTGGCTTCCTCGTGGACAGAACCGATGAGCCACAGCTCAGCGTT
>JBDSNB010000002.1:0-29437 GCA_039915555.1 Chthoniobacterales bacterium | reverse complement strand
CTTCGCCATAGATGAGCGCTTCGCGCGTCCGCATGCTGCTCCCCATGATCTCGGTCACGAGGAGCCGGCCGCCTTCGCGTTTGCTCACGAGGCGCTGGCTCACGATGTAACGCAGGGTATCGGCGAGGCGTTCGCGGATCTGCTTTTCCTCGTCATTGGTGAAGAGACCGATGATGCGGTTGATGCTCTGGCCGGCGTTGATCGTGTGCAGGGTGCTGAAAACGAGGTGCCCGGTCTCGGAAGCCGAGAGGGCGATCTCCATCGTCTCGCGGTCGCGAATCTCGCCGATCAATATCACCTTCGGCGCCTGGCGCAGCGCGGCTCGCAGGCCGGTCGCGAAATCAAAAAAGTCTTTCCCCATTTCCCGTTGGCTGAAAGCGGCCTTGGCGTGCGGGTGGAGGAATTCGATCGGATCCTCCAGCGTCACGACGTGTACGGGCTGGGTCTGGTTTAGCTCGTTCAGCATCGCCGCGAGGGTGGTCGTCTTGCCGCTTCCGGTACTGCCGGTGACGAAGATGATCCCGAATTTCTCCTTCACCATCTCGTGGAAAATCGGTGGCAACCCGAGATCGTCGACCGTCGGGATTTTCGACTGCAACTTCCGCATCACGATGCCGCAGTGCCCGTTCTGGCGGTAGATGTTGACCCGGAAACGCGCGACATCGCCGAGCGCGTAACTGGTGTCGCAGGAGCCGCTGTTCGTTAGGTCAGAGCGGAGGCGCTCGTTCCCGTTGATCAGGAGCGCGGCGATCGCGTCGATGTGCGCGGGTTCCAAGGCGGAGCCCGGTTCTTCCATCGGCAGTTCGTGCAGAGCGCCGTGGCGCTCGATCAGCGGCGGTTTGCCCTGGATAAAAAGACAATCGGAGACGCCTTCGCCGCTCTCCAGCATCGCGGTCAGAAGTGCCTGTAGATCTTCGTTCGTCATTGCAAAAATGCGTCGCCCGGGGCGTCGCGCCTTCGTCCTAGTGCAAGATTTGTTCCACCGGCGGAGAGAATCACGGGCGCTTGCAGATTGCGGCCCGGCACTTATCTAGAGGCATGTCCGAACACAAAATGACGCTCACCTGGAAGCGCGCCACGCCCGACTTCGAATACAAGACCTACAACCGCGATCACACCTGGAGCTTCGATGGCGGCCACGAAATGGAAGCGACCGCCGCGCCCGCTTACCTCGGCAATCCCAAGCTGGTTGACCCCGAGGAATCGTTCGTCGCCGCTCTCTCCAGCTGTCACATGCTCACCTTCCTCGCCGCCGCTTGTAAGAAAAAATTCCTGCTCGACGAATACGTCGACGAAGCGGTCGGGCAGATGGAGAAAAATGCCGATGGCAAACTCGCCATCACCGGCGTCGAGCTGCATCCGAAGCTGAAGTTTTCCGGCGAGAATCAGCCGACCGAGCAGGACATCGAGGCGATGCACCACTTCGCGCACGAGAATTGTTTCATCGCCAACTCGGTCAAGACCGAGGTCACAGTCGCGAAGTAGCAGGATTTCTTCAGCCACAGATTGACACGGATTTTCACAGATAAGAAGAGCTGGTTCCGGGTGATTTAATCTGTGTTCATCTGTGTAAATCTGTGGCTTCTCCTATGACACTCGATCCGCAGCGGATGGAAAGAATCGTCAGCCTCTGCAAGCGGCGCGGCTTCATTTTCCAGGGGAGCGAAGTTTACGGCGGCCTCAATGGCGTCTGGGATTACGGCCCGCTCGGGGTCGAGCTGAAGCGCAACCTGAAGGATTACTGGTGGCGCGTGATGGTACGCGAACGGGACGACGTCGTCGGGATGGATGGCGCGATCCTGACGCATCGCGCGGTCCTCAAAGCGAGCGGCCACGAAGACACTTTCAGCGATCCGATGGTCGACTGTCGCACCTGCAAGGCGCGGTTGCGGGCCGATCAATTGCCGGAGAAAAACGGCGTGAAACAATGCGCGAATTGCGGCGGCAAAGACCTGACGGAGGCGCGCCCTTTCAACCTCATGTTCTCGACTCAGATGGGCGCTTCGGCCGATGCGGATGCGATCGCCTACCTTCGGCCCGAGACCGCGCAGTCCATTTTCGTCCAGTTCAAGAACGTCCTCGACACCGCGCGCAAGAAGCTGCCCTTCGGCATCGCGCAAATCGGCAAGGCCTTCCGGAATGAGATCAACCCGCGCAACTACATCTTTCGCTCGCGCGAGTTTGAGCAGATGGAGCTCGAGTATTTTTGCCGGCCGGAGCAGGGGATGGAGCTGCTCGATTACTGGCTGGAGGAGCGGCTCAAGTTTTACGAAAACATCGGTATTCCGCGCACGAAGCTGCATGTGCTGACGGTGCCGGACGCGGACCGGGCGTTCTATTCGAAGGGGACTTACGACATTGAATATGAGTTCCCGTTTGGCGTGCAGGAGTTGGAGGGTGTCGCCTACCGGACGGACTACGATTTGACCCAGCATCAAGCGGCCAGCGGGAAGCCGCTGGATTACTTCGATGAGGAAACGAAGGCGCGTTTCATTCCGCATGTGGTGGAGCCGAGTGCGGGGGTGGATCGGACGTTGCTGGCGCTGATCTGCGAGGCGTATGACGAGGAGACGGTGACGGATGAGAAGGGAAAATCGGAAACGCGAACGGTGATGCGTTTTCATCCGCGGATGGCCCCGATCAAGGTGGGCGTGTTCCCGCTCTTGAAGAACAAGCCGGAGCTGGTGGCGAAGGCGCGCGAGGTGCAGGCGCTGCTGCGGCCGCACATGATGGTGTTTTACGATGAGAGCGGGGCGATCGGGCGACGGTATCGGCGGCAGGATGAGGCGGGGACGCCGTTTGGCCTAACGATTGATTTCGAGACGCTGGGCGAGCGGGGCGATGAGCTGCTCGATACGGTGACGTTGCGGCATCGCGACAGCATGAAGCAGGAGCGGGTGAAGATCGCGGATTTGCTGGGGATGCTGTTGCCGCTGGTGCGGTGATGGGACGCGAGGAGCGCTGCTCATCGAGCATAAGATGCGCTAATGCAGATCGACACTTTTCGCGAGTATTGCCTGGCCAAGTCGGGCGCGACGGAGGATACGCCGTTTGGGGACGAACATCTCGTGTTCAAGGTGGGCGGGAAGATGTTCGCGCTCGTCGGATTGGATGAAGTGCCGGCGACGGCGAATTTGAAGTGCGACCCAGATCAGGCGCTGGAACTGCGCGATCGCTACGAGCAGGTGCGGCCGGGTTATCACATGAATAAACGGCACTGGAATACGGTAGAGATCAGCGGCGGTATTCCGGAGACGGAATTGCGAGCGATGATCGACCACTCGTATGAGCTCGTGGTCGCGGGTTTGTCGAAGGCGGCGCGGGCGAAGCTTTAGCCGGGATCGACGACTTCAGCTACATCGGGCGGGTTTCGACTTCGCCGATTTCCAACTGCAACGCTTCGCGAGCGACGCGGAGAAAGGCATCGGGTGGATCGGTGAGGGCTACACGCAGGGCGGCTTGGTTTCCCGGAGCGGCTTGGGATTGCTCCGCGGCCAGGAGATTCCGCACGGCGAGCGCGCAGTTTTCGGCGGAATCGACCAGGGTCACCTGATTGCCTAACAAGCGGGTGATGGCGGGACGCAGGAGCGGGTAATGGGTGCAGCCGAGGACGAGAGTGTCGACTCCGTCGTCGAGCATGGGCTGGAGATATTGGAGCAGGATCTCGTCGGTGATCTTGCTCTCGAGCCAGCCTTCTTCGATCAGCGGGACGAGGAGCGGGCAGGCGCGAGCGAGGACGCGGGCTTCGGGATTGAGGGCTTTGATGGCGCGCTCGTAGGCGCCGCTCTTGATCGTGGCGCGGGTGCCGATGACGCCGATGTGGCCGTTCCGGGTGGCGGCCGCAGCGGCTTGCGCGCCGGGAGCGATCACGCCGGTGACGCTAATGGGAAGCTTCTCCTGCAGGACGGTCAGCGCGAGCGCGGAGGCGGTGTTGCAGGCGACGACGATGGTCTTGGCGTTTCGCTCGAGAAGGAGCGCGGCGATCTCGAGGCTGTAACGCTGGACGGTGGTGGCGCTTTTCCCTCCGTAGGGGACGCGGGCGGTGTCGCCGAGATACTGGATGGATTCGTTAGGCAACAGTTTGCGCAAGGCGCTGACGACGGTGAGTCCGCCAATGCCGGAATCGAAGACGCCGATCGGACGAGGATCGACCGTGGGCGAAGCGCTGGGTTCGTTATTCGCCGCCATTGATGGAAACGGAGGGTGGTTCGGGCTCGACGCGCGGGGAGGGCGGCCGGGTTTCGAGGGGCTCGGTGATGGAACGCTGGTGTGGGGGAAGATTGGCGCGGACGAGGGCGAAGGTCGGGTTGCCGGACTGATAATTGACGGCGGCATTGTAGCTCTTCACGCCGGCGGCGATGGCGGCTCCGAGTTGCTGGCGATATTGCGGAGTGGCGATGCGCTGGCCTTCGGTGGGGTCGTTGAGGAAGCCGGCTTCGAGGAGGACGCCTGGAACGCTGAGATGGCGCAGGACTTTGAAACGGGCGTGGCGGACGCCGCGATCGTAGGGGCGGGCGCCGGAGAGAACGGCGGCGTGGACCGCGGCGGCGAGGGCGATGTTTTGGTTGTCCTGCGCGTTGCCTTCGTCGGCGGAGGACTCGCCGTTTTCGGTGGCGTGATGTTCGCCGGAGGCGGCGGCGTTGGAGGGCGCGCCTTTCGGGGCGAGGCGGTAACTTTCTACGCCGTTGCCGCCGCTGCCGGAGTTGAAGTGAATGCTGACGAAGACGGCATTCGGGAAGCGGTTGGCGAAGGTGATGCGGTCCTCGATCGAGAGACCGGTGTCGTCGGAGCGGGTCATCTCGACTTTGAAGCCGGCTTGCAGGAGCTCTTCGCGGGCGGTTTTGGCCACTTCGAGGGTGAAGGTTTTTTCGTTGCCCCAGCGATTGGCGGTGCCGCTATCGGTGCCGCCGTGGCCGGGATCGAGGATGACGGTTTCGATTTGTTGCGCGGGCTGGATGCGGCTGGGACGGAGGATGGGCTCGACCAATTTGCCGACATCGAAAGCGGAGATGAGCTGGCCTTCGGCTTGCTCGCGGAGCGGGACATGGGTGAAGAAACGGACGCCATTAATGTAGAGCTCGCTCGTGCCGACCTGCGCCCGGATGCCGCGTTGCGCGCTGCGGAGAGAGATGGTGCGATTGGCGTGGCTGTAATCGGGGAACTGGTAGAAGGCAGCCAGGTTTTCGAGCGTGACGTAATCGCGGTCGCCGACGCGGATGACGTTCCACTCGATGGCGTGCGCGGTGGAAACGAGGAGCATCCCGACGAGGAGCGAGCGGAGGAGCGCCGGGAATTTCATGAAACGGGACAGTGGCGGTGGGCTGGAAGGGTCGCAAGTGGGGCGGGTTTTCGTTTTGCATTCGGGGCGGTCGCTTCGATGATGCTGCCCCGTGGCCGAATTACCGAAAACCTACGATCCCAACGCGGTGGAGCCGAAGTGGTACGCGCGCTGGCTGGAGCGCGGGGATTACGATGCGGACGCGAGCTCGAGCAAACCGGCGTTCTCAATCGTGATCCCGCCGCCGAATATCACGGGCGTGCTCACGCTCGGGCATGTTTTGAACACCACGATCCAGGACATCCTGGCGCGGCGCGCGCGGATGACAGGGCATGAAGTGCTTTGGCTGCCGGGGACGGATCACGCGGGGGTGGCGACGCAGACGGCGGTGGAGAAATATCTTTCGAAGACGGAGAAGAAGAAGCGCCAGGATTACGGACGCGAGGAATTTTTGCGCCGGGTGGTGGAGTGGCAGGACAAGCATGGCGGGATCATCATCGAGCAGTTGAAGCGGCTGGGGTGCTCGTGCGATTGGGCGCGGCTGCGTTACACGTTTGATGGGGGCTACGTGCGCGCGGTGCAGCAGGTGTTTGTCGAGCTGTATGCGAAGGGGCTGATCTATCGCGGGCGGCGGATGATCAACTGGGATCCGGCGGCGCAGACGGCGCTTTCGGATGAGGAAGTGATCCCGACGAAGCAGAAGAGCGTCCTCTATTCTGTGCGCTACGAAATCGTGGAGCAGCCCGGGCGTTTTCTGGAAGTGGCAACGACGCGGCCGGAGACGATCATGGCGGACGTGGGGCTGGCGGTGCACCCGGGCGATGCGCGGTATCGGGAATTGATCGGGAAGAAGGTGTGGCGGCCGCTGGTGCGCGAGGAGATTCCGGTGCTGGCGGATGAGGGGATCGATCCGGAATTTGGGACGGGAATTCTTAAGATTACGCCGGCCCACGACAAGGTGGATTTTGAAATCGGGCAACGCAATGGACTGCCGATCGTGGATGTGTTGCATCCGAATGGGCGGATCAATTGCCCGGCGCTCCCGGAGCTGGACGGGATGGAGCGCTTCGAAGCGCGGAAGCGGGCGGGGGAATTGCTCGCGGAGAAGGGACTGCTCGCGAAGGAGGAGCCGTATGAAAACACGGTTGGCTTCAGCGAACGCGCGGGCGTGCCGATCGAGCCGCGCTTAAGCGAGCAGTGGTTTTTGCGTTATCCCAAGACGGAGGAAGCGCTCGCCGTGGTGCGTGCGCACCTGATTCGGTTCTTTCCCGCGCATTGGGAGAAGGTTTACGAGCAATGGCTCACAAACATTCAGGATTGGTGCATTAGCCGGCAGGTTTGGTGGGGCCACAGGATCCCCGCATGGTACGGGCCGGATGACGCCGTGCGGGTGCAGCTGGAATCGCCGGGCGACGATTGGCGGCAGGACGAGGATACGCTCGACACCTGGTTTTCCTCCTGGCTGTGGGCCTACGAGACGATGGACGAGCCGACGCGGGCCAAGTTTTACCCGACCTCGGTGCTGGTGACGGCACCAGATATTATTTTCTTCTGGGTGGCGCGGATGATCATCGCCGGTTTGGAGTTCAAGCCGGGCGGGAGTGACGCAGACGCGGAAAATATTCCGTTCCGCGATGTCTATTTCACCGGGTTGATTCGCGATCGCTCGGGACGGAAGATGAGCAAGTCGTTGGGCAATTCGCCGGATCCGATCGAGTTGATGGAAAAGTTCGGGGCCGATGGCGTGCGCTTCGGATTGATGCGGATCGCGCCGAGCGGGCAGGACATTCGCTTTGAAGAAAAGCAGGTGGAGGAGGGACGGAACTTCGCGACCAAGCTTTGGAATGCGGCGCGTTTCCGCCAGATGCACGGAGCGAGCGAGGCTGCTCCGCGCTTGAGCGAACACACGCCTTCGATCTACGCGGTGGAGGTGCTGGCGCGGCTCGATGAGACGATCGCGGCGATCGAGGACGCGTATCGCGGGTATCGATTCAGCGAAGTGGCGCAGGGCCTCTACGATTTCTTCTGGGGCGATTATTGCGATTGGTTCGTGGAGGCCGCGAAGACGGATATTTTCGCGGAAGATCCGGCGCGGAAGGCGGCGGTGCTGGCGGTGATGGATCATGTGTTGTCGGCAGTGCTGCGCCTGCTTCATCCGTTCATGCCGCACATCACGGAAGAGCTTTGGAGCTTGTTGGGGTTCGGCGAGGACTCGATCCAGTTTGCGGCTCCGCCGCAGGTGCAGGGCTTGGCGAAGGCGGGCTCCGAGCGGCAACGCGTGGCGGCGGTTTATGACACGGTGCGCGTGGGCCGGAACTTGCGGGCGGAATCTCGAGTGCCGTCGAACAAAAAGGTGCCGTTTGTTTTGCGGACGGCAGAAAGCTGGATGGCGGAAGAGGCTCCGACGGTCGCGCGTTTGCTGAGTGCGGATGAGTTCAAGGTGGAGGCGAACTACGAAGCGGCGAAGGGCGTGCCGGTGGCGATGACTGATCTGGGCGAGCTGTATTTGCTGGCGGAAATGGGTGCGGATGTGGGCGCGGAGCGGGAACGACTGGAGAAGGAAATCGCGAAGCTGGAGAAGGAATTGGAAGCGACGGTGCGGAAGCTATCCAATTCTTCGTTCGTCGATAAGGCGCCACCGGAAGTGGTGGCGGAACACAAGCAGCGGCAGGTGGACTTTACCGAGAAGCTGACGCAATTGCGCGCGGCGCGCGCGAGTCTGGAGTAAGCGTGACGCGGTTGTTTACGACGGTGGCGCCGCGGCGCTCGAAGTAGTCGCGCAGCGCGGGCGTGTAGGAGGTGCCGTCGAATTCCTGATTCAATTCGAGATGGATGATGCCGGTGGGCCGCAGGTATTGCGCGGCGTCGTTGAGGAAAAACTCCCACTCGTCTGGGCCCCAGATGTGGTCGGTCTTGTGATCGTTGAAACAGATCATGTAGGCGGTGATGAGATCGAAGGGCGCATCGAATTTCGGGAGCGGTTTGTAACGCTCGATGCGGGCGATGACGCGCGGGACGCCGAGGAGTTCGGTGAGGTCGTTGAACATGGGCGACTCGTCGAGGTCGAGCCCGAGGACGTCGTGACCGAGGCGCTTGCAGAGGTAGAGGAAGTAGCCGGCGCCGGAGCCGATATCGAGGATGCGGCGGCGCGGAAACAGATCGAGATCGAGTTCGCGGAGGCGGCGAATGTTGACTTCGAGCCAGCGGCGGAGTTCGAGATATTTTTCCGGGGCGTCGCCGGGATTCGGCACGGCGTGGCGTGCGTGAATGGCCCGAAATTGCTCGGGATCGATGCTCGCGATGACGGTGTCTGGATTAATCCGGAACGCGAAACGGCGGGTGAGCAGGATGCGGCGGGCGTGATGCTTCATGCTCGCGGGCAGGCGCGGATCGCCGAGTTTTTTGATTTTGTCGAGGAAGCGCATGCGGCCGGAGGAGCGCATTTCTAATTGAGCGCTGCGGTGAAGTCAAAAGGCGAGGGGTGTTTCGGCGATTGACGTGCGCGGCGCGATTTCTATTACAGTGCGAGGACGAAGATGAATATTCTGGTGCCAGTAGGGGCGGCGGCAATCGTGCTGGGGATCGCGTTGCGCATTTATCCGCGGTGGATCGCGCGGGTCTTTCGCGAGGACGACACGAATGCGGTGCCGGCGGAGAAGTTCGCGGACGGTCGGGATTTTGTGAAGAGCCGGTCGCACGTCGTGTTCGGTCATCATTTTGCGACGATCGCAGGGGCGGGGCCGATCGTGGGGCCAATTCTGGCGCTGGCGTTTGGGTGGCAACCGGTGTGGCTGTGGGTGGTGCTGGGCGGGATCTTCTTCGGCGCGGTGCACGATATGACGGCGATGTTCGTCAGCATGCGCGAGGGCGGGCGCTCGGTGGCGCGGATCGCGAAGGATACGCTGGGGCCGGTCGGTTATTTGCTGAACCTGATCGTGCTCATCTTCGTGATCACGATCGTGAACGCGATTTTTTTGAATTTGTCGGTGACGGCTTTGACGTCGGCATATCCGCTATCGGCGCTGGGACTGGACGCGGGTCAACGCTTGCTCGGGACTTTCGAGCAGGGCGGCGTGACGATGGGACGGATCGGAGGGATTGCGACGACTTCGGTTTTCGCGATCACGGCGTTCGCGCCGCTGCTGGGTTGGCTGATTCGGCGCCGGCGTTTGCCGACTCTGGCGGCGTATGGACTGGCGGGAGTCGTCTGTGTCGTGAGCATCGTGGTCGGATTTCTCTGGCCGATTACGTTGGGCGGCGACACTTGGCGGTTGGTGATGACCGGTTATGTTTTCGTGGCCTGTACGGTGCCTGTCTGGATTATCCTGCAGCCGCGCGATTTCACGAATGTCCAACTGCTCTACGGCGGGATGGCGTTGCTTTTCTTCTCCGTGCTGGTGGTGGGAATTTTCCATGGCGCGAGCATCCAAGCGCCGCCGCTCGATCTCGCGACCGGGGAAGAGGCGCTCCATGGGATGATTTGGCCGATCCTTTTCATCACGGTGGCCTGCGGAGCGATCAGCGGGTTCCATAGCCTGGTGGCAAGCGGCACGACGGTGAAACAACTGCCGCGGGAAAGCGATGTCCGCCGGATCGGTTATGGAGCGATGATCCTGGAGAGCTTCCTCGCGATTCTCGTGCTCGTGGCGGTGGCGTCGATGATGCCGCAGGTGGAATATCTGCGGATCGTTTATCCGGCAGGCGCGCCTTCGAATCCGATCCTGGCGTTCGCGCTCGGGGTGGGGCGAATCATGCACCTGGCGTTGCCGTTCCTGCCCGTGGCGGTCGCGGCGGTGATCGGCATTTTGATGATCGAAGGATTTGTCGTAACGACTCTCGATAGTTCGGTGCGGCTGGCGCGTTATCTTCTCGATGAATTCTGGGAGTTTGCATTCGCGGGGGCCGTCCCGACCTGGATGCGGCATCCGATTTTTAATACTGGCCTCGCGGTCGGTCTGACGTTCTTCTTCGCGATCAGCGGAACGGTGCGCCAGATGTGGCCGATATTTGGCGCCGGCAATCAACTGATCGGCGCGCTCGCGCTGACCACGGTGAGCGTGTGGCTGGTGCAACGGGCGCGGCAGCATCTCTTCGCGCTGCTGCCGGCCGTCTTTATGATTTTAACCACGCTGGCGGCGCTCTTTCTCCTCGCACGTCACCATCTGGGGACGGGGAATCTGCCGTTGGCGTGCGCGGCGCTCTTCTTGATGTTTCTGAGCGTGGGCGTGGTGGCGATCGGAGCCACGCGTTTTAGTCAGGCGATTCTGCGGCCCCGAAAGGGCGCGCTCGCGGAGGCGGACGGTTAACCAAACTGCCGTTTAGCGGCGGCGGAGCGGGACGGCGATTTCTTGATCGCGCCGTAGGAGGATGACCTGGCCGTCTTGAATGGCTTTGACCGTGATCTGGTAGGTTTGGTTGCCTAATTGCAAACCGAAGACCTGGCCTTCCGTCATGGCCCGCCCGTTGATGATGGCGAACTTTCCGCCGGTATCCACCGTGATGGAGCTGACGAGAAAGGAGGAGGGGAGAATGTCCGGGCCGACGGTGTCGCTGGTGCTGGCGGTCAACTTGGCGGCCGGTTTCCAGCCGATGGGCCAGAAAGGATTGCGGCTGTTTTCCTCCAGGGCAAAAGTCGACTTGTGCTTCAGCTCGAGAACGGGGACGGCCTCTTCGGTCTCGGCTTTGGCGTCAGCGGTTTTAAGATCCGTCGTTTTGGATTCCGCGGATTCCGCGCGGTCGGCGGCCGCGTAAGCCGAAAGCGCGCCTAACGAGAGAATGAAGGTGAGGACGAATTTCTTCATTACTTCCGGAGGGTTGAGGTGGCAGTGAGTGTGACCTGCTGGAATTGCGGGTCATCGCCGACTGCTTTGATGTTGATCTTGTTGACGGCGAGAAGCGGCTCGGCGTTCTCCAATTCCGCGATCGCCTGGCCGAGAGTGGCGAAGTCGGTCTGGGGCAGATCGATAATCCAATTGTAGGCGCTCCATTCCGCCATTTCCGAGGCGGTGAAGGGCTCGCTGGATTCCAGGCGAATGCTGGCTTTATCAATCTTCTGATTGGCGAAGAGGATTTTGATGCGAGGCGGGAACCAGGCGATTGGCGCGCCTTCCGGGCTCATGGCTTTGAGGGCGGCGAAGCGATTGGTGGCGGCGGCGGCACGGTCTGCGAGATTGCGCGATTTTTCCATGTCGGTTTTCGAGGAAGCGAGTTTCGTCTGCAGATCGGCGATGGCGGTCTCGGCGGTGGCGCGGCCCTTGTTTAGAGGGCCGAGGAAGAAAGTGAAATAGACGTAGACCAGAGCGATAAAACCAATCCCACTGAGGACGATTTTTTGGATCTGATCCTTGCTGATCTTGCCGGAAGTCATGGTTTCGGAGCGCGCGGGACGGTGGGTTTGGCCCCTTCGGTGTGTTCCGGGGTGAGGCTGGCGGAGATGATGTAACGCGACATGGCCATGTTGGCGCCAGCCACGTTCACAAGGGTGTCGAGATCTTCGAGCATCTTGAATTCGACCTTCACGCGGCCGTATTTTTCGCCCAGTTGCTCGCTTAGAAGCTGGCGCAGTTCCTCCGCGGCCGCGCGCGGCTCGCGGCCGGCGGCGATTCCTTCCACAACGAGATCGATGGCCTTGCCGTTTTCGGTTGAGGTCCCGGCGATACTCGTTAACTGCGCGTTCGGCGCGACGCAGCGGGAGACTCGTTGCAGGAGCGGTGCCCAGAGAAATCTGTCGTCTACCGTGGCATCGAGCACTCTGGTGGTCCCGATGATGGCGTTCAATTCCGCGGTCCGTTTTTGCGCGGCCGTGACGGCCGGTTCCACTTTGGCCCATTCGCGCTCGACGCTGCTGAGCCGGCTTTTAATCTGGAGAGTCTGGTAGGCTTTGAACGCGTAAAAGAGCAACATGAGCGCGCCAAGCCCGCCCAAAACCTTGGTGCCGATCTTGAGAGGATCGCGCTGCCGCTGACGCAGTTCGGTGATCTCCTCGTGGAGAAGATTTAAGTGGAGAGCCATGGTGCGTCGTTAGTTCCGCAGGTATTCGAAGGCGGCGCCGCAGGCCACGTTGAGGGAGACAAATTCACTGGGCAATGCCTGGCGTTTCGCCGCCGGCAAGGCCACTTCGCAGGTTTCAAGCGGGTCCCAGATCTCGCAGGGTAAACCCAGCTCGTCGCTGAGCATCTGCAGGATGGTCTCAGTGCGGGCCAAGCCGCCGGAAACGAAAATTCGGTGGATGCTTTCCTCGCGTTGTCCCTCGAAGAAACCGATCGAATTCCGCACTTCGTTCGCGAGACGGCTGAGGGAGCCGCGGCAGATGTCGGCAATTCCAGCATCGCCTTCCCGCATCAAAAGCTGGGCGGCGTCGGCGTCGAGCGCTCCGTCGGCGGTCAGGGCCTGGGTCAAATGTTTGCCGCCGTAATCGATGCTGCGGATCAGCACGAGCTCCTTCTTGCTCCCGATCATGACCGTGCTTTGCAGGTGGCCCATGTCGAGGAGGAGGAAAGTGTCCTTGGAATAGATCTCCGGGTAGGCGAACTCGAAGGCGTTGAAGGAGCAGATCGGCGCCAGTTGTAAGATGTCGGCCGCGACTTTCGCTTTCGCGGTGGCTTCCGTGATCTGCTTCACCACGGGCCGCAACATCCCGCCGACCAGGTATTTTTTCTGCCCGCGCCCATGAGCGGCGGGAGCATCGAAGCTCTGGCCCGCCTCCGCGGAACCATTCGCTTCTCCATTCACGGCGTGGCCGTTGTGACCGTTGCCGTTTGACGAAACCGCCGCGCAATCGAGCACGAAATCTTTGCATTCCTGGTTGAGAACATTGAGCCCGTTCAGACGTAATGCGCTGCGCAGAAGATCGATCGGGGTGTCCGGTTGCTCGATGATGCGGAGCAACGCGCCCGGGTCGGAAACCGCGATGGCGCAACCTTTCGCCCCGCCGCCAAGTTCCTTGAGCAGAAGTTTGAGCTGCTGCCCGAGCTCCTCTGCGGTTTTGATTTCCTCAGGAACCTGGTGGGAAGCGTAGCTCGTGAGCACAAAGCGCTGATCGCCTTTGCGCTGCAGAACAACGCCTTTGAAGACGTGCTTCCCCAGATCGATTCCAACGACAGAATTGCCCCGTTTCGCCATGATGCTGCAGTCACTGTAGCGGGAAGCGTGCCCACCCCGGGAAGTTTCCCGTTTTTGCGGAGCGAGAGCGCAGAAAATCGGCGAAGCCGTCCCCACCTCCCTGCGGGACTACGACGCCTCCGCGCGATAACCGAAAAACTCGCGCTTCTTGATGATCGCCACCACTTCGGGCGGTACCATTTTTTCCCAAGCTGCGTTGCCGGCTTGCAACTTGGCGAGCGCGTCCGGGGGATGAATGCGGAGGTATTCCGGATTGTATTCCGCCACCTCCTGAATGAACTGATTCTCAATCAGATAACGGAAGAGCGACTGCAGATTGGGTGCGACATCGATCTTCGTCGCGGTGATCAAGTGTCCGTTCGCCTCGTCCACCATCGGATAAACGTAGAGCTTGAGCCCGCTCTTAAACATTCGCCCGAGCGCTTCCAGAATACCGCCCTCGAGGTTCAGATAATATTTCTCGTCGAAGATTTCGAGCAAACTCGGCACGCCCATCACGAGCCCGATCATCTTGTTCGTGTAGCGCGCGAGGTACGCCGCCAGGCGGTAGTACTCGCCAAACTTCGAGATCAACACCGTCCGCCCGAGCGCGCCCAGGATATCCACGCGCGCCAGAAAATCCGCGTGATTGAGTTGACCCTCCGAGAGAAGATTCTCCAGCGTCATCTCCATCAGAACGACGAGTTCTTCCTCGCACGACTCGCTTTCCTTCAGGAAAACCGAGCGCGCTCCGTTCAACATGTCGTTCGTCGCGTAAGTCACGGGCCGAAAATTTCCGCGCTCCACCAGAATCGCTTTCTTATAGAAAACTTCCGCCGGCTGCACCGTCTCGCCGTCGGCTGTGAACATGACCGCGTTCGTCAAACCCTGGCTCACGAGCTGCAAACTCATGAGTCGATTATCCACCTTCTCGTAAGCCGGGCCGGAGAACTTGATCATGTCCACCTGGATGCGGTCCTCCGCCAGATTCTCCTGAAGCGACGCAATCAACTTCTCCGGCTGATGATAATAGAACGCGCCGTAGAGCAGATTCACGCCCACCACCCCGAGCGCTTCCTGTTGATCCACGTTCCCCTCGTCGAGCATGCGCACATGAATGATGATCTCGCTCGGCTCGCCGCGCGTTTCCGTCTGGAACCGAACGCCCAGCCAGCCATGCGACTCGTTGTGCTGCTTGAAACTCCGAGCCGCCACCGTGTCCGCAAAAACGAAAAATGTCCGCTCATCGCCACACTTCTCATCCAACCGCTCGACCAGCAGTTTGTATTCGTGATCCAGCATGGTGTGCAATCGGGCGCGACTGACGTAGCGATCCGTCGTGCCGTAAATCGCGTCGCTGAACGTCATGTCATAAGCCGACATCGTCTTCGCCACCGTCCCCGCGGCGCCGCCCACATGGAAAAACCGGCGCGCCACTTCCTGCCCCGCGCCGATCTCGGCAAAGGTGCCGTATTTCTTAATGTCCAAATTGATCTGAAACGCTTTTTTGTTCGTCCCAATATCCATCTCGGCGTTCATCAGCCCTCAAGATGTGGACAAATAGCCGCTTCTCAACCGTTCTGCACGCTGCGCGGGATTCGCCGAACGAACGCGCTACAGCCGCACGCGTTGAACGCTCTCCGCCGGGATCCAGCCGCGCAGATCGTTCGGCAGCGCGGCGTAAATCCAATCGCCCCGGGTGCTCAAAATCCGGACTTCACTGCCCGGCGGCAAGACCAGCACGCTGCCCGCATTATCCGCGGTGGCGACGCGCGCCTGCACTTTCTCGCCCGTCACGATCGCAAAGGCCTGGCCATGCCGTCCCGTTTCCAGCGCATACAAAACGCCGACCGCGATTCCGCTCGCGAGCAATGCGAGCACCGCGACGAGAAAGAGAACCGGACTACGCCGTGCGGCCAAACCCCAGGCGGCAAAACAAAAGGCCGCCAGCCAAAAACTCACCGCCAGCGCGATGGAGAACTGATTTGGCGTGGCGCGCGCGAGAATGCCCTCCCACCACGTCGATCGTAATTGCAACGCTCGCGCCTTGTCCTGCACGAGATGCAAATTGGCGCGCGCCTCCGGATGGTGCGCCTGCAAGAGCAACGCCCGTTCATAGTTCAAAATCGCCCCCGCCGAATCGCCCGCTCGATACGAAGCGTTACCGAGATTATAGAAGAGCGCGGCGTTCCGCGTGCCGGCGTCGATCGCGGATTGATAGTGCGCGACCGCCTCACGAAAGTTGCCGGCTTGATATTCCGCCGTCGCCCGCGCGATCGCATCCGGCGCCTGCGCGAGCGCGTCGCAAACTCCCACCGCGACGAGCGCGAGGAAAACGCCGCGCAGTTTTCGCAGGAACAAATTCATCCGCGCAAATTCTCCACCAGTTCGAGGATGTCGCGCCGTTGCTCGGCCGAGAGCGCGTCGTTGCCATTGCGGTCGCCGCTGTAGCGCGACTCGTCGCGCTGCGCGAAAAGACGTTGCACCCGCCCGCGCGTTGCCTCATCCAACCGGAACGCCGCGGCGGCCGTCTCCGCGTCCACCGTGTTCGCATCCACATTCGTCGCGAGCGCAGTTTTCAACTGCACCACGCGGGAAGCCTCGGCCAGATACTCCTGCGCGCTGCTGCCATTCTTGTGCAGGTTGCGCTGTGCTTCCGCGGCCTCTTGCTGCAAGCGCGTAATGCGCCGCAACTCGCGATCGTTCGCACGCGCCTGCCGCCATTTCCAGCCGGCGAAACCGAGCAACACCAAAAGCGGAATGAGCTGCGCGAGTTGGAACGAACGTTGCGCATAGAGCGGCTGGAAATTGCTTTGGCTCGCAGTGCGGTCGTCCAGCTGCGGGAGAATATCGTCCACCGGTGGCGGCGGCGTCGATGTGGGAGCGGCAGAAGGAATATTGCCCGCCGCCGGCGCGGTCGTTTGGGCGGGCGTCGCCGTGGCCGCCGCGCCTCCATCGATCTGCAAAGGGATCTCGTCACTCCGCAGCGTGACGTAAGTTTCCTTTACCGGATCGAAAAAGGAAAAAACCAGCGGCGGCAGCGACTGCTTGTTTTCCTTCGCGCTCAGGACCGTCTCGAAGGTTTTGGTGCCGCTGATTCCGACATCGTCATCCTGCTTATAATTGTCGGACGACGGATACTTGTGCCAACCATTCTCATTCGCCAGCACCGGTGCGGTCATGCGATCAAAATTCCCCCGACCCGTGATCGTGGCGGTGACGGTCACAGGATCGCCCACCTTCGCCTTCTTCGGGCTCACATCCACGTTCATGATGAAGGTGCCCACGGGTCCGGAAAAATCAGCGGGCGGGTTGGGCGGAAGCGGTTTCACTTCCAGCGTGCCGGCTTCACTCTTTAGGTGCACCTCCTTCGGCATCGAGGGCGCGAAGGCTGGATCGTTGAAGAGATTGTTAAAGAACGGATCGTCGAACGGCCCGCCCCGCGGCATCACCGGGTTACGTGGCGCGCCGCGCGGCACGCGCACCACGGGATTGATCTCCGCCGGCCCGATCTCCAGCTTCCCGCTGCGCGCGGGGGAGATCGCTGTTTTCACGATGAAGACCTGATAGCTCCGACCGTTGATGTTTTCGATCGTCTGCCGCGGCTCCGTCATTTTTTGAGTGGTAAATCCCTGACCCGCGATCTGAATTCCGGCGCCGAGCGATTCCACCGGCGCACGCATGTTCAACCCGAGCTTGATCTGCGCGGGAATCATTTCGCCCACGTAGGCGACGGACTTTGGCAGGATCATTTCCACGAAACCGATCTGCGACGGGTCGACGTTTGGATTGCTGCTCCCGCGTCCCGCATTCGACGAACGGCCGGCCGGCGCCGCGACATTCAAGATCAGCTCGGGCGTGCGCAAGACCTGCCCGCCCGCTTGCACTTCCAGGGCCGGAATCGTGAAACGCCCCGCGCGCATCGGCAGCACCGTGTAGGCAAAGGTGAAGCTGTAACTGATGTCGAAATTCTGCATCTGATACTGCCGCGAGGTGCCAGCGGATTGAATCTCGAGCCCGTCCACCATGATTTCGCCGGGAGGTTTCGGATTCGAGACCCCGGTGACTTGAATCTCCAGCTGCACCGGTTGCCCGACATCCGTCTCCGAGTTGCTCAAGACCGCCGTCACCCGCGGTTCGGCCGCGAGCACGGGGCGCACTCCCACGGTGGCGAGGAACGCCAGACCGAGAATCAGGATGCGAAAGTGGGTGGACATTTTCATTTCCATCGACCAAGCGCGGGCCGGGTTCAACCCCGCGCCGCTACCAATCCTTATAGACACGACGCACCTTTCTGCGTTCATCCAGCTGCACGCGCGCCTCTTCATCTTTCATCGATTGCAGGAGTCGCTCGGCCTGTTGTTCGCTCATCTCACCTTCCCGCACTTCTTCGGCTTCCGCTTCGCCTTCCGGCGGTTGGTCGGGTGGCGGTTGTTCACCCTCCGCGCCCTTCACCTCACCTTGCTGCGGCGTGCCGGAAGGCGAGGGGCTTGGCGCGGGAGAACTGTTCTCACCTCCATTTTCTCCTTCGCCAGGTGAGGGCGAAGGGGAGGGAGCCTCGCTATTTTCCGAGGGACTGGGTGAGGGTTCAGTTTGCTCGCCGGGCGAAGGCGAAGGACTCGCTCCCTGTTCGGGCGAAGCTCCGGGCGATGGAGCAGGCGAGGCGTCCTGATTCTGCTCCGGCGGCGAAGGCGTGGGACTTTCGCCAAGCTTTTGCTCCTGGTTCTTGTTTTCCGAATCTTTCTGATCCTTCTTGTCGTCCTTGCTCTCGCCGGATTGATCTTGCTGATCCTTGTCCTGTTTATCGTCCTTGTTCTTGTCGTCTTTTTTCTGCTGATCTGGCGAGGGGGAGGGCGAAGGCGTCGGGCTGGGTTGCTGCTCCTGCTGTTTCTTCAGCTCTTCGATCTTCCGCTCCACGAACTCGCGGTTCTCTTTGGCCTCTTTGTTCTCCGGATCGATCTTCAGTGTCTGGTCGTAATGCTGGAGCGCGTTCGTCCAATCTTGCAGTTTTTCGGGTGCCGCTTTTTGACCTTCGCCGCGTTGATAAAGCGTGTTGCCGAGATTGTAGTGGCTGCGGCTTTGCAAATCCGGATTCGGCGAGAGCAACGCCTGGCTGAAAGATTGCAGCGCCTTCCCGTAGTCCTTCATTTTGTATGCGGCCGCGCCGGCATCGAATTGGATCTTGTCGGTCGCGCGCGTGTCGGGATGCTTCTCCAGCGTCTGCTGGAATCGCTGATACGCTTTCTCGTATTCCTCGTTCCGGTATTCCTCCAGGCCAGGAGACGCCGCGCCGGCCCATGTCGCGCTCAAAAGAAGAACCCCGGTGACGGCGAGCGCGGAAGTTTTTTTCGGTGGCGTTCGCCGAATCTTGCGCGACGCGCGTTTCCGCTCGCTCACCAGGATCGAAAACGCGAAAGCGAGGAGCGCCGCGCCCAACGGCCACTGATAACGCTCGATCGGTTGGCGCGACATCTTGGTGTCGATCTCGCCCGCCTGTAGTTGCGAGAGGCCTTCGTCGTAAAGTTTCCGCATCGTAGCCGGCCCACTCCCGAGCGGATAAAACGTGCCGCCGGTGGTCTTCGCGATCTCACGCAGCCGCGTCTCATCGAGCTTCGACTTCACGACCTGCCCGCTGCTGTCTTTCACAAACGCCGTGCCGCCGTTCTGCCCCGGCAATGGAATTAGCGAACCTTCCGGCGTCCCAACTCCGACCGTGAAGACGCGCACGCCGGCATCCGCTGCCGCTTGCGCGTTCTTCGTAGCGTCGCCGGCCAGTTCTTCGCCGTCGGTGAAGATAATCAGCGCGCGATTTCCGATCGCGGATTTGCCGAACGTCTTTACCGCCAGCGCGATCGCTTCCGATATATTCGTGCCGCCTTCGGGAATAATGTCGGTGTCGAGCGAGTTCAACGCCGTCACCGCTGCGTCATAATCAATCGTGAGCGGCGCCTGCAAAAACGCGCGCCCGGCAAACGCGATGATTCCCACCCGATCGCCACGCAATTCCGAAATCAAATCCTGCGCGGTCAGCTTGACGCGTTGCAAACGATTAGGCGGCACGTCATTCGCCAGCATGCTGCGCGAAGTGTCGACCGCGATGATGAGATCGAGCCCCTTCCGCTTGACCTCTTCGTAGTTGTAACCGTAACGCGGTTTCGCCAACGCCACGATGGCGAGCGCGAGTCCGAGGAGCAGCAAACCGAAGCGCAGGTTGCGACGGAAGCGGTTCACCGTCGCGCCGAGTTGTGGCAGAAGTTTCGGCGCGACGAATTCCTTCAAGAGTTCCGCGCTGCGCTGTTCGGCGCGCAGGAAAAGAAGTCCGAGCGCGGGCAAAACCAGCAGCGCCCAAAACCAAGCGGGAGCGCCAAAGTTCACGGCAGCTTCCTCCAGACCGTTTGCGCGAGGAGAATCTGCACCAGCAAAAGCCCGCATCCGGCCATGATGCAGGCCGGGAACAGGTCGCGATACTGCTGGAATTTCTTCATCGTGATGGTGGACGTTTCCAGCTGGTCGATGTCGGTAAAAATTTGTTCGAGGGAACGGGTGTCCGTGGCGCGATAAAATTTTCCGTCCGCGATTTGAGCCATCTCTTTCAGGCCCGCTTCGTTAAAGTGTACCGGCTGGTTTTGGTAAATCAGGTTGCCGGAGAGATCGGTCAGGAACCCTCCGCGCCGATCGCCGATGGGTGCGGGTGCGATGCCGTTGATCCCGGCCCCGATGGCGTAGAAGTGAATCTTAAGTGCCTTGATCGCTTCCGCCGCGGTCGCGGGCGGGATCTTGCCGGAGTTGTTCTCGCCGTCGGTGAGGAGCACGATCGCGCGGCTCTTCGACTTCTTGTCGTTCAAGCGATTGGCCGCGGCGGCGGCGGCGGAACCGATCGCGGTCCCGTCTTCCACCAGACCAATGCGGACGCGGTCGAGATTTTGCAGAAGCCAATCATGATCGAGCGTCATCGGGCTCACGACATACGGCCGCCCGCCAAAAGCGATGATGCCGATGCGGTCGTTAGGCCGGCCTTCGATGAATTTGCGCGTCACTTCGCGGATCGCATCCACCCGCGTCGCCTGATCGCCCCCGATGGTGAAATCCTTGATCAACATCGAACCGGAAACGTCGAGCACGATCATAATGTCGATCCCGCTCGCTTCCACCTGCGTCAGGCTCTTGCCCAGCCGCGGACGCGCCAGGGCCACGATCAAGATGGCGAGGCTGAGAAAGAGCATGGCGCGCAGGATCTTGCCGGCGCGCGCGGCGCTCGATTTACCGAGTCCGCGCAGAACGGTCGTGGACGAAAAAACGAGCGCCGCGGCCGGTCCGCGCTGGCCGAGCAGATAAGCGATGAGCGGAAGCGCGAGCAGAATCAGGAGCAACCACGGATTCGCGAAGGTGAGCGCCGTGCCTTGGGGCCACCAATCAAGCAGTTTCAAGCTGGCCTCCCTTCACGAAGCGGGTCGCTTCTTCGAGCAACAACTCGCTGTCGGTTATGGTCGCCTCATAGCGCGCGAATTTTATCAGGTCGCAGCGGTTCAAAAAATCGCCGAGGAGCGAGCGTTCGTCTTCCGAGAAAGGCGAGGTTTGCGCGAGCGCTTCGAGAAATTCCACTGAAGTCTGGCGCGTCACAGGCAGGCGATATTGCTCCGTGACGTAGCGGCGCAAAATATCCGAAACGCGAATGCTGAACTGATACGGATTGGTTTGCGCGATCTCGCCGCGAGCACGCGACAAAAGTTCCAGGGCGCGCGTCCGCGGCGAGATCTCAGGTTTCGGCCGCCGTCTCCAGCGGACGATGAGCCAGACGATCAAACCGAGGAGCGCCAGGCCGACGAACGCTGCGGCATAGATCGCCCAAAGCGGGATGAGGGAGTAGTCGACGGGCGGCGAAATGTCGTGCAGCTCTTGGGCGAGGAGGAGACGCATGATGGTTCATCTCACGGCCAAGCGCCGCTCGCGTTGTTTGAAGAAGGAACGCAGGCCGGGGAGATAATCGCGACCGGTTTGCAGGGAGATGGTGTCGATGTGATTGCGATGCAGGGTCCGCTTGAGTTCAGCGGTTTTCGCTTCCGCCAGCTCCGCGAAATGTTTCCGCATCGCGCGGTCGCCGGTGTTGATCTCGATTTGCTCGCCCGTCTCCGCGTCTTCCAGCGTAATGATGCCGACATTCGGCAACACTTGCTCACGTTCGTCCTGCACGTGGATGGCGATGAAATCGTGGCGGCGACCGGTGACGGCCAACTCGCGCGAAAAGTCGCCCGCTTGAAAATCGGAAACGAAGAAAACGACCGAGCGTCGAGTGACCACCTTGTTCAGGTAACGCAACGCGAGTGCGGGATCGGTGCCGCGGCTCTTTGGTTCGAAAAAAAGAATCTCGCGGATCAAGCGCAGCGTATGGGAGCGGCCTTTTTTAGCCGGGATGTAGAGTTCGACTTCGTCGGTGAAGAGAAGGAGCCCGACCTTGTCGTTGTTTCGAATCGCGCTGAAGGCGAGGAGGGCCGCGACTTCCGCTGCCAATTCGCGCTTCGATTGCGTATTGCTCCCGAAATTTCCCGACGCGCTCACGTCCACGATCAACAGCACAGTGAGCTCGCGCTCTTCCGTGAACTTCTTGATGAACGCGTCGCCCATGCGCGCGGTCACGTTCCAATCGATCGCGCGGATTTCATCGCCGGGCTGGTACTCGCGCACTTCGTCGAAGTTCATCCCGCGCCCTTTGAAGACGCTGTGGTAATCGCCGGCGAAAACGGTTTGGACGAGACCTTTGGTTTTGATCTCGAGCGCGCGGATTTTCTTCAGGATCTCGGCGGTATCCATCACGGCACGGGCAGCCCGGCGAAGATGCGGTCGATGATCGTCTCGCTCGAAATCGTCTCTGCTTCCGCTTCGTAGCTGACGATGATGCGATGGCGCAGGACGTCGTGGCCGATGCTTTTCACATCTTGCGGCGTGACGTAGCCGCGGCCGTTCAAGAAGGCGTGGGCGCGGGCGGCGAGCGCGAGATAAATCGTGGCGCGGGGCGAGGCGCCGTAGCGAATCAAGCCTTCGAGTTGCAAGTTGCAGGAGGTCGGCTCGCGCGTCGCCCAGACGACGTCGACGATGTAATCCTTCACGCGATCGTCGATGTAGATGTGATTCACGACGTCGCGCGCGGCGATGATCTGCTTGGGATCGACGACCGGATTAACGGCGAGGTTCGGCGCCGAAGTCGCCATGAGATCGAGAATCTTCCGCTCCTCCGCTTTTAACGGATAGCCGACATTCAGCTTCAACATGAAGCGATCGAGTTGCGCTTCCGGAAGCTGGTAGGTGCCTTCCTGTTCGAGAGGATTTTGGGTGGCGAGAACGAGGAACGGATCGGAGAGGGGATACGTCTTGTCGCCGATCGTGACCTGGCGTTCCTGCATCGCTTCCAAGAGCGCGCTCTGCACTTTTGCGGGGGCGCGGTTGATTTCGTCCGCCAGAATCAGGTTCGAAAAGAGAGGTCCGAGTTTGGTCGTGAACTCGCCGCTGCGCGGATTGTAAATGAGCGTGCCGATCAGATCCGCCGGCAATAGATCAGGCGTGAATTGGAGCCGCTGAAAGCCGGTCTGAATGGCGGCCGCCATCGTCTTGACGGTCAACGTTTTCGCGAGACCAGGAACGCCTTCGAGCAGGATGTGACCGTTCGCGAGGAGCCCGAGCAGGAGCCGGTCGACGAGATACTTCTGGCCGATGACGACCTGGCCGACTTGCTCGCGCAAGGCGGGAATCCATTGCCCGAGCTGCTGCACTTCCTGGGTGATTTCCTGCGTCGTTTTCATTGGAACTGGGTGAGACAAACGACAGGGAAAGGCGTTCGAAACTTGACAAGTTTTTCACGCGCCCAGCGTTGCGTCGGACTTCTATCCTTGTGAATCGCGGACGAAGCAACTATGCAGTCGCGTTTCCTTTATGCCCGAACCGACCCGGAAGGCTCCAACGATTCAGGCGTGGCCGGTCGGCTTTGCGCCGGTCGCAAAAGACCAGCGGATCGAGGTGATCGACGCGTTGCGCGGTTTCGCCTTGTTGGGCGTCTTGATCGTGAATTTGCGCGATTTCTCGCTCTTCGAACTTCTACCTGAAACGGCGCGAGCGACTTTGCCGACGGCGGGCTGGGATCACTTCATCGAGCTGGCCATGACGGCGCTCGTGGATGGGAAGGCCATGACCGTCTTTACGATTTTGTTCGGGGTCGGATTCGCGCTTCAGATGCAACGCGCGGCCGAAGGGACGGGACGAAAGATCATTTATTTCCGGCGCCTGTTCGTGCTTCTCCTGATCGGCTTGGTGCACGCTTTTGTTTGGTGGGGCGATATTCTCCTGCTCTACGCTTTGATGGGATTGCTGCTGCTCCCATTTGCTTCGTTGCGGGCGCGGACGCTGGCGCTCCTCGGGGTCGCGATCGCCTTGTTCTCCTCGCCATTACTCCGCCCGTGGATGAACGAGTGGTTGCCGAAAATCGCGCCGGCACCGGAGGCGTCGGCGGCAGCGCTGACTGCATTCAGCGCGCTCCAGTGGGACGGCATGCTCTCGGCCAACGCGTCGCATTTTTTCTGGTCGCGCATTTCCGCGTGGGGTCTGCCGTTCTTCACGCTCGGGCGCCTTTTGCTCGGCGTGGCGTTGGGTTATCCAGGCGTGCTGCGCGCTCCAGAATCGAACCAGCGCTTCTGGCGACGCCTCCGGTGGGCGGGGCTTTCGTTGGGGATTTTGCTGACGGCTTTTGTCATGCTGCGCGATCAGGAGGTGATCGGCGCTGGCTCGACCTGGTGGAAAACGGAACCGGGTCGCAGCATCCTTCGCATCGCGCGAAGCGGCGGATCGCTTTTTCTCGGGCTCGGCTATGTGGCTATTTTTGTCGAGCTCTTCCAGACGGCGGGATGGCGGCGCTGGCTTGAATATTTTTCGCCGGTCGGGCGGATGGCGTTGACGAATTACCTGACGCAGACCGTGCTGGGCATCGGATTGTTCTACGGCGTGGGATTTGGAATCGGACCACGCTTCGGGTTGGGTGGAGTGCTGGCGGCGGGCGCGGTCATCTTCGTGGTGCAGTTGTGGTGGAGCAGCTGGTGGCTGGAGCGGTTCCGCTTCGGACCGGTGGAATGGGTCTGGCGTTGTCTGACCTACGGCCGCCGTTTTCCTCTGCGCCGGGTTGCGCCCGCCTAACGAATCAACGCCGTGCGGCCGCGCGGGCCGGAGATTCGCTGCGCGCGCGGGTACTGAGCAGGACGGGCAAACCGGGGTAGGGCTCGACCTGCCGGATGCGTCCTTCGATGTAGCGACCGTACCCGTCGCTCAGTAGTTTCGGTTGGTTGACGAAGAGCACGAACTTGGGCGGATCGATCGCGTGCCGTTCCGATTCGCCTTTGGATTGCGCAGCGTAGAAGAGCTTGAGTCGTTTCGTGCCGATGGTGGGCGGCGGGGCGGCGTCGAAGGCGGCGCGGAGCATTCGGTTCAGGACGCCGGTGCTGATGCGCACGCCGGCGGCGCGCCGAACTTCTGCGATCAAGTCGAAGAGCTGGGTGACGTTTTCGCCGGTGACGGCGGAGGCGATGAGGACGGGCGCGTAATCGAGGAAGAACAACTGCTCGCGCGCGGTGGTGACGAGTTCCTGCATCGCGGCTTTCGCGCCGCGTGGAGGTTTCACCAAGTCCCATTTGTTCAGGATGACGAGCGAAGGCTTGCGCGATTCCTGAATGAAGCCCGCGATGCGTTTGTCCTGCGAGGTGACGCCGCTCGTGACATCGATGACGAGGACGCATAGGTCCGCGCGGCGGATGGTGCGCTCGGCGCGCATCACGCTGAAGACTTCGACGGAAGTGGAATGCTTGCTGCGCGCGCGCATGCCGGCGGTGTCGATGAGGAGAAATTTTTCGCCTTCGCGCTCGTAAGCGATGTCGACGGCGTCGCGCGTGGTGCCGGGGATGTCGCTCACGATCGTGCGCTGGTCGCGCAGGATGGAATTGATGAGGGAGGATTTACCGGCATTCGGGCGGCCGATGATGGCGAGGGCGACAGGAGGGGCGGTGATTTCTGATTTCTGATCGCTGATTTTCGACTTGGGCAAGAGCGCTTCGATCGTCTCGAGCAATTCCGAGATGCCGCGGCCGTGGGCGGCGCTGATCGGGACGAGGTATTTGAAGTTTAGTCGCGCGAAGTCGGACTCGAGCGCTTCGTGATTGGGATGGTCGATCTTGTTGATCACGAGTACGACGGGTGTGCGCGATTTGCGCAACATGGAAGCGAGTTCCTGATCGATTGGTGCCATGCCGTGTTGCGCGTCGACCACGAAGAGGATGACATCGCTTTCGCGCATCGCGGCGTCGGCGGCGGTGCGGACCTGGACGCCCAGTTCCTTTTCGCCCGCGCCACCGATGCCGCCGGTGTCCCAGATGAGAAACGGCCGCGCGCCTTTCGTGCAAGGCGCCGCCAATCGATCACGCGTGATGCCCGGCTGATCGTGGACAATCGCGATCGTGCGGCCCGCAAGGCGATTGAAGAGGGCGGATTTGCCTACGTTCGGCCTGCCGACGATGGCGACTTTTCCGACGTATTCTTCCTGGGTGCGCGACATATTTGAGGGGGTGGCCTGTTATTCCGCGCGGGCGTTGGCGTGTCCGCCGTCCTGCAATTGCCGCAGGCCATCGAGAACATACATGAAGCCGGAGACAAAAGTGAAAAGACCGGCTGCTCCCACGACGTAGATGAGCGACATAAAATCGAATTGCAGCATGACCCAGGCGATCGCGGCCATTTGTAAAACGGTCGCCACTTTCCCGGTCCAACGCGGCCGCACCTGCACTTTGCCATTCAATAAATGGAGCACGGCGCTGCCGACGAGGATGACGAGATCGCGCGCGATCACGAGCACCGGAAACCACGCGGGGAAGCGTCCGTATTCCGGACTGATGTGGCTCCAATTGCTGATACTGAGCGTGATGATGCCGCTGAGGAGCAAGCCTTTGTCAGCGATCGGATCAAGGATGACGCCGAGAGCGCTGCGTTGGTTGTAACGTCGAGCCACGTAGCCATCGAGCCCGTCGCTGACAGCCGCGACGAGGAAGATGATGATCGCAGTGAAGCGCTGCCACTCGAGCGGCTGGCCGCGCTCGATGCTCTCGCCGTAGTAGATCGCCATCGTGACGAAGGCCGGGATGAGAAGAATCCGGACGATGGTAATTTTGTTGGCGGTGGTCATGCGACGACGGGCGGAGATGAGGGTGGCGTGCGCCACTGCCCATCGCAAATGATTTGGTCTGCGCGCCGGGTCGAGTAAGATGACGCCGCTTCCAGCAGCTGTGGCGAAATGGCAGACGCAACGGACTTAAAAGCCGTCGTCTCACTAGGTAACGCGCCACCCGTTGCCATCCTGTTGCCGAATTAGGGACTCGTTTCAGCGGGCACCGCAATTTAAGTCACCCCCCTTAAACTGCGGTTTCGGCATCGGTTCGCACGTGGTGATATGTTCACCATGAGAGAACAACTCGTCGGTTATGTCGGTATGGCGGACGCGAGCAATGTGCCCGAGCGGACACTGCGAACGCTGGCGCAGCAGCGGAAAATTCCTTTCCTGAAGCTCGGCCACAGGACCGTGCTCTTCCAGCCGTCCAAGGTTCTCGCGGCGCTGGAGCGCTTCGAGGTTGTCGAAGCCGGTCGCCCACGGACTCGGCGAGTTGCCTGATGAACGCGACCGCCCCATCATCCGCCCGCGCTGCCCCGGTTGTTCAACGGAACGGCGCCCATCCTCTTCGCGGACCAACAGCAGCTGGAGCCTATGACGCGCGCACTGCCGCCGCAAGCGCGGAACTGGAGATGGCCAGAGGCCACGAGCAAACGGTGCTCGCCGCGGCGCTCGACGGCTACGAAATCCCGCAAGCTATCGCCTCGCCTGAGTCGTTCATCGTTCCAGCCCATCGGGAGATGGCCAAGGCTGTCTTCGCCCTCCAGCGCACGGGAGTTACGCCGAACCTTCTTTCGCTGACCGACTCGCTCCGCGAGGCAGGGCGGCTCGATGCGGTCGGCGGAATCTCCGCGCTAACGAGCCTTTCGCTGACGACCGTCACACCGCCGATTTTTGAGTATTCAGTCGGCGAAATGCTCGTCACGGCCAAGCGCCGTCTGGCCGGATTCGTCGGCGCGAAGCTGGCTCAAGGTTCAATCACTGCGGAACAGGCCGTGGATATTTTACAGCGGGAAATCGAACCGGCCGCATTCCCGACCATCACCGATGCTGCCGACTTGGTAGAGCGCGAGACGGACACTCCGCCAGACCTTGTTGATGGACTGCTGCACAAGGTCGGCAAGCTGGTTTTCGGCGGCAGCTCAAAATCGTTCAAGACGTGGACGCTGATCAACCTTGCGGTGAGCGTCGCGCTCGGCTGTGAGTTCTTGGGCCGACGCACGACGAAAGGCCGCGTCCTGTTTGTTAACCTGGAGATACAAGGCGCATTTTTTGCGCGGCGCATCGCGATGGTCTGCTCAGCGCTGGGGCTGAGCGTCGAATCACTGCGAGGCAATCTCGACGTGTGGAACCTTCGCGGGCATGCCGCCGACCTGTCGCGGATGCTGCCGTTTCTCCTGTCGAAAATTCGCAGTGGCGACTACGGCCTGATCGTCGCCGACCCGATCTACAAACTTTTGGGAGCGCGGGACGAGAACAAAGCCGGAGACATCGCGAGCCTGCTGAACGATCTCGAAAAGCTGGCTGTCCACAGCGGCGCGGCAGTGGCTTTCGGTGCGCACTACAGCAAGGGAAATCAGGCCGCGAAAGAATCCATCGACCGCATCGGCGGCAGCGGCGTCTTCGCGCGCGACCCTGACTCCATCGTGACCTTCACCCGGCACGAGGCAGCGGACGCGTTCACCGTGGATTGCGTGCTGCGCAATCACCCACCGATCGAGCCGTTTGTCGTGCAGTGGGAGTTCCCGCTGATGCGCATTGAAGGTTCGTTAGACCCGGAGCGGCTAAGGAAACCCGCAGGTCGCAAGCAGGAATATCGAACTGACGACGTGCTCGGTCTGCTCGTCGAGCCGATGACGACAACCGACTGGCAGACGCTCGCAGAGAGCGAACTGCACTTATCGAAAAGCACCTTTCATCGCCGCCTCAAGGAGATAAAGAATCAAGGGCTCGCGAGGCAGCGCGACGACCAGAAATGGGAAGCGAAATGACCCCTAAGTGTCACAAGGTCTCAAAAGGTTCCACAATGAATTGTGGCACCAAGGCCAGAGCCAAGTGTCAAATACCCGTAGGGTTTGACACTGGCACTAGGCCAGCGATTCGGACACTCCGAGCGGAATCGCAGTGACACTAACACTTTTGACACCTACCCCAACCAACAACCAAACAACCAACCTATAGGAGAAACAAACCATGAGCACAAAACCAACTAGCCGAGACCTAGCTGCAAAGCGCGGCGTCGAAGCAATCGCGACCATCGAATTCAACCGCGCTTACGCGCTGGCAGGCGACGCCGACGCCATGCGCGCCGTAGCAGCCCTGTCGAGCACTTGGATTGACAGACAGGCAGGCGATTATTTCGGCATCCAAGCGCTGGCGCGCGAAGTATTCGAGCCACTCAGCGGAGTTCCGGAAACTGGCCTAAGGCAGGCCCGCCCGAAACCGGAATCAGAGCTGCCTCAGCCGTGGCAAGACCCGATTTCCAAGGCCATTGCCAAAAATCCCTGGATTAAGCCTTACGACCTAAGCAGCCAGATGGAACTAGGCCATCGGGACCCGGAACTGGCGGCACATCTCAAGTTGCTGGCAACGAACGACGACGGTCTGCCGAGTTATAAGATGCTCGCCCGGTTCAAGGATGAAGCCCTGCTTCGCGAGCAACTTCGCGGGGTAAAGTACGGGCCAGAAGAACACGCTCGGAACAATCCCTACGTCAGCGGAAACTTGACCGCAGTAAGTGAGTTCGCAAAAACGCACGCGCATGAGCCGTGGCTGATCGACTTCTACAAGCGCGAAGCTACCACGCCGGTTCGACTTTTCGTGAAGAATTTGACCGTTCAAATGGCTATCACGAAAGGCGCTCCACAGCT
>JBDSNB010000015.1:0-5464 GCA_039915555.1 Chthoniobacterales bacterium | reverse complement strand
CTGCGAGCCTGCGGGCCTTGATCGATGATGATGTCGAGCCGGTAGTCTTCCATCGCCGGATAAAGATATTCTTCGATCGTCGGTTGGAGGCGGTGAATCTCGTCAATAAAGAGGACGTCGCCTTTTTCCAGACTCGTTAGTAGTCCCGCCAGCTCTCCCGCCTTTTCGATCACGGGGCCGCTCGTGTTCTTCACGTTTACGCCCATGGCGTTGGCGATGATGTGCGCGAGCGTGGTTTTGCCCAGGCCAGGCGGGCCGCTCAACAAAATGTGCTCGAGGACATCGCCACGTTGCTTCGCGGCCTCGACCAAAACCGCGAGCCGTTCGCACACTTTCACCTGGCCGGTGAACTCGCTGAACATCGGCGGCCGGAGCGAGATCTCGAGCGCGGGATCGAGTTCCGGAGGAGTGAGCGAGGCGGAGTTCATGGCCGGTCGTAGATTCGCGCGCGCGGCGACGAGACGCCAGCGCACAATCGAAGCGCCCGGGGCGCGGCGGCCCGCCTCATTCCAAATGCTTCGTCAAAACGAGCTCGGTCCCGCGATTCTTTAGAATGTAATCCACTTTATCGAAGGCAGTGCGGATGAGATGCAGGCCGAGGCCGCCCGGTTTGATCAAATCGTGGGAGCGGCCTTTCATTTTTTCCGGCGCACTCTGGCGTCCGTAATCGCGCAGGCGCATGCAGACGCAATCGCGTTTCGATTCGAGCGAGAGGGCGATCGGCTGGTCGTCCTGCAAATGATAGGCGTGTCGAATGATATTGGTGCAGGCCTCGTCTACCCCGAGCACCATCAGCGTCCGTTCCTTCTCCGAAAATGGCAATGAATCGAGAAACCCGCGCACGAATTTGCGCATCAGAGCGAGATTTCCAGTGTGGCTGGAGAATTCTACTTTCTTCTTCATCGACCGCACGCAGAGGGAACATACACACGCACGAGAGCCAGTGCGCAAACGAAAACGGTTGGACAGCGGGGAGCAGGCGCACTTTGGTGCCTCGTATGTGGAGGTTTGCACTCGTTTTTTTTCTTACGCTGACGGTTGCCCGGGGCGAGCGACAGAGCACGGCCTACGACGCGCTGCAGGTGGTGGGAAATCAATTTGGTCGCACGGCGCTGAAGCGGATCATCTCGGTCACCGGGGTGGATGGCGATCCGCAGCCGACCAACTGGACGGTGCTCCTCGCCGATCGCAACGCAGCGGGCGGGGTGCGCGAATTGCAGGTCGCCGACGGCCGGATTCTCGCGAACCGCACGCCCGGCGGGCGGGTGGCCGGGACGACGGAAGGGGCCACGATCAATACCGCGCAATTGAATCTAGATTCGAGCGGAGCCTTCACGGTAGCGAGTCACACCGCGGATCGCGCGCACACAAATTTCGATTCCGTGAGCTACACTTTGCGCACGAGCGACCGCGGCACGCCGGTGTGGATTGTGACCGTGCTGGATCAGGCGCGGAATCCGGTCGGCACCATTCACATCTCCGCGCATCGCGGGAACGTCACGCGGGTGGAGGGAATGTATCGCGGCGCGAACATGGCCAACGTCGAGCAGGACCCGGTGGCGCAGGAAGCGTTACGGGACGACAACGCGCGGCCCTCCGAACCGGAGATTTACGATGAAGGCGAAATCGTGGAAGACGGCGACGGCGATGAGAACATCGTGAAGGCGCGGATCAAGCAGATGTTTCGGCGGACCAAACGCGAAGCGCAGGGACTTTTCCAGCGCGTGCGACGTCCATTCGACGAATTTATCGACCGTCGGAGGCGCTGACCGTGGTGGCATTACCGGCACTCGCGTCTTGCATTTGTGCTCGCTCCCTTCGTAATTGGCCGTCATGAGTTCCGCTCCCGCCACGCATCACGCCGCTCACGCGTGGAGCGATCTGCACAAGGGCTGGCGTCAGCTTTATGGCGACTTCAATCGGCTCGGTGTGAGTGTGGAATGGCACGATTTTAAAACGCATCGGCCGCTCGATTGGGGACTGAGTTTTCGTCCGCGCAGCGTTGAGTTTTGTTTGAACCTGGAAGGCCGGGGCGCGATCGGCGAGCGGAGCCAGAGCGATTACGTGGCGGGCAGTGCCGGCTATTATTCCGTCTCCGATACGCCATTGCCGGCGACGCGGCTGGGGGGCGATCGCCACCAGTTCGTCACCGTGGAATTTTCGCGCGACCATTTGCAAAAACAGCTCGCCGAAAGCGAGGCCGATCTCGAACCGCGGGTGCGCCGCGCAATTTTCCCGACGAAAGAAATTAGCGTCGTCTCCGTCCCGCGTCCGATGGGAGGCGAGCAGCGCCGGGTGGTGGCCAGCTTGCTCCAGCCGCCCGTGGCGCGTGCGGCGCAGAGTCTGTGGTACCAAAGCAAAGCGCTCGAGTTGATGTCGCATTTTCTTTTTGCGCCGAAAGAACCCGAGCTGTTTTGCATGCGGCAAAAACAGGTGGCACGCGATCGGGTGCAACGGACCAAGGAACTGCTGGCGCGCGATGTCTCGAATCCGCCGACCCTGGAAATGCTCGGACAGGAAGTTGGCTGCAGTCCGTTTTATTTGAGCCGCAGTTTTTCGCGTGAGGTTGGACTCACGATTCCGCAATTCCTGCGCAACCTGCGGATGGAACGCGCTGCGGAACTCCTGCGCAGCGGCCGCTATAACGTGACCGAGGCCGCGACCGAAGTCGGCTATGCCAGCCTGAGCCATTTTAGCAAAGCGTTTTGCGAAACCATCGGCTGTTGCCCCGCGCTCTACCCGATGGCGAAGAGCGTCGTGCTGGATCGCTGAAAATCTTCTGAACCGCGGATTACGCAGATGTTTCGGATTCGCGTGATCACGCATTCTTCCTCTGCGTAATCCGCGGTTAAAATTCCTCTTAATGAAAATCGGGCGCGCACTTATTTCTGTTTCGGACAAGTCCGGGGTGGCCGAATTCGCGCGCGCCTTGGAAAAACAGGGCGTCGATATTATCTCGACGGGCGGCACTTCTGAGCTCTTGCGCAAAGCCGGCGTGCCGGTGCGCGATATCTCGAGCTTCACCGACTACCCGGAAGTGCTGGAAGGGCGGGTCAAGACGCTGCACCCGCGCGTCCACGGCGGATTGCTTTATAAGCGCGGCAACGCCTTGCACGAGAAACAGGCGCAGGAGCAGGGCTTCCAGCCGATCGATCTCGTGATCGTGAATCTCTATCCGTTTGAAGCCACGATCGCGAAACCGGACGTGACCCTGGCGCAGGCGATCGAGCAAATCGACATCGGTGGTCCTTCGATGATTCGGAGCGCGGCGAAAAATTATGAGTCCGTCACGGTGGTGGTGGACCCGGCGGATTATGCGGCCGTGCTCGAGACGATGGCGGATAACGAGGGCGCGACCACGTTGCGGCTGCGCGAGCGGTTGGCGATCAAGGCCTTCATCAAGACCTCGGAATACGACCGCACGATCGGCAATTTTTTGAATCGCGAGCAAACGACCGACGCGTCGTTTTCGTTGTCCTTGCCGCTCGTGAGCCGGCTGCGTTACGGCGAGAATCCGCACCAGACGGCCGCGCTCTACGGCAATTTCGACGAGTGCTTCGAGAAGCTGCATGGGAAAGAGTTGTCGTTTAACAACATTCTCGACATCAGCGCGGCGACGAATCTGATGGCGGAATTCAAAGAGCCGACGGTCGCCATTCTCAAGCATACGAACCCGTGTGGCGTGGGAAGCGACGAGGATTTGCGCGTGGCGTGGGAAAAAGCGTTCGCGACGGATAAGCAGGCGCCGTTTGGCGGCATCATTATTTGCAATCGCCCGATCGATGAAGCGCTCGCGAAGGCGATCAGCGAGATTTTCAGCGAAGTGATCATCGCGCCGGAGTTTGCAGCGGAGGCGCGCGCCATTTTTCAGAAGAAGAAAAATCTGCGCCTGATTCGCAGCCTGGTGGCGAACGAAAAGAAGGAAGCGGAGGTCGATCTGCGTTCGGTTTGTGGCGGGTTGCTCGTGCAGGACAAGGACTCCGGGGAATTCGTGGATCTGGAAACCAAAGTGGTGACGAAGCGCAAGCCGACCGCGGCGGAACTGGCGGCCATGATTTTCGGCTGGCGCGTGGTGAAGAACGTGAAATCGAATGCCATCGTTTACGCGGCAGCGGATCGGACGTTGGGAATCGGTGCGGGCCAGATGTCGCGCGTGGACGCATCGCGGATCGCGGTTTGGAAGGCGAACGAAGCGGGGTTGTCGCTCAGCGGGAGCGCGGTGGCGAGTGATGCGTTTTTCCCGTTTGCCGATGGATTGATCGCTGCGGCAGAGGCCGGCGCGACGGCCGCGATTCAACCGGGCGGCTCAGTGCGCGACAAGGAAGTCATCGCGGCCGCGGATGAACGCGACATGGCAATGATCTTTACCGGCGTGCGGCATTTTCGGCACTGAAGACTTTTGACCGCGGATTACGCGGATTTCGCGGATGGGGACAGACGTAATCGTGTGAATGCCGTTCATCGCTGGATCGAGATTCATTGCGTTCAAAACGCATCCCATTTGGGCCATCCGCGTGATCCGCGGTTAAAATTCCGGATTCCTTTATGAATAGATTGCAATTCCCGCCGGAATATCTACAAACCAGCGCCATGAAATTGATTCGTCTTGTCGCCGCTGTTTTTGTCGTTCTGCCTCTTTCGCAGGTTCACGCTGAAAAGGGCGCGGCGATCAAGCCCGGCAGCTATCAGGATTGGCACGATGTCGACGAGGTCACGATTGTGCAGCCGTTCCAGCTGGCGAGCTACAATCGCGTCGTGGTGCAATCGCTCGACACGAAAGGCGCGCAGTTGCCGGAAGAAAAAGACAACAGCTACGCCGCGGTGAAAGGCGCACTCGCAAACAGCACCGCGCCATTCACCGACGGTGTGCGCGCTAAACTCGGGACGATGCCGGTGGAGAATGGAAAAGCGGGTGCGAAGGCGCTCGTCGTGCGGGCGCGCATTATGAAGAGCGATCCCGGTTCGCAAGCGGCGCGATATTTTGCAGGGTTCGGCGCCGGGGCGGCGAAAGTGGGCATCTCGGGCGAGATCGTCGATGGCGGGACGAACAAGGTGTTGCTGCGCTTCACGCAGGAGCGGCGCTCCGCAGTGGGCGCATTTGGCGGTGGCTACCAGGATCTACTGCATCGGAGCGTGAAACAAATCGGCGTCGATGTCGCGGGCTTGCTTCGCGCGTTCTAGTTTTTCGGGGGATGACCGGGTCCCGAGTCAGGCGTAGTAATATTATTTTACCGGACTTACACCCAGAAAGGGCCGCGGAAACGATATGCCTTTCAAATATATGAAACTCGACAAATTCTTTCTCGTCTCCTCCATGGCCGCCGCAACGGTGTTTTCTCTCAGCTCCTGCGAGGTGAAGAAGACCCAGGACGCAAAGGCTCCCGAAATCGAAGTGAAAAACGGCCAGATGCCGAAATACGATGTTGAGACCGCCAAGGTCAGCGTCGATTCGAAAGAAAAGAAC
>JBDSNB010000193.1:0-18925 GCA_039915555.1 Chthoniobacterales bacterium | reverse complement strand
CCTCCGGCGTGAGGCCGTGCTCCTGAAGCTGCTGTTTCAAGCGATCAAGGTTTGCCCCCGGCAAATCCATTTTGTTCGCCGCCACCATGATCGTGACGTGCGGCGCGGCTTTCGCGTGATTGATCGCTTCGATCGTCTGCGGCATGAGGCCGTCATCCGCTGCGACGACGAGCACGACGATGTCCGTGACATCGGCGCCACGCGCGCGCATCGCGGTGAAGGCGGCGTGACCCGGCGTGTCGAGAAAAGTGATGCGCGTGCCCTCGTAATCGACGGTGTAGGCGCCGATGTGCTGGGTAATGCCGCCGGCTTCGCCCGCCGCCACGCGCGTCTTGCGGATCGCGTCCATCAACGACGTTTTGCCGTGATCGACGTGGCCCATAAAAGTGATGATCGGCCCGCGCAGCTTCAGTTCGTCCTCGGTCTCGATGACCGGTGGCGGCGGCGCGACCACGACTTCGACGACCTTATGGACACCGCCATCCTTTTTGCGGCGCTCCATTTCGAAAGCAAAGCCGTGCTTGTCGCAAACCTTCGTCGCGACTTCCGGCTCCACTGTCAGGTTCGGGTTCGCAAAAATATTGAAGTCATCCATCAGCTCTTTGATGAGCTGGAAATTTTTCACCCCGAGTTGGGTCGCGAGATCCTTCACGATGATCGGCGGCTTGATGTGAATGATCGGGCGGCCGTCCTCGGCCACTTCCGCTTCGCCAGTGCTGTCCTCGGCAATCTCCAATTCAGCGGAAACTTCTTCGGGAGCGGCTGGCGCAGCGACCGGTTCCGGCGCCGGCGGCTGCGGGCCTCGGATTTTGGAAATTGGCGGGAGGACAGAACGTTTCACGCCTCCCTCGACCGGAGCGCGTTTTGGCTTCGGCGTTTGCGGATCGATCAGGGAAACGGCTTCGCTCACCGGCTTGGCCACGGGAGCCGGAACCGCAGCAGGTGCTGGCTTGGCAGCGACAGGTTTGCGAGCAGTAATCGGCGCAAAAGCGGACCGCGTCGGCGCCACCGTTGGAGGGGTTTTAGTTGCCGCAGGCTTAGCCGATTCAGGTTTCGCCGGGGTCGGCTTCGCTGCGACCGGCGCACTTGCCGGCACGGGCTCGGCAATCATCTGTTCAGTATTCGCGACAGCAGCAGGCACCTGATTTTCCGTATCGCTCGTCGCGCTTTTCGCCGTCTTTGCCGGCTTAGCGGCAGCAGCCGCACGCACCCGCGTCGATGACGACTTTGCCGTGGACGAAGCCGTTTTGGTCGTCTTGCGGGCAGCAGGCGCTTTGCGCGCCGTCGTTTTGGTCGTCGTCGTTTTTGTGGGCATTGAAAATTTTTCTGCTCATGGCCGTGAGCAACTTAGCGCGCAGCCATATTAAGTTGCCTGGGCGCCTTGATGCACGGCCTCGTAAATCTCGCGCGCTTTCTCTTCGTCCACGCTCAAGATATCCACGAGGTCCTGCATCTCGGCATCCTGCAAACCTTCCAAATTTGTAAAGCCAGTCTTCACCAGCGTCATCGCCTGCTCCTCGGTAATGGGGAGGGCGCTGGCGAGCGATTGCGCCGCGTGCGCCACCTTCTGCTCGACCGCGCTCGTGCTCGGCGCTTCTTTTTCGATGTTAATCTCCCAACCGGTGAGCCGGCTGGTCAGGCGCGCGTTCTGGCCTTTCTTGCCGATCGCGAGCGAGAGCTGGTCTTCATCCACGGAGATCGTGGCGCTCTTTTTCTCCAGGTCGAAGACGAGGTTTTTCACCTTTGCGGGTTTTAGTGCCTCAAGCACGAACTCCTTCGGGTCGGAGCTCCAGCGAATGATGTCGACCTTCTCGTTGTTCAGCTCGCGGACGATATTTTTCACCCGCGAACCGCGCATGCCGACGCAGGCGCCGACCGGGTCGACTTTCGGATTGTCGCTGAAGACCGCGATCTTCGTGCGATAACCGGCTTCCCGGGCGATGCCGCGAATTTCCACCGTGCCATCAGCGATCTCGCTCACTTCGAGCTCGAAGAGTCGCCTAACGAAATTGGGATGGCTCCGCGAAATGATGATCTCGGGTCCGCGGATGCCGTTCTCGACCGCGACGACGTAGGCGCGGAGACGATCGCCGACGTTGTAATCCTCGACCACAACGCGTTCGCGCTGCGGCATGATTGCTTCAAATTTTCCGAGATCGAGGATGACGTCTGAGCGATCGAAGCGCCGGACCGTGCCACTCACGATCTCACCGGCGCGATCCTTGAACTCCTCGTAGATCATCTCCTTCTCGACTTGGCGGATGCGCTGCATCATCGCCTGCTTCGCGGTCTGCGCGGCGATCCGGCCGAAGTTTTTTGGGGTCACTTCCACTTCGACTTCTTCGCCCAATTGCGCCTCGGGTCTGATGGCGCGCGCCTTGTTCAGAGAAATTTCGTCCGCTGGAGTGGTGACGGTCTCGACCACGATCAGCTGCGCGAGAGCGCGGATCACGCCCGTCTTTGGATCGATATCAATGCGCAAATCGCGCGAGGCACTGACACTCTTTTTCGAGGCCGAAAGAAGGGCATTCGAAACGGCTTCAAGCAGGATATCGCGTTTGATTCCGCGTTCCCGCTCGAGGTAATCCAGCATGGCGATAAACTCGGCGTTCATAAAAGCATCGAGCCCGCAGACGAAAAAGAGTGGGACACCAGCTCCCACTCCAATCCACCGCGGACTAGTGCGCTACCGTAGGTTCTGGAACGCGGGGCGTCAAGAGCGGCGACGGCGTAATGGTTACCGGAACGGGAACAGCGAGCGAAGAAAGCGCTCTCTCGCTTCGCATCCGTAATGCGGCCTACGATTTCCGAAACCGACGAGTGGCCGCTCCCACGATGAGAGCGCCGAGGCTGAGAATTGCGAGCGTGGAAGGTTCCGGAATGGTGGCGAACTGGAGGAACCGGCCGCTGCCAGCGTAAACGAGCGTCGAGGTCTGCGTGGTCACATCATAGATGCTGGCGCCCGCACCGCTCGTCCAAAGGATATTGCCATTACCGAGCTGATAAACACCGCGCGCGCCGCCCGCCGCAAAGGAACTGAGCAGGTTGCCATTGTTTGGATCGAGAAACGCAATGTTGTTGGAACTGAAACCGGCCGCGAGGATGGAGCCGTCGCCGGCGAAGGCCAACTGCTCCACGAAATTTAGCGAGACGGTGTTGTGAAAGGTGCCGATCGAAGTGCCAGTGAGGGTGAAACGGTGAATGTCGTCATTGGCCGAGGACGAACCGACCAGGATGCCGCCCTGATGAGCGAGGATGGAGAAAGGGGACGGCGCGAAGCCGGTCGTCGGGAAACTCCCGATCAACGTGCCCCCAAAGTTATACATAACGACTGCATTCCCCGGCGCACCGTTGTTCGTCCCGGCGTTGGTTACGTAAACCGTGTTGCCGATCAACGCCATTCCGCGGACGTTGTCGAGCCCGGTGATCGCGCCCAGAAAATTGCCGGAGAAATCATAGCGCGCTACGCGATCGCCGATTTGTTCCGAGACCCAAATCTCGGCGCCCACCTGAAGAGCATGGACAGGCGTGGAGCTGGGCGCGAGCGCGAACATATTGGAGGTGAGCACGGCGCCGTTCATGGGATCGAAAGCGACGAGGCGATTGTTCGTGCTATCCGGCATGAGAACGAGGCCTTGGCCCGACGCGTGGAATGCGAGCGTGAAAAGGAGAAGACAGGCGGCGAGAAGGGATGGGAGTTTTTTCATGGGAGATGAATTCTTTATCCCAGAAGAGGCGGCTTCGTGGCAATCCTAAAGTGAGCCCGCAGACTTCGGCGTTTGGACGTTGGACGTTGGACGTTGGACGTTGGACGTTGGACGTTGGACGTTCCGCCGTGCCCCGCCTGTATTCACTTTTGATCGTGATGGCCGTTTGGGCGTTGATCTACCTCCCGGGTCTTGGTACGCTCGAGATCAAAGGCGAAGAAGGGCGGCGTATCCTGCCGGCGGTGACGATGCTGCAGACGGGCAATTATCTCGTCCCGCAGGTCGGGAGCGATCCGTACTTCACCAAGCCGCCGCTCATCAATTGGCTGGTGGCCGCCGCTTTCAAACTGACCGGCCGGCATAACGAGTGGTCCGCGCGGCTGCCTTCTGTCCTCTGCGTTCTCGCGGTCGCGCTGGCGTTCGTCGCGATCGGGCGGCGCACCTTGGGCGCGTCCGGTTCGCTCATTGCCGCGGTCGTTTGGATGACAAATTTTGGGATCGTCGAGAAGGGGCGGCTGATTGAACTGGAGGCGCTTTACGTTTCGCTGACGGGTCTCGCTTTCATTTGCTGGCTCAGTTGGTGGCAGGAACGGCGTTCGCCCTGGCTGACGTGGACTGTGCCGTGGATTTTTCTGGGGTTGGGCATGCTGGCGAAGGGGCCGCTGCATCTGGTGTTTTTCTATGCGGTTGTGATCGGAGTTCTTGTCTGTGTTCGGCGCGAGGGCGCGCCGGCTCCAGCGGCAAGCCTGCCGCGCTCGCGCTGGAGCCGGCCCGCTCTCGGGGCGATGTTCCATCCAGCGCATCTCGCCGGCATTCTAATCATGCTTGGCCTCTTCGCGGCCTGGGCGATTCCGTGTTTGCAAATGATGCAGGGCAGCGACGTTGCCCACACCTGGACACGGCAATTCTCCGGAAGGCTCTCCGGTGAGGATTTCAAGCTGAGCGGTTGGATTATGAATATCCCACGCGGGTTGGGATACTTTCTGCCGTGGACATTACTCTTTCTTTGGCCGCGACTGCGCAGACCGATTGGATTCAGGAACGTTGGCCCTCGAACAAGAGACATCAGCATTTCGCCGGAAAGTTCGACGTTCGATGTTCGATCTTCAGCGTTCGACGTTTCCGTCGGCCTCGCGTGGGGCATCGGCCTCTCATTCCTCGCCGTCAGCCTCCTCCCCGGTTCGCTCGCGCGTTACACCATGCCGCTTCTCGCGCCCGCGGCCTGGCTGGCCACGCTGCTTCTGCCAAAAGACTCCCGCCTTCCGCGCCTGGTGGCCGCCATCGTCGGCGTGGCAATGCTGATCTACGGCCTGGCCCTGACCCCACGTCTGGCGAAGCGCGAAAAAGTCCGCAACATCGCTGCCCAGCTCAACGCCGCGCTTCCCCCTAACGAGCCGCTTTACGTGGTCGATCCCGATTACCAGCCCGCGCTCTTTTACGTCCGCGAGCCAATTCTCTACGTCGATCGCGTTGACCAAGTGCCACGCGACGCGCACTACTTTCTCCTCCAGCCGGACCGAGCAGGCAGCGCCGAGGCAAGCGAGCGATGGTCCCCACGCCGCGCCCGCTCTGTTCTCCGTCTAAAAGATTACCGCAAAAAGGAAGTTATTCTTTTCGAGATTGCCGACGGCGCCTGATGGCGGGTTGATCTTCACGTAATCCCTCGCGCTCTCATTTCGCAGGAGGCATGCTTGAGAATTGCGTTGACATCCCTGGCCCTTTTTCTCAGTTTCGGATGTTCCCAGAAAGAGGAGGACAGCATATCCGCTCCGCGAAACCTGATCTTATCCCGCCACGGCGGTCTTCTCCGCTGGGTTACAGGTGCAACTGTTCACCGCCGGAGCCGCCTCAGGGCGCTCACTGGCAGGCCACGACTGCATTTCTCTGGACATTGCCCTCTACGGCTTCGCGCTTTTACCTCGTCAACCTCAGCAGAAAGAACTGTCATCATGAAAATAAACTTCACTCTTCGATCCGGGTTCTTTAATCCGCGTGTCTTTGTCGCTTTCGTTCTTTGCTTCGTCGGCGCCACGCTTGCGTTCTTCGCGTTTCACACTGCGTCGGCCCAGGGTAATCTGCCGTCGCCGGAGGTTACAGGTCAGTATCGAGGTTTGGCACCGGTCGTCCGTTTCGACGTCTCGCCCGCCCTGCGCGATATGCAGGTGATACCGCCGGGACCCGGACAACTGCGCGAGAACGAAGATCGCGAAATCATGCCGTTCAAGGTCCGCTTTGCTCCTGAGTGGGATCCGGCCGTTCAGACGACACTCAGCGGGAAAGAGGGCTCGGGCGGAACGGAGATTTCCGGCCCGATCGTTTCCTTCAACGCCCAGCCCAATTCCAGCGGCGTGTCTCCGCCCGACCCCGTCGGCTCGGTTGGTCCCAACCACATCGTGGCGATGGCCAATCTCAGCTTCCAAATCTTCAATAAGACGGGCACGTCGCTCTTCGGTCCGGCAGCGAATAACACGCTCTGGGCTGGGTTTGGTGGCCCCTGCCAGACCACAAACTCAGGCGATCCAGTGGTCCTCTACGATAAGCTGGCCGATCGCTGGCTCCTTTCGCAGTTCACGTCCGGGGTCGCGCCTTTCTTCTTTTGCGTGGCCATTTCGCAGACCCCTGATCCGACGGGCACCTACTTCCGCTATGCCATCGCCACGGGCAATAACTTCCCCGATTACCCAAAGGTGGGCGTTTGGCCGAACGCTTATTATGTTAGCACGCGCGAATTTCTCGGGTCGACCGGCCCCTTCCAAGGAGTAGGAGCGTACGCGCTTAATCGTGCCCAGGCCGTAGCCGGCAATCCGGCCGCGCAGGTGATCTCTTTTCTCGCGCCCCCCGGCGCCACCCCTTACAATCTTGGAGACGGATTACTCCCGAGCGATCTGGATGGCCCGCTGCTTCCGCCCGCCAACTCGCCCAACTTCTATGTCGGTTCGATGGATAACAATGGACCTTACGGCGCACCGCAGGATGCCCTAACTCTGTGGAAGTTCACCGCCAATTTCACCAACCCGCCCGCGTCTTCCTTTGTCCTGGCGAATACCATCCCCGTCGCCGCGTTCAACTCCATCCTAGGTATCTGCGGCGGCACTCGTGCCTGTATCCCACAGCCAGGCACGGCCAACCGAATCGATCACTTGGGCTACCGGCAACGCCCCACGTTTCGCTTGGCCTATCGGAATTTTGGCGACCACGAATCGCTGGTCACCAACCAATCAGTTTCTGGCGGGATCGGTCCAAATGGCGAAGTCTCAGGCATCCGCTGGTGGGAAGTGCGCAGCCCGAACAACGCTCCCGTGATCTTCCAGCAGGGTACGTTCTCGCCAGGGGTGACCGACGGGATTCATCGCTGGATGGGCAGCATTGCCATGGACGGCGAAGGAAATATGGGCCTGGGTTACAGCGCCGCCAATAACGCCGCGCCCGCGGTGTTTCCCAGTGTGAGGTACACTGGGCGATTGGAAGGCAGCGCGGCCGGCACTATGCCGCTCGGTGAAGGGAGCATTGTTGCCGGGACCGGCTCGCAAACCGGCGGCGGGAGCCGTTGGGGAGACTACACGTCACTCTCGATTGATCCGACCGATGATCTCACTTTCTGGCACGTCAACGAATGGGTGCCCGCGACGAGCGCCTCGGGATGGCAATTGCGCGTCGGCAGCTTCAAGGTCTCGCAATCGGCGGCCTGTGACACCTACCGCGTGCTCATTGTCTACTCTGAGAGCAGTGTCGCGCCCGCCACCCTGCGCAATCAGATATTGGCCGAGCCAGGCGTGGCGGCGGTTGATCTGTTTGTCGCGAGGACAGCCACTCCTACCCTTGCACAGCTCTCGAGTTACGACGTGGTCGTAGCCTTCTCCAACACCACTTACGATGACGCCGCAGCCATGGGCGACGTGCTGGCAGACTATGCCGACACCGGAGGCCTGGTCGTCGCGTTCAACTTCAACTGGTACGGCACACCCTTCGGTTTGGCAGGACGCTGGATGACCGGCGGCTACACCCCTTTCACCTTCCCCGCGGCCCCCCTCTTCACCGACAGCACGCTGGGCACGTTCACCGATAAGCACCCCCTCATGCAGGAAGTAACTGCCTTGAACGGCCATTTCCGCCACAACGTGGCGCTAGCTCCAGGCGCGACCCAGGTCGCCGCCTGGGCCGACGCCGTGCCGATGATCGCGGTCAAGACGCAGGCCGGGAATACCGGAGTGGGCATCAACAACTACGTGGGTGACGCCCCTAACGATTGGAGCGGGCAGTTTGGCCGCGTGGTCGTGAACGCCGCTCGCTGGCTGCGACCGGCGACCTCGGTCAACGGCGCGATTACCCTGGCCGATCCCACGCAGACGAATCGCCTGTTTCGCAGTGGCGTTGACAGCGAATGCGGAGCTCCAAATACCTGCAGCACCCTCCCGGGCACCTTCCACTATCGTACCCATAGCTTTGTCAACACCACTGGCGCACCGGCGTGCATCACCGCGACGCTCACCACCTCCTGTCCGGTGGGGACAAACCCCATCTTCGCGGGGGCGTATTTGACCAGCTTCAACCCGGCGAATATCTGCGCCAACAACATCGGCGACTCAGGCTCCAGCCCCAGCACTCCGGGAGTGCCGATTACGTTCGACTTTACCGTTCCAACTGGCGCGACGTTCGTCGTCGCCGTCTCTGAGGTGACCGCTAATGCCGGCTGTTCCAGCTATACCCTGGACATAGCGGGACTCTGCCGCGTCGCCCCGGTGCCGACCTCTGTCGTCTCCCGAAAGCTGCATGCGGGAGTGCCATTCGACATCAACATGCCGTTAGTCGGCTTGAGCGGAGTCGAATGTCGCCAAGGGACGGGGGCCAGTCACCAACTACGCGTGACCTTTGCCAGCCCGGTCACGGTCGGAGGAGTGTCGGTGGCCAGCGGCGATGGCCTGGCGACGGCGACTCACAGCATCAGCGGGAACGTGGTCACGGTGAATCTCGCCGCGGTGACCGATGCCCAAGTCCTGTCGGTAGCACTGATCAATACCATGAGCGGGGGCAATGTGGGTACGGTCACTATTCCGGTGGGAATCCTCTTGGGTGACACTAACGGGAGCAGGAGTGTTAGCAGTACGGATATCGGTCAGGTCAAAGCAGCATCGGGCCAGGCGGTCACAGGTGCGAATTTCCGCCTGGACGTAAACGTGAGCGGCGGCTCGATCAGCTCGTCGGATATCAGCTTGGTGAAATCCAGAAGCGGCATGTTCCTTCCGCCGTGACCAAGTAAACGGCCGACTCGGGTGAGCCGGCGGCGAGTGACGAGGACTGCAGGGTGGCAGGCGGGCCTGCCACTGGTCGTTTGACTTTTGCGGAATCGTTAGCATGCTAACGATATTATGCCGGATAGAGAAATCGAACGGTTGGGCCTTTTTCTTAACGAAACGGCGCGCGCTTGGCGGACGAAGCTCGACCAGCGCCTCCGCCCGCTCGGTCTTAGCATGGGCAAGTGGACGACGCTGGCGCATCTCGCGCGCGGCGGGGACAAGCTGACTCAAAAAGCGCTCGCAGCCCGGGTCGGGATTGAAGAGCCGACGTTGGCCGGCATTCTCGATCGCCTGCAACAGGACGGCTGGATCAAGCGCAAGGAGCATGCGGAAGACCGGCGCTGCAAGACCGTGCATTTGCAGAGACGCTCGACCGCCGTGCTCGACCGGATTTTCCACACTGCCGGGACGCTGCGCCTCGAGTTGCTCGAGGATATCCCCAAGCGCGACCTCGAGACCTGCGTCCGCGTGCTGGCGCAAATTCGCGATCGCGCTTTGGCTGCGCCCAACGAAGAAGCTGGAGCGAAGAATTCTGTAACCGCGGCCCGGTCTACGCGGTCTTAATCATGATAAAGAGGCTTTTCCAAACCAATTTAATTGTCTCACGCGTGGGCATGCTTGCCCTCGTGGGCAGCGCATTGGTGGCGGTCGGCTGCAGCAAGAAGGAAGCTAAGAATGAGCGCCCGCCGCGCAACGTCTTCGCGGCCAAAGTCGTCACCAAAGACGTGCCGTTTTACCTCGATGAAATCGGGACGACGAGCGCGTTTGAGACGGTGCAGATCAAGGCGCAGGTCACGGGCCAGATCATGTCGCGCGAGTTCAAGGATGGCGGCCAGATGAAAAAGGGCGACCTGCTTTTTAAAATCGACCCGCGACCGTACGAAGCCGTGCTTGCGTCCGCCAAAGCCGATCTCGCGCTCGCCCAAGCCAACTTGAAGCGGCAAAAGGTGCTCGAGCAGAAAAACGTCACCGCGACGCAAGAATTGGATACCGCCACGGCGAGCGCGATGCGCGCGGAGGCTGCGCTGGCCGCCGCGCAGGTGAACCTCGATTTTTGCAGCATCCAATCGCCGATCGATGGACGGGCTGGCTTGCGGAACGTGGACGTCGGCAACGTCGTAAATCCGGGGAGCGATCCGCTGGTTACGATCCAGGGGCTCGATCCGATTTACACCGACTTCACCATCTCGGAGCCGGACCTTCCGCTGGTCCGGAAATATTTGGATAACCCGAACCTGAAAGTCGTGACCGACGCGTCGGGCGATAATGTGGAACCGCGCACCGGTGAGCTTTATTTTATCGATACCGCCGTGCAGCCGGGCGCGGGCACGATCAAGGCGCGCGGTGTGACGCCTAATCTAGATCGCGCGCTTTGGCCGGAGCAGTTCGTGCAGGTGCGGTTGATTCTCGATGTCTTGAAAGACGCGACCTTGGTGCCGTCGGGTGCGGTCCAGATCGGTCAGAACGGGCCGTATGTTTTCGTCGTGAAAGACGATTCCACCCTCGATCTGCGGCAGGTGAAACCGGGACAGGTGCACGGGGACGAGACCGTGATCACGGAAGGCCTGCGGGCGGACGAAAGAGTGGTGACGAGCGGACAGCTGCAACTTTCGCCCGGGGCCAAAGTGGTGGTGAAAGATGATGTGCCCAAGGGTGGCGGATCTCCCGCGGCGGCGGGCAGTGCGATGAAATGACGATGGACGCGCGCGACATTCGAGACGGCCACCGCGAGGCGGGTGACGGGAACGGGAACGGCGCTTTGGAGCGTCCCCCGGCCGGTGCCGATATAAAGACGCCGGGCAAGCTCGCGCAATTTTCTTCCGGGCTTTCGAAGCCGTTCATCCAGCGGCCAGTGATGACGATGCTGTTGACTGCGTCCGTCATCGTTTTCGGCATCCTGAGTTACAATCGGCTCGCGGTAAATGATCTGCCGGCGGTCGATTATCCGGTGATCGATGTGGGCGTTTCGTATCCGGGGGCGAACGCCGAGACGATGGCGAACACAGTGGCGACGCCGTTGGAAAAAGAGTTCACCGAAATTCCCGGCCTCGTCCTGAGCACGAGTTCGAGCGGGCAGGGCCGGACGAACATCACCCTGCAATTCGAGCTCGGAAAAAGCATCGATGCCGCGGCGACCGACGTGCAATCGGCGATCCAGCGCGCCAGCGGACAGTTGCCGGCCGATCTTCCGAGCCCGCCTACGTTTTCGAAATCGAACCCGAACGACTCGCCCGTTTTCTACGTTGCCCTAACGAGCGATACACTGACCGATGGCGATCTCTACAAGTACGCCACGTCGCAAGTTTCGCAGCGGATCAGCATCGTGCCGGGCGTCTCGCAGGTGCAGATTTACGGCGTCAAATCGGCCATCCGGGTGAAGGTGGATCCCGGCGCGCTCGCCACGCGCAACATCACCTTCGACGAACTCTCCGGCGCGATCCGCGCCGGCACTTCGTATTCCGGCGTGGGCCAGTTTGACGGTAAAACGCGCTCCTACGTCCTCCGGCCAAACGCCCAACTCGAGAGCGCGGAAGAGTACCGCAATCTCATCATCAAGCGCGGGCCGGATGGGGCGCCGATTTATTTGCGCGACGTCTCCGAAGTCACGAACAGCGTGCAGGACGAACGGCTCTCGCGGCATTTCTTCGCGCGCGGATATAGTCCTCCCGCGTCCACGATCGTGATGGCCATCTCGCGCCAGGCGGGCGTGAACGCGGTCGAAGTGGCCGAAAAAATTCGCGAACTGCTGCCGCAAATGAGCCGCGAATTGCCCGGCTCCATCAATCTCATCCCGACCTTCGATCGCGCGAAGACGATTGAGCGTTCGGTGCACGACGTGCAGGAAACGCTGCTCATCGCCTTCGTCCTCGTCGTGCTCGTGATCTTCATTTTCCTCGGTCGCGCGGCCGACACGATGATCCCGGTGGTCGCGCTGCCGTTGTCGTTGCTCATCACGTTTGTCGTGATGTGGGCGCTCGGTTTTTCGATCAACAACCTCACCCTCATGGCGCTCACGCTGGCGATCGGGTTCCTGGTGGATGACGCGATCGTCTTCCTGGAAAACGTGGTCCGCCGCGCGGAAAGCGGGGAGTCGATCTACAAGGCGACGATGAACAGTGCGGGCGAAATTTCGTTCACGATTCTTTCGATGACGCTCTCGCTCGCGGCGGTCTTTATCCCGCTCGTTTTCATGCCGGGATTGCTCGGCCGGATTTTTCGCGAGTTCGCCATCACCATCATCGTGGCGATTCTGGCTTCCGGCGTCGTTTCTCTCACGCTCACGCCTTTGATGTGCGCGCGGATGTTACGCGAACGCGGGCCGGATCATGTGAAGTCGTGGATGGAAAGATTCACTGAGCGTTTTTTCAATCCCATCATTCGTTTCTACAGCCGCACGCTGGATTGGTTCCTCGATCACGGCTGGCTGGCCGCTCCCATTCTCGGACTCTGCGCGTTGGGCGTTTGGTTCTTCTTCACCACCCTGCCGTTTACGCTTTTGCCGACGGGCGATAGCGGGACGGTGCGCGGTTTCTTCATCGTGGCGGAAGGCGCGTCGCCGGAACAGCAGCGCATTATCCAGGACAAGCTGGACCCGATTTTGCAGGCCAACCCGGCAGTCGATAAGTATTTCACGGTGGCTGGACGAGGGCGCGGCGCGGCGGGCATTTTCACCGTCTTGTTTTTGAAAGACGGGAGCGAGCGGCCGCCGATCGAGAAAGTGGTGGCGGATTTGCGCAAGGCGCTGGGTGGTATCCCGGGCGTAATCCCGACCTTGAATCCGCAACCGGTTTTGCGCATCGATGTCGGCGGAACGGGGAGTTCGTTCGGGCGTTACAGCTACACCTTGAGCGGGATCAATCCGGAGGAAGTTTACGCCGCGGCGGAAGCCTTAACGGAGAAGTTCAAGGAATTCGAGGGCTTCGCCGGCACGCCGCGCAACGATCTCTTCCGCAACACGCCCAACATCGACATCGATATCGATCGCGAACGAGCCAGCCTTTACGGCGTCTCGACCACGAAGCTGCAAAACCTTCTGCGGGCCGCCTATTCGCAGAACTACGTCTACCTGATCAAGCAGGCCGACGACCAATATCAGGTCATCCTCGAAGTGGCGGACAAAGACCGCTCCAATCCGGAGGATTTGCGCCAGCTCTACATCAAGCCGGAGAACGACCAGAAGCTCATCCCGGTGCGCGCGCTGACGAAATCGCGCACCGAACTCGGATTGCAGGGCGTCAATCACACGAACCAATTCACGAGCGTGACCTTCGGGTTCGACACGAAGGATGGGGTCGCGCTCGGCGATGTCACGAAATTTATCGAGCAGGCCTCGGCGGAAGTGGTGCCGCCAACCGTGAAAGGCGAACTGCAAGGCGAAGGCCTTGTCCTCCAGCAACTATTCACCGCGCTGCCTTATCTCATCCTCGCGGCCATCTTCGTGATGTACGTCATCCTCGGCATTCTCTACGAGAGTTACGTGCATCCGATCACCGTGCTCTCGACGTTGTTCCCGGCGGTCGTGGGCGGCTTGCTCACGCTGTGGATTTTTAATTTCTGGGACAAAAACTCCACTCTCTCGCTTTATTCGATCATCGGTTTATTCCTGCTCATGGGGATCGTGAAGAAGAACGGCATCATGATTGTCGACTTCGCGCTCCATCGGCTCGATGAAGGTTACGATCGCCGCACCGCGATCCACGAAGCGAGTGTGGAACGTTTCCGTCCCATCATCATGACCACGCTGGCCGCGTTGATGGGCGCAGTCCCGCTCGCGCTCGGCTACGGCGCGGACGGCGGCTCCCGGCGTCCGCTCGGTCTCGTCATCGTCGGAGGTCTCATTGTTTCGCAATTCATCACGCTCTACATCACGCCTGTGATTTATCTCGCGCTGGAGTGGTTCCAGGAAAGCGTGCTCGATAAAGTGCCGTTCCTCCGCAGTGGCCACATGCACCACGAAAGCGCGGATGCGCCGCCGCCGCGGCATTCTTCGAAAAAAGAACCTGTGCCCGTGGCCTTAGGTTGAGCTGTAAGACCGCGAGCGCCTGTTTGGCGGAGTTGAGACTTTTCATCGAATGGTGACGAGCCGGTTTTTATAGGGAGCCGCCATTGTTGTGCGCCGCGGTCACGCCGCGCAGCTCTCACTCTTTTCCGGTACGCTCGGAAACTCTACCCATTGGCGCCGGAACACGGGAAGCGGGCCAGTTGTTGTTTGATTTCTGCGTAGAGATCGCGCGTCCACGCGGGTTCGGTCGGCAGCGTGTCGGCTAACGAGTGCTGACGAAAATCTACTGGTGACAGGATGACCGCGATGTGGGCCAGGCCTGCCAGCGCGGCCAGGACGAATAGATCTTCCACCGCCGGGTCGCCCAGCGCGAAGCAGCCTTTCGAGGCCGCCCCTCCGTGGAGCATGATGGCTCCGCCGAGATTCGTCCGACCGTCGGCGGCGGCGCGGGCGCGATCGAACGCGTTGGGGTAATCGAGCCAGAGCGAAAGGTGGAAGCGGCTGTTGGGATTCAACTCGCGCACGTGGTAAATTCCTTCCGGCACTTGTCGGTCGCCTTCGCGCAACTTGGGTCCCGGCGCACCGCTGGCGGCCAGGACAGGATAAGCGTGGATGAAACGCGGAGTGCGATTTGCGTCCGAGGCGTAGAGCTCGAGACGCCGTTCCCGCTTGAAGCCGAGCAACGTAACGTGGCGCGGCGGATAGCCCACGCCCGCGGCGCGAAATTTTGGCTCCAACCGCCCGCCCACAACGCCACCGAATTCCGAAACTCGCTCCTGCACGGTTTTTGCACCGGCTTTGCCTTCGGGAATCGCCATGAATGAAAAATTAGTCTGCGCCTAACAATGACCGCACGATTGCCGAACAATCGATTTGCAGGGCGTCTCTGTCAGACGCGAAACGGGTGGCGCCTTCTAGTGCTCAGCGCTCGTTAACTCAGCCAGCTTCTTTTCGGCTCGATTCACGTCCGCCCGACGGCCGCTGCCGAGCGCGAGAAGTTTTTGCTGGCGGGCCAGGTTTCGGACCGCGGCTTCCAGCTCGGCGCGTTGCCGTTCCGCCGCCGTTTCTTCCGCCGCGCGGGCGGCTTCCGCGACTTGGTCGGCGCCCGCGCGGATTTGCGCGTCGATCTCGACCACCTGGGCTGCCGCTTTTTGTTCGCTCAGTTTACTTTTCGCTGCTTCGAGGCGCGCCTCGGCGAGTTTCGCCTCCAAGCGGACCACTTTCAGCGTGCGATCCTCGCTTTCGACCTTCGAGATGATGCCTCCGCGAAACATGCGTTCGCCGGAAGCAGCATTCCGTTTCGAACGCGCGAGGTCCTTCTCCAATTTCACGATGTCCACTTGCTCTGGCGGTGTCGGCAGATTCGGTGAGCCGTCCGGATTACGGCTTGGAATCAGAAGCGGCGGCTCGATTTCCAGCGGCTGGCTCTCGTCCGCTCGCGGGAGGTCCTCCTGCGCGCGCAGCGGCAGGCAGGCGAAGGCGAGCAGGAACGCGCACCATCTCATGGCCGGGAGTTTACCACACGAAGCGGGCGGTTGGCCATCCGTGCACCACTAGAGCCAGCCTTTGCGGCGGAAGAAGAGGTAAGGCACCACCGCGGAGATCACCATCACAAAGAGGGCGAAGGGATAACCGTGCGCCCATTTCAATTCCGGAATGAATTGAAAGTTCATCCCGTAAACGCCCGCCACCAGGGTCGGTGGCAGGAAGACGAGCGCGGCGACGGAGAGGATCTTAATGATCGCGTTCTGTTCGTTATTGATCATCCCCAGCGTGGCATCGAGCAGGAAGCTGATCTTGCTGGAAATAAAACTCGCGTGATCGCTGAGCGAACCGAGATCGGCGGTGACCGTTTTCCAATGGGCGAGCGTCTCGCGAGCGACGCCAGTTTCCTTGCGCACCTCGCGAAAGAAAGTCACGAGCCGGTTCAAGCTGACCAAACTCTCCCGGGCGCGCGTAACCAGATCGCTCACCGCCCCGATTCGACGCAGCACTTCCACGAAATTACGCTGGCGGGCGCGGCGGGCGCGGCCGTGTGCGCTGTGCGTGAGGCTGCGGTGGGTGGCCTCGCCGCCATTCGCGTGTTCGGGCGTGAAAACGCGGAGTGAGATCGTGTCGAGATTTGCACCCACACCTTCCAGGATGTCGGCGATGCGTTCCACGATCGCGTCGATCAGGCCAACGAGAACTTGGTGGTTCGTCTGGTAGCGATCGGGATGCGCTTCCCGCCGCGCGCGAAAGGAACTGAAGGGCGCCGGGTCGGCATAGCGCAGCGTGACCAGCTTATCCTGCGAAAGAATGAAAGTGACCGCGGAACTTTCCGGCTGGGCGGTATCGGCTCGAGTCAAAACCGTCGCCGTCATGAACATCAGACCGTCTTCCTCGTAAAGACGACTGGAGAGCTCGATCGACTGCATCTCGGCGCGCGTCGGGATGTTAATGCCGAGCGCGGCTTCGAGCGTCTTTTCTTCTTCGCGCGTTGGTTCGATGAGATCGATCCAGACCGCGCCGCGCGTCAACTCCGCGCATCCTGTGTCGGCGGTCAAAGTCGCGCCGGGCTGGCCGGGAGCATAAAAGTTGATCATGCGGACGGGAGATTGAGGTAAGCCCGTGCCACTTTCACGCTGAAAATTGCGCGCGCAATTCCGGCGTGACGCGCGTGGGGCGTCCGGTCGCTGGGTTCACGGGACACCAGAGGGTGCGCGCTTGGGCGAAGATTTGGCGATCGCGCGCGCGCATGATTTCAGTGAAGCGCTCAAACGTCAGGCGCGAAGCTTTTCCCACCCAGGTGCGAAGCAGCACTTCATCCCCGGCGAGGGCGGGCGTTTTAAAATCGATTTCGTGCCGCAGCACGACCCAGAAGACGGCGAGCTGACTTTCCGGCGCCGCGAGCGCTTCCCAATGCGCGGTCGCGGCATCCTGGACCCAGCGCAGATAAACGGTGTTATTCACGTGGCCCAACTCATCGATGTCCGCGGCCAGGACCGGGCGCGACAGTTCGTAAGCGGTGGTGGAGGAGGTCGCCAGCATCAGGCGTGATCCTGCGGAGAAATGTTCAGTTGCGCGACAGCGTCGCTTCTCGATGAGGCGCTCACTGCAGGCCGGCAAGCGCCGCTTCGTACGCCGCCAGCGCGGCATCGGGCTCGGATACGGTGGCACTGAGATCGCGCAGACGCCCATCGCGCAAACCGTAGATCCAACCATGCACGGTGAGTTCCTGGCCGCGCGCCCAAGCGTCGCAGGCGATGGTGGTCTGGCAGACATTCGCCACTTGTTCGATGACGTTGAGTTCACAGAGACGATTCGCGGCCGCCGTCTCATCCGTGGTCTGCGCCACCTTCAGCTCATGTTTCTGATGCACGTCCTGCACGTGGCGCAGCCAATTATCCGCCAGCCCGAGACGCTCGCGCCGGAGCGCCGCGCCCACGCCGCTGCAGCCGTAATGCCCGCAGACGATGATGTGCCGCACCTTTAAGAGATCGACTGCGAATTGCATCACGGACAAGCAGTTGAGGTCCGTGTGCACGACCAGGTTGGCGATGTTGCGATGGACGAATAATTCGCCCGGGAGCAGGCCCACGATTTCGTTCGCGGGTACGCGGCTGTCGGAGCATCCGATCCAGAGATAGCTCGGCGATTGTTGCCCGGAAAGTTTGCGAAAAAAATCGGGATCCTGCGCGCGAATGCGTCGCGCCCAAGCGTGGTTGCTTTCAAAAAGGTGATCGAGGTTCTCCATGGAGATCGAGCGGACCGTCTAACGAGCCACATTTTCCGCGCGAGGGCGAACACTTTTCGCGGCGGGTGAGAAATGCGGTGGACAGAGAGAGCAAAATGCGCGTTTAGGTTTGGAAATGTTTACCACAATTTTTCGCCGTTTTGCCATTCTCGCCGCGATTCTGTTGGTGCACCGCGCACCGGCCGCCGGGGTGCCCGACGATTGCACCCAACTGCTCGTGGCCACCGCGCCCGACTGGAATTCCACGCATGCTGAGATGCGCATGTTCGAGCGCAGCCGCGGTGGGCCGTGGGTCGCGAAGAGCGAGGCGATTCCGGTCTTGTTGGGCAAGAGCGGCCTTGCTTGGGGCACCGGGCTGGCCGGCCAGGACGAAAAGGGACTGCGCAAAAAAGAGCGCGATAAACGCGCCCCGGCCGGCGTTTTCCGTCTCGGGAAAATTTACACCTACGACGCGCAGCTCCCGGCCGGCGCGGATTATCCTTTTCGTCAGGTGACCAAAGCTGACGCCTGGATCGACGATCCGACGCTGCCGGATTACAACCGTTTCGTCACGATTCCCGATCCGAACAACCCGCCGCCCTGGTTTGAGAAACAGGAAATGCGGCACCACGATTTCGCTTATCGGTGGCTCATCGACATCCGGCACAACTCCGATCCACCGGTGCCAAACGACGGGAGCGCGATCTTTTTTCACATTCGTCGGGGCGTGACGCGGCCGACTGCGGGTTGCACGTCGATGGCGGAAGCGAATCTCGTGCGCGTGATCAAGTGGCTGCGCGCGGCGCGCAACCCTTGTTACGTTTTGCTCCCGAGCGAAGCATACAATGCAAAACAGCAGGCGTGGAATTTGCCGCCGCTCCGCGCGGAAACCGTGGCGCGTTAAAGCCCGCGGTTGCAGCCCGCCTCTTTTTCTTCTACGTTCTCCTCGTTAGGCCAAAAATCTCATGAGAAAACGCGCAAATCCAGATTCCGAACCAAACATCCGTCGCATTGATTCCAAGGCACGGGCTCAAAAACAAACGCACGGCTTTCAGGTGCATTTCCTCCGTGGTCGAGAAGTCGTGACGAAAATGTTCAGCGACACGATTTACGGTGGGAAGGAAAGTGCCCGTCGCGCCGCGCGAAAATTTAAACGCGAGACCACGCTCGAATTGCCGGAACGCATCTTCCGTGGGCCAGCCAGCGC
>JBDSNB010000036.1:0-2032 GCA_039915555.1 Chthoniobacterales bacterium | reverse complement strand
GCAGGTGTTATGATCCGTGACGGCGAAGCCTTGCAGGCCCTTGGCGCGGGCGGCGGCGATGTTGTCCTCCGGGCTTGAGACGCCATCACCCGAGAAAAAGGTGTGGGTGTGGAGGTCGATGTTGAGAGGCATCGGGGGGAGGCTAGTTTGCGAGGGAGAAAATGGAAAGCGTGGGTTTCAAAGAGTGGGCGCTGGTGTGCGACGCGCTGGGGCGTGGCGAGCAGACTATTTTGCTGCGCAAAGGCGGAATCGCGGAGGGGCGAAATGGGTTTCAATTTCTACATCGAGAGTTCTTTCTCTTTCCGACTTTCTTCCATGAGCAGGCGGAGAAGACGCGAACTCCCGGGGCTGAAATTCCCGCGGCGCCCGCGGGTGAGATCGGGATAAGTTTTTTCGGACGGGTCGAATTCACGGCCGTGGTGTCGGAGTGGGAAACCGCTTTGCGGCTGGAACCGTTTCACATTTTATCGAGGGAGGTGGTGCGAGAGCGCTTCGAGTACGATGGCGCGCCGGGAATTCACGTGGCGTTTCTGCGTGTCTTTCGACTGGAGCCGGGTTGGATTTTTCCCGACGAAGCGCGGTTCGGCGGCTGCCGGTCCTGGGTAAAACTTCCCGACCCGCCAACGGGCTGGCGTCGGGAGGCTGTGCTGAGTGATGGATCACACGTGGAACTGCAGGAAGCGTTCCAAAAGAGTCTTGGGTAGGGGCAGCGCGCTGCGATGTCCGGCGGGGTGGGTTGGTCTAACGACTTTGGAACTTTTACCTGTGGCCACGCGCCTCGGACGCCGAAGCGCGGCGTCCCTACCCGCACCCTAAACCAAGGCTGCGGTTAAGAGCGGCGCTTCTTCGCCGGGCGACGGCTCGGCGTGCTGGCTGTTGAACTGCATGTCGTAGAGACGGCGGTAGTAGCCGCTTTGCTCCATGAGCTCGGCGTGCGTGCCGATTTCTTTGACGTGGCCGTGTTCCATCACCACGATTTGGTCGGCGGAGAGAATGGTGGAGAGCCGGTGCGCGATCGCAATGACGGTGCGGCCGGCGGATAACGTTTCGAGCGCGAGCTGGATTTGTTTTTCCGACTCGGAATCGAGCGCCGAGGTGGCTTCGTCTAACAAGAGGATGGGCGCGTTCTTGAGCAGCGCGCGGGCGATCGCGAGGCGCTGTTGTTGGCCGCCCGAGAGGAGGCAGCCTTTATCGCCGATGACCGTGTCGTAGCCTTGCGGCTGCGCCATAATGAAGTCGTGCGCGAAGGCGGTGCGGGCGGCTTCGTAAACTTCCTCTTTCGTCGCGTCGAGCCGGCCGAATTGGATGTTGCTGAAAATGGTGTCGTGAAAGAGGAACGTCTCCTGGGTGACGAGGCCGATTTGTTCGCGGAAGGATTTCTGCGTGAGATGTCGGAGATCGTGGCCGTCGATTTTGATCGTGCCGCTGGTGGGATCGTAGAGGCGCAGCAGGAGCGACAGAATGGTGCTTTTGCCCGCGCCACTCGCGCCGACGAGCGCGTAGGTTTTGCCCGGGTCGATCGTGAGGTTCACATCGTGCACTGCGTTGGTGTGGCCGCCTTCGTAGCGGAATTCGACGTTCTCCAGGGAGATGCGGCCTTGCGAGGGCGGAAGCGCGATCGCGTCGGGCGCATCGACGATGCTCGGTTTGGAATCGAGGATCGCGAAAATTTCCACGGTGGCCTGGATGGAACGCTCCATCACGACGCGGATGCGGCTGAGTTGTTTGATCGGTTCGTAGAGGAGGAAGATGCCGGCGTTCAAGGCGAGGAAACGCGCCGCGCTGACTTGCGTGAAGTAGACGTAGATAAGCGCGATGCCGACGCCGAGCGCGGCGATTGTTTCGACGAGCGGGCCGACCGATTCAGTCGCGCGGATGATGCGGATGATGTTCTCGAATTGCAGTTTGTTGCTGTGGCGGAAAATTTTGTCCTGATGTTCTTCGCGCGCGAAAGATTTGATCACGCGGATGCCGGCGAACGTTTCCTGCATGGTCACGACCATCTGGCCCATGTCCTCTTGTTCCGACTGGG
>JBDSNB010000264.1:0-2470 GCA_039915555.1 Chthoniobacterales bacterium | reverse complement strand
CGGTCCCAGCGACCGCGCCCGGCTCGCGGGTGCTCAGTCGAAAACGCGAAACGCTCGCGATGCTGGGGAGCGCTTCGCCGCGAAATCCGAGCGTGGCGATGGCGGACAAATCCGCCGCCGTTCGAATCTTGCTCGTCGCGTGTCTTTCTAACGAAAGCAGCGCATCGTCGCGCTCCATCCCGCAGCCGTCATCGACCACGCGCACGAGCGAAATCCCGCCGCGCCGGATGCTGACTTCGATCTTCGTCGCGCCAGCGTCGATGCTGTTTTCGACCAGCTCTTTCACGACCGAAGCGGGCCGCTCCACCACTTCCCCGGCGGCCACCTGACTGATCAGGATGTCGGAGAGAAGTTGAATGCGGCTCATGTTTTCCCGGATTCTAAACGGACCCCGCGATTACGCGAGGCGACACCTCTCCCTCGTGCTCGTGTGGGTGCTTGTGGTTGGCTCCTTAACGAGATCGAGCACGATTACGAGCACGAAGGAAAAGCCCCGCTCGATTGACTTGCCAACCCAGCGCGATACGCTCGTTTTAGCCATGATTAACGTGACCGACAACGCCGTGCGCGAATTGCGCACGCTGCTGGAAGCGCATCCCGAGAGCGCGGGCAAGGGCTTGCGGGTGGGGATCGCGAAAGGCGGCTGCTCCGGCCTGCAATACGAAATGTCGCTCGATGCCCGCAAGGAAGGCGACGCCGTCGTCGCGCAGGATGGCGTGGAGTTTTTCGTGGATGACGAGAGCGCGCAGCTCTTGCGCGGCGCGACCCTCGATTACAACGACGGCCTCACCGGCACCGGCTTCCAGATCGTGAATCCGAACGCCGCGCGCACCTGCGGTTGCGGCACTTCTTTCGAACCAGCCCCCACGGCGTGAAGGCCGCGCTTCCGCCGGGCGAACGCGCTTAGATGGATCGTTCACTCTTTCGCCACGACGAAAATTACGGACGCCCGCGTCGCAAAGCCAACCTTTTCGGTTGGACGATCGCAATCCTGCTCCTGACTGGTTTCGCCCTCGCGGCATGGCTCGGAAGTTTTTACATTTTCGGTCAACCGGAACGGCCGGACAGCTACCGAATTCTGCAAAAGCTGCACAAGATTGAGGACCCGAAACGTTTTCAACTCACAGCCGCGCCTCCCGGCGAATTCCTGAGCGGGCGCCAGCTTTACGAGCGCTACAGCGCCCTGCGTCCCGCCGAGCTGGCGCAGAAGAACGCGGAGCTGGCCCGCAATTACATCCGCAACTTTCAACAGATGGCGGGTCAGGTACCGTATGTCATCGGGCGCTTCACGATCATGGAAACTCGCGAGATGGGGGCGAGCGATCTCTTCACTTCCGGCGTGACCTCCCTCACGAACGCGGTCGATTACGGCGAACTCCTGATGGAGCACGTTTATCCGGCCGACGCTCAGGCGGTGCCGTTAATGAAAGAAACGCTCGTCACCGGGCTCGAGATCAAGCTCGATCGCGGCCACGATCTTTCCGCCGTGGTGCATGCGGAACGGCTGGCCGATGGGCGTATTTTGGTCACCGCGGTGCCGTTGCTTTACGGGAGCTACACTGTCACGCAGGGGCGTGGCAGCTTCAGTCTCGAGCCGCCTCTTTCGCTGAACATGGCTGCAGGCTGGCCGATTTTTAAAGACACCTTCCGCCGCAAAGCGGAGATCCAGTATGCGAGCTATCGTCAGCAAGCCGCGCCGCCCACGACAGGCATTCCCCTCCCCGGCCTGAACACCACGCCGCCGCCCACCAATCCCACGAACGAATTGGTCCGCGTGGAAGCCGCCATCCCGATCGACACGCCCCCACCGGCCTTTGCTTCTCCCAGCCCGGCGGCGGTGGCCCAGGTTTCGCCGACCCCGAAAGGCGGCAAGCTGGCGAAGAAAGACAAAGCCGCCCCGTCGCCCACGCCGCTGGCGGTCGCGGCGCTCAGTCCGACGCCTCCACCAGCCGCACCAGCCACGGCTACTCCGGCGGTCGCTGTTGCGGTCGTTTCGCCCGAGCCGACCGCGGTTCCCGCGTTAGCGGCACTGCCGGTAAACCCCGACACCGCGCTCGCCTCGACCGCCGGTGGCGGAACATGGAAAACCTATCCCGCCGGAAAAATGCCCGCCGGACGTCTGATCGCCACCTCCGATCTTGAGGATGTGGCCAACCGTGGTCTCGCCGGCGAGCGAGTGTATTTGCGCGGGCAATTTGTGGTCAACTTCGCGGAATCACATCGCGCGGTCTTGCGACCGAAAAACAAGATCTCGGAATCCGTCATCCGTCTGGGGGCACCTTCCTCCACCCGCATCATTGTGGAATTTCCTTCCGGCACCAAGCCGCCGGCGCAAGGCGCCACCGTGAACCGTGATGAAGCGCGTCCCTACGAGATCACGGAAGTGCGGCGGCAATCCGACGGACAGTTGAACGTCTTCGTGCGCGAGATCATGCAGTAGCCGCGCCTAACGACTGCCGCTCGATTCGCC
>JBDSNB010000186.1:0-4055 GCA_039915555.1 Chthoniobacterales bacterium | reverse complement strand
GCCGCGGATCGGCATTGATCGCGTAGCCGAAAAGCGTGAGCTGCAGGAGCGGGATGCCGAGCACCATCGCGAACGTCAATCGGTCGCGTCGCATCTGCGTGAACTCCTTCACGATGATGCCGCGGAGCCGGCCGAAGGAAAATTTTGGATGCCTGTTCATCGCTCGAAGTTGTCGCTCGACGAATCCATCAAGCTGATGAACGCGTCCTCCAGGCCGGGTGAGATCTGCCGCCATTCGAAGGGTGGCTCGCGGAAGGGCGCGATCGCTCGTTCCAGAGCGGCTGCATCATTGCTGCTGACGTGGAGCGCATTCCCAAACGCGACCGCCTGTTGCACGCCGGATTGCTGGCGCAGCTTTTCGGCCAGCTCGGGCAGGCCCGGCCCGCGCACCGACCAGGTCGTTAGGCTGACGTGCTCGATCACTTTTTCCACCGTGCCGTGCGTGAGCAATTTGCCGTAGGCGAGATAGGCGAGGCGATGGCAGCGTTCCGCCTCGTCCATGTAATGCGTGGTGATGAGGAAAGTGAGCCCGCGCGCCGAAAGCAGATGGATTTGTTCCCAAAAATCGCGGCGCGCTTTCGGATCCACGCCGGCCGTTGGCTCATCGAGCAGAAGTAGTTTCGGTCGATGAATGAGGCAGGCGGCGAGGGCGAGGCGTTGCTTCCATCCGCCGGAAAGCTGGCCTGCGAGTTGTTTCTCCCGCCCCGACAAACCGAGCTCTCCGATGCTTTGCCGCACGACCGAGTGCCAGTCTTTCACGTTATACATGCGCGCGACGAAATCGAGATTCTCTGCAATGCTCAAATCTTCCCAAAAACTGAACCGCTGCGTCATATAGCCGACCTCGCGTTTAATCGCTTCGCTCTGAGAAATGACATCGTAACCGAGACACGTCCCGCTGCCTTCGTCCGCTTTCAGCAAGCCGCAGAGCAGGCGGAGGAAAGTCGTCTTGCCGCTGCCATTCGGGCCGAGAAACCCGTAGATCTCGCCCGCGCGCACAGTGAGATCGACGTGGTCGACCACCATGCGATCGCCGAAACTCTTCGTCATCCCGCGCACGTCGATGACGGCTTGCGCGCTCACGAGCGAGAATCGAATCGCACATCGACCGGCTGGCCGGGATGCAGGCGCGCGGCACTCTCCGGTTCGAAAACGATCTCGATCAGGTAGACGAGCTTTTCGCGGCTCTCTTTGCTGTAGATCACGGGCGGGGTGTATTCGGCCCGCGGCGAGATGTAGGAAATGCGTCCGGCAAATTCCTGCGCCGCGCCGTCGACGGAAACGCGCACAGTGTCGCCGACGTGGATTCCGCCCAGCCATGTCTCGGGCACGAAAGCGCGCACTTTGATATTCTGCGGCGGCAATAGCGAAACGATCGGTTTGCCCGCTGCCACCCATTCGCCCCGGCGGAAGAGCGTATCATAAACGAACGCGTCGCCGGGCGCCGCCTGCTGTTTTTGCGCCAGATTCCATTCCGCCTGTGTGAGCCGTTGCTTGTCCTGATCGCGCGCGGCGCGGGCGCGATCCAAATCCTGCGCTGCGCCCGGACCCATGCGAAAGAGCTTTTCCTGCCGCACCATTTCCACTTCGGAAAGAGTGATGGCGGTCTTCGCTTGATCGCGCGCAGCCTCTTCCATGGTGTCGTCTAACGAGAAGAGGAGGTCGCCGCTTTTCACCTGTGCGCCGCGTTGCACGGCCAGGGTCGTCAGCGTGCCAGAGAGCGGCGAAGCGACATAAACAAACTCGCCTTCGACGTAGCCTTGCACCAAATCGCGCGGCGGAGGCCGGCAACCACTCAGAGCGAGGAGGGCAAGCAACACGCTCAGCCGGCCCGCGATTTGTGCTGATCGGAAAGCCGTCGTCATATCTTGCGTCCTTTCTCCGTGAGGGCACCTTCGAGCGCGATCTTCAGGACAGAAGAGAAAGCGATCGCGGGCGTGAGCGAGAGTTCCTGCATTTTCGCGGGATTGGCGATGGCTTGCACGGCGCCGAGCAAAATCTCGATCATGACTTTGGCCGGGATGTCCTTGCGCACCATCCCGGTGCGCTGTCCTTCGACGAAAAGCTCGTCGAAGGTGCGCTCGATAATTTCCGCGCGGCGGCGCTCCACGGTTTTGAAAAGCTGGGGCGCTTTCTGGCGCATATCCCGCACGAAGGGCGGTTTGATCTCACCCATTTCCCGCGAGATCGCGGCGAGGAGATGATGGAGGGCGGCCGGGAAATCATGCGGATGGTCGCGTCCGATGCGATCCAACTCCGTCTCAATCGCGGCGAACTTCGCGGCGAGGACGGCTTCGAGGAGGACGTGCTTGCTTTTGAAGTGGTTGTAGAGCGTCTTCTTGCTCATCCCCAGCTCGGCGGCCAACTCGTCCATGGTCACGCCGCGAAAGCCGTGGCGGAAAAAGTGAGTGCGGCCGGCTTCGACGATCTGCTCTCGGGCACCGGAGGGTGGAATGTTTCTCACCGCCTTAATGGGTGCTCTCTTCATCGTGCTCTCCTGAGGAAACTACAATGGTATATCCAGTTTCCATGCGCAAGGGCGGCTTTTGATTTCAGATCATCGCCGCCAGAGCAGGGCGCTTGACGCGACTACGACCAGTCGCAACGGCCTACGCTCACTCCCACTCGATCGTGCTCGGCGGCTTGCTCGAGATGTCGTAGCAGACGCGGTTCACGCCTTTCACCTCATTGATGATGCGGGTGGAGATGCGCGCGAGTAATTCGTAGGGAAGTCGCACCCAATCGGCCGTCATGCCGTCCTGACTTTCCACCACGCGGAGCGCGATTGTGTTTTCGTAGGTGCGCTGGTCGCCCATCACACCGACGGAACGAATGGGAAGCAGCACGGCGAAGGATTGCCAGACCCGGTAGTACCAATCGGACGCTTTCATTTCGCTCGCCACGATGGTGTCGGCGTCGCGCAGAATGCGGAGGTTCTCCGGCGTGACTTCGCCCAGGATGCGGACCGCCAAACCCGGGCCGGGGAACGGCTGCCGGTAGACGACCTCCTTCGGGAGACCGAGTTGCAGGCCCGCCTGGCGCACTTCGTCTTTGAATAATTGGCGCACCGGCTCGACGAGCTCGAAATGCATCTTCTCTGGCAGGCCGCCGACGTTGTGGTGGCTTTTGATGACGTGCGCGGGATTGCCGCCGATGGCCACGCTCTCAATCACATCGGGATAGAGCGTGCCTTGCGCGAGAAATTTGTAACTGTGTCCGCGTTCGCCTTGCGCTGCGTCCTCTTCCAGCAACTCCTCGGTCGCGCGCTGGAAGACGTCGATGAATTCGTTTCCGATGATCTTTCGCTTCTGCTCTGGATCGGTGATGCCCACGAGCTTCGCGAGGAAACGCTCGGAGGCGTCCACATACTTGAGCTTGATGTGGAAGTTCTCGCCGAAGACGCGTTGCACCATTTCCGCTTCGCGTTCGCGGAGGAGGCCGTTGTTCACAAAGATGCACGTCAACTGATCGCCAATTGCTTTGTGCAGAAGCGCGGCCACGACGGACGAATCAACGCCGCCGCTCAGTCCGAGCACGACTTTCTCTTCGCCCACCTGCTGGCGCACGCGCGCGCAGGCTTCGTCGATGAACGAGCCCATCGTCCAATCCATCGCGCACCCGCAAATGTGGTAGACAAAATTTTGGATGATCTCTTTCCCGCGCGGCGTGTGCGCGACTTCGGGATGAAACTGTAGACCGTAGAGCCGCTTCGCCGGATCTTCGATCGCGGCCAGAGGCGAGTTCTCCGTGTGCGCGGCGGAGCGAAAACCCTCGGGCAGCGCCGTCACCTTGTCGCCGTGACTATTCCAAATATCGAGATGCTCGCCGATGCCTTCGAAAAGGCGGGAGCCGCCCGCGACGTAGAGCATCCCCGCGCCGTACTCGCGCCGAGCGCTGAACTCGACCTGCCCGCCGAGATGCTGCGCCATCAATTGCATTCCGTAGCAGATGCCCAGTACCGGAATGCCAAGCGCAAAAATCTCCGGATCGATCTGCGGCGCGCCGTCGTCATAAACGCTGGCCGGGCCGCCAGAAAGAACGATGCCGTTCGGTTT
>JBDSNB010000027.1:0-3509 GCA_039915555.1 Chthoniobacterales bacterium | reverse complement strand
GAACTGGCGGCCGAGCTGGGAATCTCCGCCAAGGTGCGTTTCTGCGGGTTTCTCTCGCAGCCGGATTTGCGGGAACTCTACGCGACTTCCCACTTCTTCATTCATCCCAGCGAAACGCCGCCTGATCTGAACCAGGAAGGCATCCCAAATTCCGTCCTCGAAGCGATGGCGACAGGTTTGCCAGTGCTCGGCACGCGGCACGGTGGCATTCCCGAGGCGGTCGAGCACGGGCGCGGTGGGTTGCTCGTGCAGGAGCGCGATTTCGAAGCGCTCTCCAACGCGATGAAAACACTCGCGCGTTCTGGCGATGGTTTCCGCGAGATGGGGCTGCTAGGAAGCGAACGCGTGGTGGCGGAGTTTGAGATCGGAGCACAGGTGCGGCAGCTCGAGCGCTACTACGATGAGGCGACGGGATTTTCCTTGGCGGCGGAGCCTGCGCGCACGTCTGTAGCGGCCGCCCCGGTGGAGTCTTTTTCCCGACACGTGGCGGCGGAATAACGGTCGCGACAGCGGTCGCGGGAGTGCGAGAAAAAAGGTTCCTTGTCAATCTGACAAAACCAGCTTTGGTAAGCGCGCGGCGCCCCCTTGCGTTGTTTGCGTGGCTTTTGCGGCCATCGCACCCACGAAGAGCATCGGGCCGCTGCTTGCCAAATCCCTCGCTGCATGCCTCACCGCTATTTGTTTATTCTGACGCTCGTCTTCGCTTTCTTGGCGAATTTTTCCGCGCCGCTCTTCGCGCAAGAAACGGCACACGCGCCCGCTGGACACGAGGCGACGACGGAGGCAGGCCACGCCGCGGACGAACATCACACCCTGCCGCTGAAGCCGCCGGTGCTTTTCAACATCGGCAAATTTACGGTCACAAACTCGATGGCGGTGACGTGGTTTGTCGCGGCGTTCATCATTCTCCTCGCCCAGCTCGCGACGCGGAAAATCCAGCCAGTCCCGAGCGGGTTGCAAAATTTTTGGGAGTGGATGGTGGAGAGTCTTTACAACTTTCTCGAAGGCATGATCGGGCCAGATCTCGTCAAGAAGACGTTTTGGTTCTTCGCTACGATTTTTATTTTCATTCTCTTCCTGAATTGGTTCGCCCTCATTCCCGGCGTGGGCACGATCGGTTGGGGACATCCGACCGCGAACGGCGGTTTTATGGTGACGACTCCGTTTCTGCGGGGCGCGAATGCGGATCTGAATCTCACCTTCGCGATGGCGTGCACGTTTTTCGTTCTCTGGATGGTCTGGGCCGTGCAATCCAACGGCGTCGGCGGAGTGATCATGCATCTTTTCGCGCCGAAGGGCGACACGAAGGGCGTGCTGAAGATTCTGATGATCTTCATTTTCTTTATCGTCGGCTGGTTGGAAATCGTCTCCATCCTGTTCCGGCCGATCTCGCTTAGCTTCCGTTTGTTCGGCAATGTTTACGCGGGTGAGATTATGCTCGAATCGATGGCGATGGCGGGCGGGCAGTTCTTCGCCTGGCTCATCTCGATTCCGTTTTACTTCCTCGAAGTGCTGGTCGGCTTCGTCCAGGCGCTCGTCTTTATGCTTTTGACCGCGGTCTTTACCCTCCTCATTGCCTCCCACGAGGGCGGACACGAGACCGCGCACCACTAAAAATTTTCGGCCATGTGCCCGTGGTTCCCGCGGAGTGGCTGAGACAAACAACCAAAGAGAAAAATATGATACTACCAATGTTGGCGGAAATTAGCGGAAGCATTCACGTCGGTCTCGCGGCTCTGGGCGCGGCCATCGGCGTGGGTTTGATCGGCATGGGCGCAGCCTCGGCCGTCGGACGCAACCCCGGCGCGGCGACCCCGATTCTGGTGCAGGCGATTCTCGCGATCGCGCTCGCGGAAGCGATCGTGTTCTACGCCTTGTTCCTCGTTAAGTAAGCCCGCGTCGCCCTTTTCGCTGCGCCGGTTTTCTAATCCATGAACCTACTCCTCGCTCAAGCAGGTGGCCTGACGGACATCGCCCGTTCCACGGGTGAGACCTTCGGGTTCAACCTGTGGATGTTCCTCTCGCAGGTCATCAGCTTCGTGATCGTCGCGTTGCTCCTGCGCCACTTTGCCTACAAGCCGATCCTCGGAATTCTCGAGGAACGCCGGCAGCGCATCGCGGAAGGATTGCTCAACGCCGAGAAGATCAAGACGCAACTCGCGGAAGCGGAGCAGCGTCATGCGGAGATCTTGTCGAAAGCCAATGCGCAAGCGCAGAAGATGATCGACGAAGCACGCGAGAGCGCGGGCCACGTCGCCGAGCGGAAACAGCAGGAAGCTGTCGCCGCCGCGGAGCAGATCATGGCGAAGGCGCGCGAGGCGAGTGCGATCGAGCACGAGCGGACGATGACGGAATTGAAACGCCAGATCGGACGGCTCGTGGTCGACACGACCTCGAAAGTCACGGGCAAAGTCCTCGACAGCGACGATCAACGTCGTCTCCAGGAAGAAGCCACCCGCCAGATGGCCTCCTAGTTTCTAACGAATGAAGATCAACAAAGAAACCCGCCAGGTTTCCCGGCAGCTTTTGCGCTCCAGCTTCGCTGATGGACAGCTCGATCGCGGCCGGATCAGCCAGTTGGTGAAGACGTTGATCGAGCAGAAGCCGCGCAATTACCTCAAGATCCTCGACGCCTACAAGCGCCTTTTGCGTCTCGAAGTGGAGAAGCGGAGCGCCACGATCGAGAGCGCGACCGAACTGGCGCCCGAAGCTTCGGCGCAGCTTGTGCAAAATTTACGGCGGAAATACGGCCTCGATCTCACGATGAACTTCATCGTGAATCCGGAGCTGCTCGGCGGGATGCGCATCCGCGTCGGGAGCGACGTGTGGGACAGCAGCGTGCGCAACCGGCTCCAACGCCTCCAGCAACAACTTTAACCTTACCCTTATATGAGCACCATCCTTGAAGAGATCGAAACCCAGATCGCAGGCCTGAAAACCTCGACGAGCAAAAGCAACGTCGGCATCGTGCGCGACACGGGCGACGGCGTGGCCCGAATCGAAGGCCTGAGCGACGTGATGTTGAACGAGATGATCGAATTCTCGAGCGGCGTCTTCGGTCTCGCGCTTAACCTCGAGGAGACCGAAGTGGGCGCCATCATTCTCGGCGACACGACGAAAGTGATGGAAGGCGACGAAGTCAAAACGACCGGCAAGCTCTTGCAGGTGCCCGTGGGCAAGGCGCTCCTCGGCCGCGTCGTCAATACGATCGGTGAGCCGCTCGACGGCAAAGGCCCGATCAAGGCGGAAGCGTCTTATCCTTTGGAGAAAATCGCGCCCGGCGTCATCAAACGGAAAAGCGTCAACCAGCCGGTGCAGACTGGCATCATGGCGATCGACGCCATGATTCCGATCGGTCGCGGTCAACGTGAGTTGATCATCGGCGATCGCGCCACCGGCAAATCGGCCGTCGCGCTCGATACCATCATCAGCCAGGCGAAACTGAACAAGGCCGGCGAAGAGGGCAAGATGAAGGACTTCCGTCCGCTCTATTGCATCTACGTCGCGAT
>JBDSNB010000133.1:0-3335 GCA_039915555.1 Chthoniobacterales bacterium | reverse complement strand
CCCGGATGAAATAATGTCCTCCGCCAAGGACGAGGGCGAGGAGGAGGACGACGACGACGACGCGGCTGCGGGTGGAAGCGGTCGGGACGAGGAACGCACCTTTCATCCAGGCAGCGAGACCGAGCACGAGCAGAAAGCAGAGCGTCCAGATGACCGCGAGCGGTCCGCGTTGTTCGCCGAGGACGTAGAGCAGAAAGACAAGCGTGGCCAGCATCGGGAAGCCCATCAGCTGCTTCAGCCGCTCCATCCACGCACCGGGGCGCGGCAACAATTTCACCCAGGCCGGTTGCGCCGAAAGCAAGAGATACGGCGCGCTCATGCCAGCGGCGATCGCAGTGAACATAAGGAGAATGACGAGCGCGGATTGGGAGAGCGCGAACCCGACCGCCACGCCCAGGACCGGCGCGGTGCACGACGTGCCCAGCACAGTCGCGAACAAACCCTGGAAAAATGAAGCCAGATGCCCGCTGCCGCCCGTGACATGCATCACACTGCGATTCGCGCTTTGCGGAAGCGTGAACTCGAAAACGCCAAAGAGATTGAGCGCAAAAACAAAGACGACCGCGCAAAGCGCGAGCACAAAATACGGGTTCGTGAATTGCACCGCCCAGCCGATTTGATTGCCGGCCCGTTGCAGCATGATCAAGAGCACCGCCACCCCGAGGAACCACACGAAAATACCCGCGATAAAAGCGAGACCGCTGCGCAAAATATGACCGCGGCTCTCGCCCGCATGTTGGACAAAACCGAAAATCTTCAAAGAGATCACCGGCAGCACACACGGCATCAAGTTGAGGATAAAACCGCCGAGCAATCCAAAGAGCAGATACTTCGCGAGGCCGCCGCCCGCGACGGGCGAGGACGCTGAAGCCGCTGCGCTTTTCGTGTCGGCCGCTGTTGCCTGCTGCGCGCCGAGTTCCCAAGCGTTTCGATCGGGCCCGTCGGGCGTTTGACCGAAGACAATCACGCCCGAAAGCGCCGATAACTTCGCGTTGCTCGTCTCGATCGGGATGCGGAAGATCGCGCCGTCGGCCGTGCGTTCCGTGGTGGGATGCGCGACCACCACGGTCTCGTCCGGAAAAGGCAGAAACTCGAGCGCGGGATGATTCGCGAGCGCGCTGCTCTTGATTCGGAGCGTCAGCTCCGTCGGCGCGCGCGACCACTCCGCCGTGGCAACATCGGCTGCGGGCCACGGCTGCGGGAGAGCACGTTGGTAACGATGGAAGATCTCTTCGTTCGCCGCGGCGGCAGAACCGGCCACCGGCACGTCCAATTCCAACGCCGTCCCGCCCGGGATGCAGATTTTCTCGCAGACCAGCCAGTCGGCTTCCGCGGAAAGTTTCACCGTTGCGTCGCTGATCGACGGAGGCGGCGTGATCTCCTGCATGAGCAGGACCTCATCGTGGTAGCCGTAAATCTGAATATCGCCCGGCTCCACGAGCTTAAGCGGAATCGGCCACTGGATCTCGCCCACCTTCCACCCCTCCGGCAGCTTCCATTTTATCTCCGTGGGGATGCCAGCATCGCCCGGAAATTTCCAATACGTGTGCCAATGCGGAACCATCTTCAGCAGCACACCGACCGTGAACGGCTGGCCGGGCACGATCGCGGTCGTCTTCGCGAGCAGTTCAGCTTTGACGAGTTCGCGCCCCTCATACACCTGCGCATCGCTCGGTGCGGCCAGGAGGCTGCACGCAAGGAGCACGACGACGGCAGCTCGACGAAAGGGTTGCACAAACATGGGAGTAGTTACCATCGGCCGTATTCCCCGGCAATCGAGCACGGGGGATGGCTCGCGGCCTGCTCCCCCTCAGGGATTATGCGCAAGTTGATCGGATTGTTAATCGTAGGCGCCGCGATCGGAGGTTTCGTGGCGCACAAACAACGTCAGGAACCGCCAGCCCCCGCGCCAGCGGTGACCGCACCCACAGCTCCGCGCGAAACCAGCGAGCACAATTGGGCCAAGCGTTCCCTCGATCGCACAAACGAAGTCAGACGACAGGTCGCGACGAAGAACGCCGAAGACGCTCCGTAACGCCGATCACTCAGAGCCCCATATTCGAGAGCGCGGTCGCGAACCGATTCACAATCCCGACGATGACCGGATGTGATTCCTCGAGCCCTTGGATCGATCCGCGCAAGCCATCAAGCGCGGTGTCAGCGAGCTGGGGATTTTTCGCGGAGCGCGAGGCCTCGTGCGCCGAGATGTCGGCAAACCGCGTGATACTGGATGCTTGTTCGTCATCCGTCTCGGCGAGCGCTTGAATTTCGGAGTTCAACTCCGCGACCATCTGCAAAAGTTCCGCTTTCCGTTCGTCGGGAATGTTCTTGGCCGTCTCGATCGTGGTCTGGATCGCTTCGATGCGTTTTTCGATCATGTCGTGAGTGGTTGCTCTCCAACTTCATAGAGCGCGGCCCGCGCCGAGGCAACCGGAACGGCGCGGAGCCGACGGTTTGTGACGCCCGCGGTCGAGGTCAGCGTCGTTTCCCCATGCAACTCACCAAGACCGCTTTCGCTGGCCGGTAACCGCCGATTTGGAAAGCGGCGCGACGCGCTGGAAGATTGATCCCGCACGCGATCTCACACCCGCCGTCGAGCACGCGGCATCTGCCGCTTCGTAGTGGCGATGCTTACAACGCTCTTTCGCGAAAGCCCTTCCCGACGACGATTTCAGATAACGCTCAAACCCACGCGCCCGAGTGTCATCTGAGAAGGCGACGTAGGTTTTCAGCCGCCACGGTCTGAACTTCGCCGTGTGCGAGATTCTGCCGGCATTATGGCCAAGAAAGCGTTTCCGCAGATCGCGCGAGCAGCCGGTGTAAAAGCGTTCCGGTTCGAGCTCGCTTTGCAAAATGTAAACGTAAACGAACTGCGACATCGATCTCGGTTAACGATGCACGATTCCCACTGGCATGCCGAGTCGAAGCTCGCCGCCAAAGCGTCCACTCGGTCACATGCATCCGCCTTCGCCAAGACTACGGCGCGACAGTCTTCGCGCCCCCCCAAGGCGGCGAGCGAAGACTGGAGGCGAGGGGAGTCGAACCCCTGTCCTCGAAGCCATCTGCACAAGCTTCTACAGGTTTAGCCGGTGATTTATTTTTAAAGAAACGAAGGCTGCGCCGGCACACTCCGTTCCCCGAGCCACCACGAGGTTTCCTTCACCGTCCGGCGCGGTCACTCCGCCGTCCGATTAGCCTGCTGTCCATGTCCCGAGCCGTAGCAGGCGTCCAGCCCGGGACATCGCAGTCAATTAAGCCGCGAGAGCGAGATCTTGGTGATCTGCATTTATTTTTTTTGGTCCGGATTTTAACGAGGCCAACGAACCATCCTCGAC
>JBDSNB010000013.1:0-14499 GCA_039915555.1 Chthoniobacterales bacterium | reverse complement strand
GCGGTGGCGGCGATCAAGCGCTCGACGACGCGATCGTAGTTCTCCTCCATCACGATCAAACGCGAGCAGGCGGAACATTTTTGCCCCTGATATCCGAAGGCGGAGTAAACGGTGTCGACGATGGTTTCGTCGAGGTCGGCATCGGAGTCGACGATGACGCCGTTCTTGCCGCCCATCTCGCAGATCATCTTTTTCAATTCGCGCTGGCCGGGCCGGATCTGGCCGCAGGCCTCCCAAATTTTGAGCCCGACTTCGCGCGAGCCCGTGAAGGCGATGACGTTGACGTCTTTGTGATCGACGAGATGCGCGCCGATGACGGAGCCGTGGCCGGGAAGGAAATTGAGCACGCCATTTGGGAGGCCGGCTTTTTCGAACATTTCCATGAGCAACGCGCTGCAAACCGCAGACGGCTCGGCCGGTTTCATGATCACGGTGTTGCCGGTGACGAGGGCGGCCGAGACCATGCCGCACATGATCGCGATCGGGAAATTCCAAGGCGCGATGACCAGCGCCACGCCGCGTGGCCAGTAATGCTGATAGCTCTCTTCACCGAGAACGTGCTGGGTAAGTTTCGGTCGACCGAGGATGCGCATTTGCTGTGCGTAGAAGAGCAGGAAATCAATCGCCTCGCGGATGTCGCCGTCGGCCTCCGCCCACGGTTTGCCGACTTCGAAAACTTCCACCGCGGAAAGCTCGAAGCGGCGCCGATCCATAATGCTGGCGACGCGTTCCAAAAGCTCGGCGCGGTGGCTCACACTCGTGCGCGACCAGGGGCCGAAAGCTGCGCGTGCCGCTTCCACGGCCGCTTCCGCTTCCGGAATTTTCGCCTCCGCGACAGAGCCGATGACTTCGCTCGGATTGCTCGGATTGAGCGATGGGACAAAGGCGCCGGTCATCACTTTTTCGCCGTTGATGACGAGCGGGTATTGCGCTCCGAACCGCGCGCGAACCTCGCGCAGGGCGGTCCGCATTTGTTCCTGACTTTGGCGATGGACGAAATTGACCAACGGCGAGTTTTCGTAGGTATCTCCCGGGGGCGTTTCGCGCGTGGCGCCGTTGCGCGAGGGATCGCCGGCGGGCTCGAGACTCCCGTCGGGTTCTACTTCGGCAAGGTCGCGTGGGCGCGTGGTGACGAGGCTGGAAGGATCGCGCAGGAGGGCCAAAGCGGAGGCGTTATCGGAGAACTTCGCGCGGAGGAATCCTTCGTTGGAGGTGTTCTCAAGCAGTCGCCTAACGAGATAAGCCATGCCCGGTAGCAGCTCGCCGACAGGGCAGTATTCGCGCACGCGAAAACCCATCTCGACGAGGGCGCGCTTGATCGGCCCCGCCATCCCGTAGAGGAGTTGGAATTCGTAGCGGCTTTTGTCGATCCCCATCTGCTCGGCCAGCGCTTGCGCGTGCGCGATGCTGCGCACGTTGTGCGAACCGAAGGCGGCGGTGACAATGTCTTCGCTCTCGAGCAACACGCGCGTGCAAGCCTCGAAATTGGCGTCGCTTTCCGGCTTCTGCAGCCAGACGGGGCAGCGCCAGCCATTCTGCGCGGCTTTGATCTTCTCATAGTCCCAGTAGGCGCCTTTCACGAGCCGGACGGTGAAACGCGTGCCGCGTTTCCGCGCCCACTCGATCAGGTCGCGCAGATCGCGTTCGGCGTCGCGTAGGTAGGCCTGGATGACGATGCCGGCGTGCGGCCAGTCGTTAAACTCCGGCTCGCTGAAGAGCGTTTTGAAAAGTTCGAGCGTGGCGTTTTTGTGCGCGTAGCTCTCCATGTCGAAATTCACAAATGCGCCCAGCTCTTTCGCGCGCCGCAGGATGGGCCGCAGCTTGGGCGTGAGGTGCGCGATCGCGTCGGCGGGATCGGCCGGGTTCATCTGCGAGTAGAGCGCGGAGATTTTGATCGACAGGTTTACGACCGGGAAGAGCTCGGCGTTTTTCCCGAGCGGATCTGTCCAGCCTTTGGTTTGCTCGGCTAGGCCCTCGAGCAATTCGAGGCAGTGGAGTCCGTACTCGTAGGCTTCTTGTTCGCTCACGACGGCTTCGCCTAACAAGTCCACGGTGAAGCCGATGCGGTTCTTGCGGCCTTTGCGCAGGGTCTTCATGGCGTCGCTCGGATTGCGGCCGGAGATAAACTGGCGCGCCATGCCGGAGACGTTCCAGCGCAGGAACCAACTGGAAAACCACGGCGCAATCTTCGCGACGCGCACGCCGGTTTGGAGGAGCGGCGCGAAACCGTTGCGCATGTCCCGGAAATATTCGTCGAGATGGCGGACGATCTCGTGCGAGTTCCGGAGGGAGGCGAGCACGTCCACGAAGCGGAACATTTGCACCTTGAAGTGCTCGTCCTTCATCGAGAGCGCCATCATCTTTTGATAGAAGCCTGCCTTGGTGAAAATCGATTCTGGATGTTGATCGACGAGGTGAAAAATCTGTTCACCGCGCCGTTCGGTTTCCGCCTGCAGAGCACTCATGGGCCGGACGATACTGCGGCCCCCCTCGTTGGCAAAGTCTGATCAGGAAAGCGGTGGAAAATCCTACGCACACAGAAATTCTCCCTTCCCATACGCGCGCTCCGAGCACCGGGACCGAAACAAAGGTGATCGAGGGACGATCATATGAAATTACAGAAACCAAGCGGTGAAAAAGGGGCGATGGGATATGTCTTGATGTGGGTCCTGGGGATCCCGATTCCAATCCTTCTGCTCATATTTCTCCTCCGTGGTTGTAGTTAGGCGTTAGGGAACAGGTAGGGCGATTCGCCTGGCGGAAAGCTTGCGTGTAGGAGCGCGGGATTTCCGTCCAGGCGATCGTTTTGTTACGGGAGTAGGCCGAAGGAGTTGCGCCGGCGTTGGATGCGTTACACTGCGGAATGGCAGCCCATCGATACGAGCTCGCGAGCGATAACACCGCGCCCATCTGTCCGGAAGCGTGGCGGGCGCTGGAGGAAGCAAATTCGTCTGCGGCAGCTTCCTATGGTGAGGACCCGTGGACGCGGCGGGTTTGTGACCTTACGCGCGAAATCTTCGAAACCGAGTGCGAGGTTTTCATGGTTTTTAACGGCACCGCGGCCAACAGCCTGGCGTTGGCGCAACTTTGCCGCTCGTTCCACAGCGTGCTTTGCCACGAGCACGCGCATATCGAAACGGATGAATGCGGCGCGCCGGAGTTCTTCTCCGGCGGCTCGAAGTTGCTGCCCACGCGCGGCGCGAACGGAAAGCTCGATTTGGGCGAAATCGAAGCCACCATGCAAAAGCAACGCGACCTGCATTCGCCGAAGCCCCGCGCCTTGAGTGTGACCCAATCCACCGAGCTGGGGACGGTTTATTCGCGCGCCGAGCTGGGGGCGATCGCCGATTTCGCGCGTGCGCGTTCGCTTTACCTACACATGGACGGGGCGCGTTTCGCGAACGCGGTCGCGGCATTGGGCTGTGCGCCGAAAAATATCACTTGGGAGCTGGGGGTCGATGTGTTGTGCTTGGGCGGAACCAAAAATGGGGCCGGTGGCGGAGAACTGGTGGTCTTCTTTAACAAAGAGCTGGCGCGCGAGTTTGACTACCGCGCGAAACAAGCAGGGCAGCTGGCCTCTAAAATGCGCTTTCTCGCCGCGCCGTGGGCGGGCTTGCTCCGCGATGGGGTTTGGCTGCGGAACGCGCAACGCGCGAACGCCGCGGCAGAGAGGCTGGCGCTCTCGCTCGCGGGCTTGCCCTATCTTAAACTGGCGTTTCCGCGCGAGGCCAACGCGCTTTTTCTCCACATGCCCGGGCAGTTGGTAGCGGGTCTCCATCAGTGCGGCTGGCATTTCTATAAATTTCTCGAACCAGACATTCATCGGGTGATGTGTTCCTGGGCCGCGACCGATGAGATGTGCGACAGCTTTGTCGCGGACGTGAAATGCCTGCTTGAGCGCTTGCCCCGAGATGGGTGAGATTTTTTCTCGCGATTGCTCAAATAATCGATTAGATGGCCGCATGCGCTCCCCGGCACGGTTGTTGATCCTTGGTGGACTTGTTCTCGCAGGTTGCGGAACGGCGCGGGATGTGGCGGTGACGTCCTTTCGCGTGATCGATGCCCCTGCGGCCTTTGTCCGTCGGCGGATCGAGCCGAGGGAAACGACGACGACCACGACAGTCCAGAGGACTCAGGTTTCCGATGTCTCAACGCCTGGCCGGCCCGTAGTTATGCCGCCGCCGCAGCCTACCGTGGCGAGTCGGCGCACGGCCTCGACCCCACCGACAACGACGGTCACGCGCAATCCGCCGCCGCCCGGCCCGGCGATTGCCTCAACGCCGCGTCCGAAGTCGGCCACGCAATTTCCCACCGCGAAACCGGTTCCCGGTAAGCCGGGTTACGTTTACAGCGTCGACCCCAAGGGGGGAATTGTAGATGTGACCGGTTACAAAGCGGGCGATAAAGCCAAAGATCCGTATACCCAGCAGATCTTCATCGTGCCCTAAGAAGCAGCGCTCTCGGTTACCCTCCCCGTCTCCGATCCCTGTGTGCACTGTTCTCATCGAGCATGGTTGGCGCGAACGAAGCTTTTGCGAGACGGCTTGGTGTTCTGAAATCTTTGATCCCCGTTGAAAATCTTCGCAACGCTTCAGAATGCGGGGTGAGTTCGTAAGCCGAACCATCTTCCCGCAATATGCATGCTCTCGATGGGGTTTCCGCACTCTCTTTCTCTTCCCTGATTTAAATTACGGCTGACGAGAAAGATCCCGCCAAGATTGCGCACACTTCTTGCTTTTATAGTGATTATGACCAACGGCGTCGTCTCGTTTTGCTTTACGCTCAGGCGTTTCGCCTTGGCCGGGCTTGCGATCACCATTCTTTCCAGCCCCGCTCTCGGCTATTCCACCATCGGAAAAACCTGGCCAGCCGGCAGCGTGACGTTCCAATTTGGGTGCGGCCAGGCACCTAACACGCTCCTGGACGGAAATACGTCTTGGGATACGGCCGCGTTGCCTGCCGTGGACGCGTGGAACCGGCAGATGGGTCGGGTACAGGTGAGCGCGGTCCTCAACCCCACTGCACCCGTCTCCAGCGGCGATCGGGTAAATTCCGTCGTCTTCTCCAACAACGTTTTTGGTCAGGCCTTCGGCACTGGCACGCTCGCGGTCACCTATTATTTCACGCAGGGCTCCAACATCATCGAGGCCGACGTCCTCTTTAATCGCGCCCAAGCTTTCGATTCGTATCGCGGGCCGCTTCGCTTTGACGGTCCAGGCGGCTATGCGACCGGGGATGTCCGCCGCGTGTTGATGCATGAGTTGGGTCACGGCTTGGGCCTGAACCATTTTAATGGCGACAACATGATGCAGCCCACAACCAGCGATCGCGAGACTCTCTCGAGCGACGACATAGGGGGTATCCAATCTCTCTATGGCGTCCCGACAGCGCCCCCGGCTGCGGCGGATCCAAGTCATTTCGCAAACATTTCCACCCGCATGAAGGTGGGCTTGAACGAGAACGCCCTCATTGGCGGCTTCATCTTGCGCGGGTCGTCATCGAAGAAGATTATCCTCCGCGCCACCGGTTCCTCGCTCGTGGGTTCGATTGCCGGAGCGATGGCAGATCCCACACTTGAATTAATCAATTCCGCCGGCCAGATCATCGCCGCGAACGATAATTGGCAATCCAGTAACCAAGCCGCGGAAATCCAGAATAGCGGCGTCGCCCCCGGTCATCCGCTAGAACCCGCGCTCGTGGCGACCCTCGCACCTGGCAGTTACACCGCCGTAGTTCGCGGGGCGAGTGGCACGCAAGGGATAGCCTTGGTGGAAGGCTACGAGTTGGACACAAACGCGACCCGGCTCGTCAACCTCTCCACCCGCGGTCGCATCGGCCTCGGTGATGAGGTTCTCATCGGCGGGCTGATTGTGCGCGGTTCCGCTGGCAAAAAAATGGCGATCCGCGCACTCGGACCGTCACTCGCGAGTTCCATCAGCGGTGTCCTCGCGAATCCCCGCCTCGAACTGTATGATAGCAGCGGAAATCAAATTGCTTCAAACGACGATTGGGGGACGAACGGCCAGTTGAATGAGATTCTCGCGAGCGGCCTCGCGCCCACCCACGCGCTTGAAAGCGCCATCCTGACTACACTCGCACCGGGCAGCTACACTGCCATCGTGCGCGGGGTAAATAACGGCACCGGCATCGGCCTCGTGGAAGTATACGATCTCGAACCTTGATCCAAGTTTCCCGTAGATTACTGTAGGATTCGTGTGAAATTTTCTTCTTCTCCCTCTCTCGCCATGTCCGTTCATCCAGTCCGCCTTATGAAAATCTTCAGCTCGCTGCTTCTCGCTGTTTGCACCTTGCTTGCGCTCCAAACCGCGCTCGCCACGACCGTTATTCCGCCCACTTTCGAACAGCTCGTAAGCCAGGCCGAGGCGATCTTCGACGGCACCGTCACGGACGTCACTTCCCAGTGGACGGGCGAAGGCGCGCAACGCCACATCGTCACCTTCGTGACCTTCACGGTGAACGAAGCGCTCAAAGGCGAAACCGGCAAGACCTACAAGATGCGGATCATGGGCGGCACCGTGGGCGATCAGACGATGGAGGTGACGGACTCGCCGAAGTTCGTCGCGGGGGATCGCGACATCCTTTTTGTAGAGAACAACGGCCGCCAGTTTGTTCCGCTTGTCGGCATCATGCACGGCCGCTTTCGGGTGCAGAAGGATGAACGCAGCGGCCGGGAAGTCGTGGCCGACGATCACGGCGGGGCGGTGAACGATCTCGCAAAGTTGGGCACCGAAGACGCCGCAGTTCATTCCGCGGACGCGGGGTCCGAGGCATCGCTCAGCACGGCCGATTTCAAGGCTGCCATTCGAGCCAAGCTCGCGTCCGTCCAGTAAGGGCCTTTTCTCGAGCGCCACGCTTGAGGCTTGCCCATATTTGGCGGATCGACACGGAAAGTCAGGTCATCTTTCCCTCGTCATATACGCGTTGCCGCGCTTATAACTTGAGTGAAGCGCGCGCAACAAGCGCAGAAGACGCTTCCAATTTTTGGCTCGAAGATGTTACATTCAGCACAACTGCTGTAAAAAACAGCATTTTCCAGCCACTTTGCGTCACCAACATGTCTAAATTCGTCTTTCGCACACTCTTCGCGGTCGCCCTCCTGACGCTAGCCGCTTGTGGCCGCCCGCAGCCCGTGGTTCTGGTGGACCCAGGCGAAGACGACCTCGTCTTACTGAACGGATGCGTGGTCTCGGCCTGCAATTACCTCGCCATCACAAAAGCCCGGCACAAGCTCGAGCCGGATTACTGGGCCAAGGTGCTCCTCGTCCGTTTTGAAAATAATGTCGCCGGCCACGCCTATTGCGTCTGGGAGACTGAAGGAACGATCTATGGATATGACCGCAACTCCGGCGGATTCCAAATCCCGATTTACACCCGCGACCCGCGCACCATTGCCATCGTTCTCGCCCAAGAGCTTTCGAAATACATGAAGGAACCCCTGGTCGTTCGGAGCGCCGATTTCGTGGAGCCGAACAATGCGGAACTCTACGCCTACTCCATCGGCGGCAAAAGCACCATGAAGCCGCCCGCGCTGCTCAGCACCGCGCCATTTCCGGCCCGGTCACTCTCGCTGAACAGCGCCGTTGATCCTTTCGCGACAAAGTAGGCTGTCGCGCGCGACAGCGCAGCCCTCCATCTGGTAGGCTGCGCCGCATGTCCTTCGTCTCCGATCCGCTTTACGTCTGCACGATCCTGCTCCTGCTCGTCGCGCTCTCCGAGTGGCTCTGCCGGAAACGTTTTTTTCGCTCTCTCGGCTCCGCGCTCGTTGTCATCCTCGCGGCGGCCGTCCTTGCGAATCTGCGCATCATTCCGTCGTCGTCGGATGCGCCGCCGCTCTATGACGGCATCTTCAGCTACATCGCGCCGCTCGCGATCTTCTTTCTCCTCTTGGATGTCCGCCTAAAGGATCTGCGCCACGCCGGCGCGCCGATGCTCATCCTGTTTTGCTGCGGAGCGGTCGCCACGATCATTGGCGCGCTCGTCGGCTATCACCTCATCGCCCCGCAGAATCACGGGGTGGAGAAAAGCTTTGCCGTCGCGGGCATGTACACCGGCACCTATATCGGCGGCAGCGCAAACTTGAACGCCGTCGCCCTCCAATACGGAATGACCAAGAACGGCACGCTCTTCGCCGCGATCAACGCCGCCGATAACATCATCACCACCTTTTGGATTGTGGCCACAATCCTCCTCCCGCGTTTATTGCAAAAGTGGTTTCCCCGCGGTGCGAAGACGGTGCGTGCCGACGTTCCCGCTTTCGCCACTGCCGAGCCACTCCAAGGCGGCGAACGCATCAGCGTGATCGATCTCGCCCTTCTGATCGCGCTCGGCACCGCCAGTCTTTTTGTTTCGCAGCTCATCGTCCGAGTGCTGCCCGGCCTCCCGGTCATGATTATCCTGACAACGTTCGCGCTCGTCTTCGCGCAACTCCGCGTTGTGCAAAAGCTTCGTGGCGCACGCACGCTCGGTTACTTCACTGTTCTACTCTTCCTCGCTGTCATCGGCGCGTATTGCGACATCGCCGCGCTCGTCGCCAACGGATCGGTCGCGCTCCTTCTCCTCGTCTGGGTTACGATCATCATCTGCGTGCACGGCACCCTGCTCTTTGTGGGCGGCGGTTTGTTTAAACAGGATTGGGCCATGATCTCCGTCGCCTCTAACGCCAACATCGGCGGTGCGGCCAGTGCCGGCGTCCTCGCCACCGCAATCGGCCGCGACGATCTGCGGCTTCCGGGAATCCTGGTCGGCTCCGTTGGCAACGCGCTCGGGACCTACGCTGGCGTGCTGGTCGCCGAACTCCTGCGCTAATCTCTTCCGCTACGGCGCGGGCGGATACGACTCCGGTGCGAAGCTGGGGTGGCGCACCGCGTATCCTGCTCCGTCGCCATTTCCGGATTCAGCCACTCGATCACGGCCGCGTGGCCGAGGCTTTGCGGATCATGGTGCAAATAATCCGGCGCCACCGCCAGCGGCACGAAGTCCTGCTTGAGCTGAAACGAAAGTGTCGGATCGCTCAGCATTCCGGCTTCCACTTGCAGGACATACTGCGCCGGCGTGAGTCGATCGGCTTGGAGATGATAACCACGGATGCGCGCTCCGGCTCGCACGCGGAGCAGGCCCAGCTTTTTCACGAGCGCGCGGCGCGCGGTGTAGAGTTTCTTGCCGACGCCCCGGCCTTGTTCGCTCGGGCGCACCATCACTTCCGCGCCGTACAGCGTACGGCCTTTCGTATCGTGATTGTGAAACCTCCCCCGCTCGGTGAAATCGTGCCAGCTCGCTTCGTTTCGTAATCGTCCCAAAGCACAATCAAACTCGCCGCCATCCCGACGATGCGCTCGGACCCTCTTCCACCGCTACGAATTGTCCTTCCGGAAACACTTCCAAATGCCAGACGAGCTGCTCAGGTTTCCATGACGGGCTGTCGTGATAAACCTCCCGCGTCATCTCGATGATCTGCCCGAAATCCTCTGGGCGCGAATTGCGCACGATGACCTCGGGTCGCGCGGCGCTCATAACTTCACCAGCTCCGTCTGTGCCAGGAGATCCTGCGTCCGTTTGCTATCGCGCAACGGGAGGACCGTTCTCGTTTCGCGGCCTTCCTGGATGGTCCGCAAATTCAGCTCGCCGATCACCATCTCTCCTGGTTAGGCGTGCCTTCGGCGAGGATGCCATCGCGCGAAAACGAAAAATCGCTCGGCGTGAGGGTGGACGCCTGTCCGTAGTTGAGCGACCGCCGGTACCATTGGCAACGAGCCCACCGTGCACGATTGAATCACGTAAACTTGGTTCTCGATCGCCCGCGCATGCGCGCAATAACGGACGCGCAAGAGACCTTGCCGATCGTCCGTGCAGCTAGGCGTGAACGATAATCTGCGCATCCTGATGCGCGGCCGCGCGCGAGATTTCCGGAAGCTCGATATCGTAACAAATGGCGATCGCCACCTTCCCGAAGTCCGTCTCGAAAACCTTCAAGCGCTCCCGCGGCAAATATCCCATTCCTCCGCTTCGAAGCGCGTCATGTGCATTTCCCCCTGCACGCCGTGGGCGCCCGACGGGCTAAAAAATGCGAGTCGTTGTAAATCCTTGTCGCGGTCTGGATCGAAGACCTGAATCGTCCCGGCCACGATGTAAATCTCGTGCTCCCGCGCCAGCTTCGAAAAGAGCTGGATGAACTGCGGCACCTGCCGCGACAGATCTATGATCTGCTAACGGCGCGGGCAATCCGGGAAGGAAAAACGGCGCCTCGGCCGGCTACCCTTCCGCAATCTTCCCCAGCTGCGCGACCGGATCCCAACCGCGCGGAATCTTGCGTTCGCTCGACCATTTCATGCCGTCGGCTTTCCACTCCTCGCGCCACTGCGTGTAGGTGTATCCACGATCCTCATCGCTCACGCCGAATTGGAATCCGCAGCTCGGACAAATCTCATACGAGCCGCCGCCGCTGCGCGTGCGTGGCTTTTCCTTCAGTTTCGGATAACCGCAGATTGGGCACGTGTGTCTCATCTTTCGCGCCTCATCTATAGGTTCACCGTTCGCCCGGGCTGTCGCGCAAAATAGCCGTTGTCTCGGGGTTTGAAAAAAGTTCTGGTTGTCCCATCGCGATTGTAGGCGCCGAACGCGCCGCTTTGTCGATCGTAAATGCGCAGCACGCCCGCGCCATCCACCTTTGCCGGCCAGCCCTCTGCCTTCGCGCGCTGGAAAAACTCCGAGGCCATCCGCGCGTACTCCTCCGCGTCGCGCGCACGGAAGTCAGCGCCATGGCGCGCGAAGGATCCGGCAACGACGCGGGATTGCTCCACGATTGCGCAGCGCGAGGCGTCGCCGGCTGCGTCGCGCGGACTTGCGCCGACTTGCGCTCGGTTTTGACATCATCGCTGCCGCCGCTGTGCCAGAAATAGACGAGCAAAACCGCCGTGACGGCGAAGAGGACGAGCTTCGGGAGGTTGCTGCGCACCATGATCGTTAGGAGAAGGCGCGATTGAGATCGACTTCGGCTAACGACTCGTTTATGACTGCTGAAAGTCGAAATCGAAAGGAGAATTATGAACGCGCGTCGTCTGTCGTTTTGCCTCGCTGGTTTCCTTTTCACTCTCTCGCCCGCCCTCGCGGATGAGAAGCCGGAGGCTCTGCTCCGGCTGGCGATGAAGAAAATGAGCGCCGGCACCTGGTCCGTGCAGGGCACCGCCACTTTCAAGAAGACGATCAAGATTCACGGCTTGCTCGCGGGAGAGAATTTTGATCTCACGATGGAATCCGGCTCTCACCCCGGCGCTCCGCTCCGCGGGATCGTGCTCGGCGACAAGGCGTGGGTTTGTTCCGACGGCAAGACCTGGCACGCCGGCAGTTCGCATGACCGGATGCTCTACCACCTTACGCACACACCGATCACGCCCGGGCGGGACGGAGCGGCGTTTGAGAAGGCCAGGAGCGAGCAGCGCGACGGGGCGACATGGCTGCACCTCCGGCTCAAGGTTCCCGAAAAAGACGTCGATCCGAAATCGCTCCCGCAATATTGGCTGGTGCTGGATAAAAAGGGCGCGCCGCTTTACATCGGTCGTGCGGAGATGCCAATGGTGAACCGTGGCAGCAGCGACGTGACGATGGTTGCTTTCGATTACGCCCCGACTAACGAGAAGATCACGCCACCATCCGGCGTGGCGACGACGAAGGAAGCTGCGAGTGAGGTACTCGGCCCGCCGGTCGACGAGCAGGTTCACAGCTTCAACGAAATCGAAGCGCACAAATTTGATTGGGCGAAGAAAATCGTCCGCGTCTCGCTGAGCCCGAAACTTCTGCAATCCGAAGAGCTCGGCGGCGGTGCCTACCGCGCGATGTTGAAGGACACCGCCGCGCCGCTTGCTTCCTACGGGCTGGTGGAATTTCCTCATGGCGGGTTGGTGGAACTCGGCTTCCTCGTCAGGACTGTGCCCGGCGCGCACAACTGGAGCGAGCTCGCGGAGATGGGAGCGCTCGGTCGCACTGCGGGCGAGCCGGTGTCCCTTTATCTCCAGGTGGTCCCGATCGGCCAAAAGCCCGCCGCCCGCTGCATCGCGGTCGGGAGCAAGTTGGTCCGTGATGCGAGCGGGAAGGTCAGCTATTCGTGGTAAGCGATCCCGGCCCGCATCTTATTCGCCGACCCTCACGCTCATCGGATTGCTCGCTGTGTCTGCTGCGGTCGTCGAGTCAGGAGATCGCACCCACTCCGTCGGCACCGCCGGAGACGGCGCGCTGTCTTCGCAAGGACAACGAACGGGGTTGCCGCAACTCCACCCCGTGACGAACGTTCCGGCGTGCAAAGGACAATTCCGACCGGCCTCATTCTCGCGACCGTGCTCGCGACGATCGCGGGCGCCCATGCGCAACCCGAGGTCGCGCCGGCGAACAAGCTTTACCAGCAGGCGGTCGCGGAAATTGAGAGCGCCTCGAAGCTTGAGCGCCGCGGGAAAAGGGAAGCCGCGATCGATGGCTACGAGCTCGGCGGTCGGTTGGCGGAAGCCGCCATTGGGGAGGCGGAACGGAGCGGGCTGACTGAGGAAGAACGCCCCCCGGAAGTTTATTTTCGTTGTGCGACCTCTTTTCTGCACGCCGGAAGATTGCTCGATTCCCTGAAAATCGAAGGCCCGCGCAAAGAGGGTGATCTCGGCAAAGCGGTTCACTACCTCGAAATCGTCGAGAAGATCGAACGCGACCGCGCCCAGCGAGCGAACGGCCCGATCAATCCAGAAATCTGGCGGGTCAGAAATGCGGCCGGTTACGCTTCGTTTCTACGTGGCGAACTGGCGCAGGCGCGCCTGCATTACGGGTCCGTCCTGGAGTTGAATCCCAGTTATCATCCCGCCGAACAAGCCATCGCGGAAATCAACAAACTGGAGCAGGAAGATAACGAATTACTCACCCCACAGGGCCGCACTTTGCAGAAAGAGAAGAACCGCAAACTGCTGCGCGGCATGGTCGATGCCCTCAGACTGGTGCGCGATATCGTCACGCTCGGACGCTAGGATACGGGGTCGGACCCGAGGTCCTTGCAAATGGATCGACGGATGCTACCTGCGGATGTTAAAGGGAACGCAGGACTATCACCAATGCCAACCGTTGGAGGTTACATTCAGCACCAACCCGAATACCGAGCCAGCGTTGAGAAAGAGTTGGGTCAACGCATGCGCTCGGCACAACCCCAAGAATGACACACTTCCTCAAATTTCTCGTCCTCGTCGCCTGCGCGGTGAGTTGGACCGTTCCCATCCGTGCCGCGGAGCGCGAACAAGCCACGCCTCAGAAAGAATTCAGCGCATTCTGGAGCGCATTTAAATCTGCCGTCGCCCGTTCCGACAAAGCGGCAGTCGCGGGAATGACGAAATTCCCAGTTTCGATGTCCTAATTGATCAAAGCGGTGAAGAACAAGGAGGACTTCGTGCGCCGTTACGACGAAATTTTCCAGGGCGAGGCCAATGCGGTCCAGTGTTTTGCGAAGGCTAAACCGAAAAAGGACGCCGACGGTGAGTACGAGGTCTACTGTCCGTTCAAGTAAACTCCGAACGATCTGGAGAATGCACCGATTCGCTTCATTTTCGAATTGACCAAAGGTGGCTGGAAGTTTGCCGGTCTCGATAACACTAACGAGTAATCCCAACCGGGAATGTCAGGTCCGCCCGCTCCATCTGGTTTGCAAAGCGCGGGATCGATCGCGCTCGCTCTGGTGCGCCATGTCCTCCCGCTGGTGCCGTTCTACTTCCTCGGCGGCAACACGACGAGTTACCTGCTCCTGACCGCGTTCGATCTTGCGCTCGGTCTGATTTTGGTTGTCGGGACCACCCGCGACCAAAAAGACCCGACCACCGTTGATCCGCGAGCGGCCCTCTTGGTGTCGCGTATCACCGCGACGCTGGTGTTGTCGCTCTTTTTCGGAATGGTCGCGACGATCCTTCTCATCCCCTTGGGGATGCCCGCTTTCATTTTCGGCTCGGCTGCTGGCGTGGACTGGATCGCGCTGCTTTCGCGGTCGGGGTTTTGGCTTTCAGCCGGTGGGATGATGCTGGCCGCCGGCATCCGCGCTCAACGCAGCTTCGAATCGGTCACGACTGTGGGCGAACTCGGCACGTCGCCGAAGGCTGCGCCCGTCGTGGGCTATCTCGCGGCGGATCGGCGAAACTCGAAGGCCGCATATGCGGCACAGGTCACATTGATCGGGACCTACGTCGCGCTTTGCTACCTTCTCAGCACTTTCGGACCACGCGCAGTCTTCATTTTGCCGGCGCTCTATGCGGCGTTGCTCGTATTCTACGACGCGCGGCCGGATCTCGTGCAACGGATTTTCCCCGATCTCTGGCGCGAAGGGAAGGTGCCGGTGTCGAAAAATGTCACGCGGTCAGCTCAGCGAGCGAAACGGCGCGGCGTTCGTTGATTGATTTCAGGATGTCTGCGATGACTTGGTCGCGCGGCTTCGCGTCGGGCGCGTTTGCGCCTACTGGCTTGTCGTTCCGT
>JBDSNB010000209.1:0-26471 GCA_039915555.1 Chthoniobacterales bacterium | reverse complement strand
CGAACATCGAGGAGACGTTCGTCAGGACCACAATCGCGCTGTTTTGTTCCGGCAACAGCACGATTGCGCCGCGGTAATTTGGCAAAGTGCCACCATGCCAGAGCGATGGGAGTCCAGCGGTCGTGCCTGCGCGCAGACCCATCGCGTAATTGAACGTGCCGGCGTCCGCCACGCCGGTGTGCATGACGCCTGCAGAAGCTTCGGAAAAGATCCGCGTCTCGCCGACACGTCCGCGCCCGAGATGGGCCGCGAGAAAACGGCCGAGATCGCGAGCACTGGTGCTGATGGACGCGGTGGGCAAACGATCCGGCTCGAAGCGGTAGGCCGATGGCCCGGCGAAGCCGAACCAGATGTTCTTACCGGAGACGAGCCCGGCCGCGATGGCTCCGTTTTCCTGAGCGAACGAATGGGTCAAGCCCAGAGGCGTGAACACCGACGCCGTCAACCGCTCTCCGAAATCCTGGCCCGTCACATGTTCCACCAGGGCCCCAAGCACCTGATAATTCGGGCTGGAGTAAACGTGAGCGCCACCGGGCTGCGTGACCAGTGTCGTCTGGGCAAGGGCGGCGACATGGTCCTGCAGTCGCCGATTTGATCCTGTCGCGCGCGGAGCGTCTCCGGGAATGCCGCTGTTCTGATTGAGCAAGTGCCGCACGGTGATCTTCTTGGACGTTGTTTCATTTGCGGTGCGAAAGCCTGGCAGGTAGCGCTCGACCGGTGCGTCGAGCTCGACAAGCCCGGCATCGACGAGCTGCATCACCGCCGTCGCGGTGAAGAGTTTGCTCAGCGAGCCGATGATGAAGGGAGTATCGGGCGTGATTGGTCCGCCAGCGCCGGAGCCGCTCGCAAACGAATGAACGACCTCATCTCCGCGCATGATGACGACCGCGATACCCGGGATCAGATGCGCATTCATCTTCTGCTCGATGACGGCATCGATTTTACTGAACTCGTTCGGCTTCGCCGCGGCCGAGGCCGTACCAGCGAGCAACGTCAGGAGCAGAATCGTCGCGGTTTGAGCAGGTGTCGAAGAGCGCCTGCAAGACGTCTCAGTTGGCATGATGGTCCAGAAGTTAGGCGAGGTCGTAGCGATCCAGGTTCATCACCTTGTTCCAGGCGGCGACGAAGTCGTGGACGAATTTTTTCTGCGAATCTGCGCAGGCGTAAACTTCTGCCAACGGGCGAAGCTGCGAGTTCGATCCGAAGATGAGATCGACGCGCGTGCCGGTCCATTTCACGGCTCCGGTTTTGCGATCGCGGCCTTCGAAGACGTCGGCGTCTTGCGTGAGCGGCTTCCATTCCGTGCGCAGGTCGAGCAGGTTCACGAAGAAATCGTTCGTTAGGGCTTCCGGCTGCTCGGTGAAGACGCCGTGCTTCTTGCCGCCGGCGTTGGCGCCGAGGACGCGCAGTCCGCCGACGAGCGCGGTCATTTCGGGGGCGGTGAGGGTGAGCAGTTGCGCCCGGTCGATGAGGAGCGCTTCGGCCGGGACGGCGTAGCGCGCCTTGAGATAATTGCGGAAGCCGTCCGCCAGCGGTTCGAGCGGCGCGAAGGCTGCGACGTCGGTCTGTTCCGGGGAAGCATCCATGCGACCTGGCGCGAATGGAACGGCGACCTCCTGGCCGGCATTCTTCGCCGCTTTCTCGACGGCGGCGCAACCAGCTAGCACAATCAGATCAGCGAGCGAGACCTTCTTGCCGCCGCTCGCGCTGTTGTTGAACTCGCCCTGAATTTTCTCCAACGCCGGGAGCACTTTCGACAACTGCGCGGGCTGATTGACCGCCCAATCTTTCTGCGGCGCGAGGCGGAGGCGGGCACCGTTCGCGCCGCCGCGTTTATCGGAGCCGCGGAAAGTGGAAGCCGACGCCCAGGCCGTCGAAACCAACACTGAAATGGAAAAATCAGACGCGAGGATCTTGGTCTTGAGCGACGCGGTATCGTGCGCATCGATCAACGGATGATCGACCGCGGGAATCGGGTCCTGCCAGATCAGTTCTTCCGCGGGAACTTCCGGTCCCAAATAGCGTGCGCGCGGTCCCATGTCGCGATGCGTGAGCTTGAACCAGGCGCGCGCAAACGCGTCGGCGAACTGGTCGGGATTTTCGAGAAAGCGGCGCGAGATTTTTTCATAAGCCGGATCCATCCGCAGGGCGAGATCGGTGTTCAGCATCGTCGGGCGATGTTTCTTCGTTGGATCGTAGGCGTCGGGGATCGTGCTTTCGGCGTCTTTCGCCACCCATTGATGCGCGCCGGCGGGACTCTTCGTCAGTTCCCATTCGTGGCCGAAGAGGTTTTCGAAGAAGCTGTTGCTCCACTGGGTGGGTGTGTTGCTCCAGGTGACTTCGAGCCCGCTGGTGATGGTGTCCGGGCCTTTGCCGCTGCCGTAGCTGTTCGTCCAGCCGAAGCCCTGGTTTTCGAGCCCCATCGCTTCGGGCTCGGGCGACACATTGGTGGACGGAGCGGCGCCGTGAGTTTTGCCGAAGCTGTGACCGCCAGCGATGAGCGCCACGGTTTCCTCGTCGTTCATCGCCATGCGGGCGAAGGTCTCGCGGATATCGATCGCCGAGAGCAACGGATCCGGATTGCCGTCGGGGCCTTCGGGATTGACGTAAATCAAACCCATCTGCACTGCGGCCAGCGGATTTTCTAAATCGCGACTGTGGACGTCGCCGTCCGCGTCGTCATCGGAGACGAGCACGCCGCCGCCTTTTTCCACGCCTTCTGAGCCGTGGCCGTAGCGAATGTCGCCGCCGAGCCACGTGGTCTCGCGGCCCCAATAGACATCGCGATCCGGTTCCCAAGTGTCCTCCCGTCCGCCCGCGAAACCGAACGTCTTAAAGCCCATCGTCTCGAGCGCCACGTTGCCGGTGAGAATCATGAGGTCGGCCCACGAAATTTTGCGCCCATACTTTTGCTTGATCGGCCAGAGCAGGCGGCGCGCTTTGTCGAGGCTTACATTATCCGGCCAGCTGTTGAGCGGCGCGAAACGCTGCTGACCGCGACCGCCGCCGCCGCGACCGTCACCGGTGCGGTAAGTGCCGGCGCTGTGCCACGCCATGCGGATGAAAAGGCCACCATAGTGTCCGAAATCAGCCGGCCACCAATCCTGGGAGTCGGTCATGAGCGCGGCGAGATCCTTCTTCACCGCCGCGAGATCGAGGCTCTTAAATTCCTCCGCGTAATTGAAATTACCGCCCATCGGGTCGGACTTCGCGGAATGCTGATGGAGCAGTTCCACTTTCAAACGATTCGGCCACCAATCGTGATCGGTCGGAGCCTTCCCGGTGGCGGCGGTGTGATTGAAAGGGCACTTGGCTTCGCTGGCTATGTCGTTGGTCATGGAATTAAAAAAACGGTCCGGAACTATACGCACGGGTCGCAAGTTGAGGACGATAATTTGCTCAGAATTTTGTTCTGCCAAAATGCGGAACCAGCGCGCCAAGGCCCGACCATTCCGAGCAAGTTTTTCTCCGCTCGAAAACCTTGGCAGGTGCGCGGTTTTCTGTTCAACTGCGCGAAACCAAACGGCCTGCAAAGAAAAGGCGAGGAGCAACTTATGTTGAAACGATTTATCTGTCTGTTCATGGCGGGGAGTGCGCTGGGCGCGGTTTCGCTTTCTGCCCAAGAGGGAGCCGCCACCGCGGAAGGCACGCTGACCCTGGAGAAGAAGACCTACACCTTGAAGCGTGCGCTGGCGTATGAGACTAAGATCGATGGCGAGGAGGCGATTGCCGTCGTCCTTAGTGGCCAGCCGATCACGAGCGAAAAGCTAAAGGAGGCGAGAGAAGCGGAGAAAGACGGGAGCGACGGCTCGTTCCAACGTCCATTCCTCAAGCTCGTGTTCAAAAAGACGGGGGAATTTAAGTTCTGGAGCGCGGCCGCGGGCGGCACCATGCTCGGGCGGCAGAACGGCGCGGCGACCGGCGACTTTAAGACGGAGGGCGGCCGGATTAATGGCAAAGCCGGCCAGCCGATGCAGAGCGAGGGAATGTTCCCAGCCGGCTTCGACGCGCAGTTTAACGTGGCGCTGCTGAAGACAAGCGAGTCGCTTCCGCCATCGACTGCGAAAAAGGGTGGGCCCGCCGCAAATGTGAAGCCGACGGTGACCGGCGTCTTCCGCGGCAACGGCAAAGAAGCAAAGGTGGCGTATTTGTCGGCACGTTGGGTCGAGCCATTTAGCGGCAAACCTGGCATCGAGTTGATTTTCACGGAGAAGGATCACTCGAAGGATAAGAAGCCGAACATGGGCGCGATGTTTGGTCGGTTCGGCAGCGCACTCATCATCTCGCTGCACGAGGACGGCCAAATCTACAGCTGTCAGGTCGTGCACAGTGCCCACGAGAAACAAGGCTTCAGCACCGTGGGCCAGCTCGAGGCGACAGACTTCATCTACGAAGACGGCAAGGTCGAAGGGGAACTCACCACCAGTGGGGAGCTGGATACGTTCGGCGAAAAGTGGGAGGTGAAGCTCAAGTTTGTCGCTCCGTTAGGCGAGATCCCGAAAGAGTTTCAGGTCGCGGAAGCGAAGGAGGCCGAGAAGGAAGGGACGTCCGAGCCGGGCGAGTCGGATGATGAGGGCGAAACCGGTGGCGCGGGACCGAAAGCCAAAGAGCTCGCGCTCACGAAAGATGCGACCGACATCGAATACAAAGCGATGGTGGGGCAACTTTCCTTCAAGAGTAAGTCGAACGTAAAGGGCGCATGCGCCGAGCTCGCCGCTGGTCTGAAGGCGCAAGGTTGGAAGACTGAAGGTCGTGACATGGTGAATCCGCAATCGTCGATCTTGCGGCGCAAACTCGAGAAAGCGACGCTCACTATTTTCGTGAAGCCGGACGCCGGAGGCAGCGAAGTGAAGATGATGACCGAGGGTCTCTCCTGGGAGTAGCTCCCGGGAATTATTTTTCGATGCGTCCGCTGCCGAAATTGCGGGCGCGATCTTTACTCTGGCGCGCCGCGGAGGACGGTGTGGCATGGCATCTATTATCGAAAACCGACGGCTGCCCGCGCCGTGCGTGACGCCGCAGGCGCTGGCTTGGGATGGCGAAGAGTTTTGGCTGAGCTCGCGCGATCTCGGCACGCTTTACCGGATCGATCGCAAAGAATGGAAAGTGATCGACGAAATTGATCCGCCCGGAATCGTTTGGGCGGGCGTACGAACAAATGATGGCTGGCGGTTTACGCTCGGCAAAGGGTTGAACGACGATCGCTTCGTTTATCGCTACACCGAGCGCGCTGGGTTCGAGAAGCTGTTCGCATGTCCGGAGTTCGCTGGCTCGTATCTCAGCTTCGACGGCGAACATCTTTACTTCAGTCAGTGGTACAAGGGGCAAATCCATCGCGTCGATGATGTCGGAAACATTTCGCGCACGATCGAAGTTGGCGCGGAAGTTTGCGGTCACACATTCGTGGACGGGGCGCTCTACGTGCTGCGCGGCCGGGAGAATGCGGACTTCCCGAACCAGGCAGAGGAGTGGCGCATCGCGCGGTTCGACGCGCAGCTCGAAAATCCGGAAGATCTCGCGACGATTCCGTTCGCGGCACGTTCGCTGGCGTTCGACGGGGAGAGCTTTTGGTCGAATCATCGCGCGGCGAATGAGTCAGTGAGCTTCGCGTTGCCGCGCTGATCCCGCCGTGCGCGCGCTGGCTTTGTGGACCGCGGCTGATCTATCCCCCGCGCGATGCATCTCCAGGCCACCGAACCTTCCCGTGCCGACCACGGACTGCTGAGCGTGGGCGCGCGGCGCATGCTTCTGGCGGCGATGGCGTCTGCCGTCCATGAACGTGTTCGTGAAGCAGCTCGATCGCATCCCGGCGATGGAAATCGTGTTCGCGCGCTGTCTGGTCTCGGCGTTGATCTGCGGCGTGGGGCTGGCGCGGGCGCGGGTCGATTGGATTGGGAATAATCACGCGCTCTTGCTCGCGCGCGGCACTTTTGGGACGATCGGGCTCTTCGCGTTTTTCGTCATGGTGCAACACCTGCCGCTGGCCACCGCGGTCACGATCCAATATCTCTCGCCCATCTTCACTGCGCTCATCGGTGTCTTCGTTCTGGGCGAACATGTGCGGCCGTTGCAGTGGCTCTTCTACGCGCTCGCGTTCGCGGGTGTGTTTGTGTTGAAGGGGTTCGACGCGGGCGTGCCGATGTTTTATCTCGCGACCGGGATTTTCTCCGCGTTCGCGGCGGGGGTGGCCTACAATTTGGTGCGCCGTTTACGCGAACGGGAGCATCCACTCGTAGTGGTGTTGCATTTTCAGTTGGTGGGCACCGCGGCCGGGCTGATTTTTTGTCTCATCTGCTGGACCGCGCCGACGCCGTGGGAATGGTTCAGCCTGCTGATGTGCGGCGTGCTTACGCAACTCGGGCAGGTTTGGCTCACGAAATCGCTCCAGTCCGAAAACGTGGCGAAAGTTTCGATCCTTAACTACACCGGACTGATTTACGCGTTGATCTTCGGGATCGTGCTTTTCGGCGAACACTACAGCGCACGGGCGTTGCTCGGCATCGCACTCGTGATGTTGGGCGTGGTGCTGAGTGTGATCTACAGCCGGCGGAAACGGCTCGCCTCCGCGGGCGCGACGCTTTGATCTGGAGCTCGGACAAGAGCGTTGAATCTTGTCAGACCGTAGCGATTTGGTGGGACGCAAGGCGTGATTCGGCGCTCGGCATCGATCGAGCTGGTTGCAACGGGTCTGCAGCTTGACCGAGCTAGACCAAAAACCGGGGGACAGCTGCCGCTCGCATATTGCCGGTTGGATTTTATTGACACGGATGAGTGCTTCTGAGAGTCACGAGCCATGAAACTCGCACGTCGCACGCTCGCCCTCAGCACCCTCGGGATTATCTTGATCATCCTCTTGATCCTTGCCATCGGCGGTGGCGGCTTTGCTGGCGGCGGCTACTACTATGGCCCGGGCGGGTTGCTGCTCGTGATCCTGATCATCCTTCTAGTGATGGGCAAACTCTAAGACCGTCTCACGCACTTTAGGCGGGGCGGTCCTTTCGGACGAAGGTTTTCCCAAGGCCGGGCGAGTGATTGCAGGGGAAGCTGTTAGCTTCCGCTACCAGGCTTGATGGAGATCCCTCAAGCCAACGGTGCCGTCGGCACTACGAAGTGGCGCGGTAGCCCGGCTCGCTGGAAAAGAGTTCCGGATCTTGGCGGAAGAAGCGTTTCAGTTCCCCGTACAAACGGGGACGCGCTTGTCGCAAAGCAAGCGGCCGCTCGAAAAACGCCTCTGTGGCGACGGCGAAAAATTCCGCAGGGTTGGTCGCGCCGTAGCCGTCGAGCAAAGTCGGGATCCCGGTTTCATCCGCGGCGCGCAAGGCCGCGAATTCAATTTTCATCACTTCGGCCCACGAACGTTTGTCGTTCCGGGAACTCAGCACCGGCACGCCGTCGGTCGCGTAGTCTTCGAAGTCGAGTTGGTGCGCGAATTCGTGCAGGACCAAATTTTTTCCGTCAGACGGATCGTTGGCGCCCCCGCGCGCGGCGTCCCACGCCAGGACCATGGAGCCCATTTGCCGGCCGGTTTCGCCGAGGCGCGCTTCTCGACCTTCCTGCCAGATCTCGCTCCCGAGCGGACGGCTGTCGTCCACGATGAAGCCGGACGAGTAGACGAGGATGGTGATGAGACGCGGGAAATAATCGGTTTGGCGGTGGAGCAAAAGGAGGCAGGCCTGGGTGGCAATCGTGAGGCGAATTTCGTCGTTTAATTCCAAACCGCCGCAACCCTCGAAGCGTTTCTCGGCCAGGAAAACCTGGACGTGCCCGAGCAACTCCGCCTGATCGGCTGCGGACAGGCGGGCAAAGAATGGCAGGTTGCGACTGATGATCTCGCGCCACGCTCCCGGCACCGGTTGCGCGCGTAGACGTTAGCGTCGCCTTCCTTTCAAAGCTTGAAACATCTCGGTCGAGTTTAAACGCGACCCTGCGACCGGCCCAAATGAATTTCAGCAAGGCCCAAATTCGACCGCGCGATCTTTACTCCCCGGCGGTAGATGAAAGCCGATTGAGACTCCGAGTGATCCGATAAGCGAAGACAAATGCGGCCGGTCGGCGGCGTCTAACAAATATGTATCTGCTCCGAGGATATTCCCTTTGCTTCGCGTTCGCCGCGATTCTGGTCACCCAAACGCTCGTCGCGCAGGACGGCGCCTCGATAATCAAAAAGGAGGCCGGCAGTTCCGCGCCGGTGGCCGACAAGGAAAAAGGAGCGGCCCGACCAGCAGGCGGCCCAGGTCGCATGGGGCCGCCCGAAGCGTTCCCTGAAGCGAGGGCAATTCCTCAACCGAAGAATGAAGAAGAGCTGGCGGCCGCGATCAAGAAACTCGCGGGCGAGCTCGCGATGGCGGGACGATTCTCCGGCAGCATCCTCCTGGCCGTGGAGGGCAAGAAGCTGGTGGACGAGGCTTGGGGCACGGCCAACCGGGCGGAGAAAATCGCCAACACACCGGAGACGGCGTACGACGTCGGCTCGATCGGGAAACTCTTTACTCAAATTGCCCTCCTCCAACTGGAGGAGGCGGGGAAGCTGAAACTCGATGACCCGTTAGGCAAATCTTTGCCGGATTACCCGAATCGTGAGGTGGCGACGAAAGTGACTCTGGATCAACTGCTGCGCCATCGGAGCGGCATCGCGGACATCTTTGCCCACGTCACGCCCGAGATGAAGCTGAACTCAAGGCGCGACCTCAAGGATTTCCTCCCGCTCTTCACCGAGCAACCGTTGGACTTTGCTCCGGGCTCCTCTGAGCGCTATTCCAGCTCGGGCTACATTGTCCTCGGTCTCGTGATTGAAGCGCTCACGGGCGAAAATTATTTCACCTACATCGAGAAGCACATTCTGAAACCGGCGGGCATGGCGCAATCAGGGTTCTTCGACCGGGAACAACTGCCGCAGACGGTGGCCCATAGCTACGATGAGGGGCAGGACGTATCCGCCATGCATCCGCCGCGCGGCACGCCGGCGGGCGGCTTGCAGGCATCCGCGGGCGACCTTCTTCGCCTCGTGCAGACGCTCGACGCGGGCACCCTGCTCCAGCCGGAATCGGTGAAAGTCCTCCGCGATTTGATTCCGCGTCCGCCGGACTTGTCCGCCCCACCGATCGAAAAGAGATTCGTTGCGTACGGTATCCAGGGAGGCGCGCCGGGGGTAAGCGCTCAATTAGTGATTGACCTCACCGGTCGTTATACCCGCGCGATTCTTTGCAACGACAGCCCGCCCATGTCGATGATGATGGGGACCACGATCCGGGAGTGGATCGCGCAGTTGCCGAAATAGAAGCGCGATTGCGCTGGCTGGCCCTGGCTGGCGAGCGTCTTGGGAAATCCGAGCCGACCGCGGGGCGGGAGGTCTTAATCGAGCAACGATTTCGGCAGGTCGTATTCCCGCGTGGCTTTTTTAGGACGAAGATGGCTGGGGCTTCACCCCCGCAGCTGGCGCGAGTGGAGGCCGATCACGCGATCGGCGTTTGAGCGGCGCGCGCGCCGGGAGTCTATTGCGGCGTGCGAGTGCATCTCGATGTCTGGAGCGATTACGTCTGTCCGTTTTGCTATTTGGAGGAGCCCGTCCTGAATCGGATGAGGGCGGAATTTGGCGATCGTCTGGAAGTGCATTGGCGCGCTTTCGAGCTGCGACCGGAGCCCGTTTACCGACGCTCCCGCCGGGCGGCGAATACCTCCTTAACATTTGGGAAAGCGCCGTCTATCCGATGGCGCGCGAGCGCGGGGTGACGATGAAACTTCCGCCGCTGCAACCGCGCAGCCGGCTGGCGTTGGAGGCGGCCGAGTTTGCGCGCGACGCAGGAAAGTTCGTCGTCATGCACGCGGCCATCTTCCGCGCATTTTTTGAGGACGGGCGCGATATTGGCAATCTGGAAACGCTGCTCGAATTGGGCGTCGCCGCTGGCCTTGCACGGTCCGAGCTGCAATCTGCCCTAACGACTGGCCAATTCCGCGCCCGCGTCCTGGCGGATGAAGCGCTCGCCGGCGCGTTGGGCGTCTGCGGCGTGCCGGCCATCCTTTTGCGACGCGAAGGCGAATCTCTGACCGAAGCCCGCACTCTCTCGGGCGCGCAGCCGGAAGTGATTCTCCGGTCCGCGATTCAAAGTCTTCTCGCTTAAGCGCGAGTGCGCCGTCGCTCAGACTCGGAGGGTGCCCTCGATGGAATCGTCCATCGTTTTGCCGAGCGCTGCGCCGATCAACATCTTGATTCCGGCTATCGCCATGCTGTGTTTCGTGTCCCAGTAATAGCCCTCGGCCGGCGTGACTTTGATCACTGTGATGCGCGGATCGTCCACGCCCTCCGTGAACCAAGTCTTGATGATGGGCTCCCAGAGTTCCTTGACCTTCGCCTGGTCGCGGGAGACCGTCGCCGTGCCATTGAGAGTGAGGAAATCCGAATGCGCGGAGCCCTGGAAGTAAAGTTTGACCGCCGGGTCGCGCGCCAGTTCCGCGTTCTTGTGACTGTCCGTGGCGCTGAGGAACCAGAGGTTCCCGTCGTCGTCCACCTGCTGCACGCTCATGGGGCGGGTGCCGCTCGATCCTTCCACCGCGACGGCGGTGGAAAAGAAGCAGGTCTGAGCTTTCCCGACGAGCTCCTTCACTTTGGTCACCGCACTTAGGCCGCTGAGATCTGCCCGGTTTTCTTCCTCTTGGTTTTGATTGATCGAATCCATGTTGGTTGCCTTGAGAATCGGTTACGAACGGAAGACGGGACGAGATTCCTAAAATTGTTCCCGGAGCGAACCGCGCTTCGTCCCCACGCCAAAGTGCAAGACGCAACGAAGCTGATCGCGGAGCAATTGCTATCGTAGGCCCGCTTTGGCGGGCGGTGGGCTACGAGCCAGAACGACATGCGCCCCGTAACCGAAAGCGAACGTGGCGCCATCCGGCGAGAACTGCAGCGTTCGGATCGCGTTGTTCAAGCTGTCTCCCACATAGGAACGGGCGAGTTCTCCCTTCGCAAAGTTCCAAAAGCGAATCTGGCTGGGATCGAATCCTGAGACCACGGCGTTCGTCGCTCTGATGCTCATTACGTTCCGCTGGAAAGAGCACGACCGCCGCGAGGTAAAGCAGAATGGGCGAGAGTAGAACGAAAACGAAAAGGAAATAAGTCCACTCGGACTCTGCGCGCCAGCGATAGAAAATCCACCAGGTCACCACGAGGAAGAGAAAGAGATTCGCGACCCAGACGGCGTGCACCCAGTAGATGCTGCGGCGCGAACGGACCTGCAACATTTCGCCGATACCGGCCACGACTCGCGTCATTCCCAGAGCGAGAATGACGGAGATGAGAACCGAGAGATATTCGAACGGGTCCATGCGGAGCAGGAAGAGGGGGTGCCATTGTCAATTCTCGAAAATGCGGCCTGGAAGGAAGGGAAATCATGTCCCGCGTTTGTTCGGTAGATGGAGGCGGTCGCCGAACCCCACATTTACGATTCATCCCTCGGTGACCCGTGAGACCCTCGCCGCGTCCGCACCGCATTTCCTACCATGAAACCGTCCATCATCACGCTCACCGGAGGAGGCATCGTGCTCGCTCTTCTGGCGGCGTTTGCGCTTTCGTATCTTTTCACCGCCGAGCGTCCCGGTGCTCCCGCGCGACCGAACGCGCCCGCCGCTACCGCGACCGCCGCCACCGCGACCGGCCCCACCGCGACCGGCCCCACTCCAGAAGCCGCGCTCCCGCGTGAACCGGTCATGGTTCTGACGAAGTTGGAATCCAAAACACGGCGCCTTCGTCGCGGCCGCAAAAAGGTGTCGGTAAGAATCGGCGTGGCGCCGCGCGCCAAAGATTTGAAGGGCGCGATCGATATTCGCGTTTTCTTTTTTGATAAAACCGAGACAAACGAACTCCGCACGACCGACGCGGAGGTCGACTACCGCTGGCTTACGCGCAATCGCGATTGGAACGACCCCGCGACGAAGTTTCTCGTCGCGACTTACGTGAGCCTGCCGCGCCCTCGGGAAGCGCCGGAGGAATACGGCGGCTACTTGGTGCGCCTTTATTTTGATGGCCAACTCCAGGACGAACGCTCCGAGCCTGAGGAGATCCTGGCGGTTCTGCAAAAAAGTGGGACGAACCCGATCGTGGTGGCGGGCGCGGGCGCGCCCACTCTCGCCGAGCCCGCGACCGATCTTGAGCCGGCGGAGTTCGATCGAGGAACGCCGGCACTCGAAGAGGACGAACTGGATGACGTGGCGACGGCGAGTGGTCCCATCACCCCGGCTCCAGCTCCGACCGAGGAACCGAAGCGCGCCAGCGCATCGTCCAGCGCCGTACCTTATGCGAGTCCGGTCCCCGACAAGCCGGGTTTCGTTTACAGCCCATACGACGAAAAGTACCTCATCGATGTACGCGGGTTTCCGCCGGGGACTGAATTGAACGATCCAAACACGGGCAAACCGCTGCGTGTCCCGTGAGGGTAATCGGATTCGTCGCGCGCGCTTCGAAGCGTCATGAGCAAAGCCTTCACGAAGGAAGATGTGGATCCACCGGAACGTTCGGGGCGGGTTCGTTCGTCTTCGGGTTTGCCGCCCGGTGCGGTTAATTACATTACCGCCCGAGGCGCACGCCGGTTGCGAGAAGAGCTGGCGACGCTCACGAAAGGGAATGCAGGGGATGCGGTCGCACGCTGCGACGAACTCCAACGCCTTCTTGCGACGGTGACGGTTGTGGAACCTGCGTCCGAGTTACCAGAAAGTATTACCTTTGGCGCCGCGGTGACGGTGCGCGACGCGGCGGGTGATCTGGAAACTTTCCGGATCGTTGGCGTGGACGAAATGGCTTTCGCGCTCCACGCGGTCAGTTGGATTTCACCGCTGGGAAAAATTCTACTGGCGGCAGAAATGGGGGATCGGGTGACGTTGGACGACGGCCGGTTGGCGACGATCTGTCGAGTTGACCACCCGGAAGATTAAAGCCGGGGGAAGGCCATTTCCAGCGGTCTGCGCCACAAGCACCCGGAGTCGATTTACCTCGTCGCCCTTCTAGCGCGATCGATCGGACGGAGTCGCGCTCGAGGGCGACGAGACGAAGCCCGGAGGAGGAATGGAGAGAGCGGGACTATCGGAATAACCGGAAGCCCCGCCGCGCGCCTCTTTTGTAGGCGCCAGGTCCCGCAAAGTGACCCGCTTCTTTTTGGTGGCCCTTTCCTTTTTAGGCATCGGAAGAGGTTCGATCATGATGAGATGCGCGTCCGAACGAAGAGCTAATTGAAATCCAAGATCGAGCTTTGACAAGTAACAATTCCGAGATTCAAAACGGTGAAGACCGTCCGGCGTGCTTGCAGGATCGTGTCCCTGCTCGGACCCACACGCCGAAGAGGCGTGAATCAGGCCGCGGGAATTTTTCGAAAAGCACCCGGTCAGCGTGCACCGGCACGCCCCACTCTGTGTCGTGGAAGTTGATGGAGGTCTCGACTGTGGTCCAGGGACAGCGTGTCATGCGCGTGAGTATGGAATGCCCTTGTGCTTTCTGAACAGCGAATTGTGCGGAGCCGTGCGACTTCACGGAGGTAATCCCGCGAACGAAACTAGCCACTCGCCCTCATTCAGCCGGTTAAGGCACCGGCAAGCCGTTCGTGCTGGAAACGGTAGCCGCTTGCGCTGGTGAACTCCGGCGCCGCGCGGGTGGAGTCGAGCAGGAGCGAGGAGAGATCGCCGAGCGCCAAGCGGAGCGCAAAGGCGGGGACGGGAAGAATCGCGGGGCGATGAAGGGCGGTCGCGAGCGTTTTTGTGAACTCGGCGTTCGTGACCGGATGCGGCGCGACGGCGTTGAACGGACCGCGGAGCGAATCGTTCTCGAGCAGATGAACGCAGAGCCCGCAGACGTCATCGAGATGCACCCATGGCATCCATTGCTGGCCAGAGCCGAGCCGGCCGCCGAGACCGAGCCGAAAGAGAGGGCGAATCTTATCCATCGCGCCGCCGTTCGCGGCCACGACAAATCCGGTCCGCAACAAAGCGACGCGCACGTTGTGCTGTTCCGCGGCAAGCGCGGCGTTTTCCCAGTCTACGGAAACGTCGGCGAGGAAGCCTTCGCCGCGCGGAGCGCTTTCCGGCAACACTTCGTTGCCGCGATCGCCATAGAAGCCGGTCGCAGATCCGCTCACCAGAATTCGCACTGCGCTGTCGGGCAGGGCGGCAACGAGCGCACGCGTGAGATTGATGCGGCTGGCGCGGATGCGTTGCTTTTTCTTCTCGGTCCAGAATCCCTGGATGCTTTCGCCCGCGAGATTCACGAGCGCGTCGAGTCCGCGTAGATCGGGCGAGGCGTGGCCGCTGAGGGCGCGCGTTTCTTCGCAGCCGTCAACCTGTCGGCTGGAGTTTCGGCTAAACGCGAAGCAGGTGTGACCCTTCTCGCGCAGTCGCGGGATAAGATGACTCGCGATAAAACCCGACGCGCCAGTGATGCCGATTCGCATGTTTGTTAGCATGCCGCGGAACCACATCGCTGGCGAGGCGTCCACCGAATATTGCCGCCAAAAAAATTACGCGCGCGCTGCATCTGAGTGCGTTTGAGGGGCACCAGCAAAACATCCACCCTTCACTTTGGCGGGCGATAATGTTGCGGAAAACGACCAGGTTTATTATGCACCTTTCCCTACGCCGGAACGCCAAACGCCGGTCCGAGAAACCGCGAGGATTTCGGCCGAACACCGCTGCGCTCGAGGCAAGAGGCGCGCCCACATGGCCAACAGCCAGCGAGGCCAGACAGCCGGTCCGGGTTGCATGACTTCCAGTGGTGTGATCGAGTTCGGCTATGAAAATTCTCCGCACCGCCTTCGCTGTTCTCGTGCTTTCTATGCTCGCCGTTTCGCCGATGCACGCGGGAGAGAAACATAAGAGCGCGACCGGCACCACCGAGGGTACGTTTGCCGGGATCGAGGAGGGCGACTACCCGCATTTTCTGATCAAGGATAAGAAGGGCGCCTCGGATTCCTTTATTGTTCTGCACCGCGATAAATCTGTGGAGGCGTTTCTCCACAATCCGGCCAAGCTGAAGGGTCGGAAGGTGCGCGTTTTCTGGACAGAGGAAATGATTCCGCAAGCCGGACAGAAGCAGAAGACGGTGACGAAGGTCGAGGAGCGCGAGCCGCTCGATCACTAGTCCAGCAGTTCCACCGCGTCGCCGCGTCGGACCATTCCTTCGATCAGGACGGCGGCGTAGATGCCGGCCCCGCCATCGTGCTTTTGCGCGACCGCTTTTAGGATGGCCGGCGTCTTCTCTCCGGTCTCTGGATCGAGCGTGATGATCGAGCAACGCGGATCGCGTTCCACGACGGAGACGACGGCTTTATCTCCGATTCGCAGCGAGCGATGGACGAGTTGGTCTTCCGCAAAGCCTTCGCCGGAGGTCAGGTCGAGATAGACGTTGGCTCGGAAGCGGCGCTGGTCGATCGGTGTGCCAATTTCCGCCGCGAGCTGGCGCACGGTTTGCACGCTGAAAAGCGAGAGCGGGCGGCAATCGGTCAAGGCGCGCTCCGAGCGGAGGAGGGTGACCTCGTGTTGGTCGCCCATTCCGGCGCGGAGCAGGTCGATCAAGGCGGGATCATCGATCGCGTACACCTGGCCGTGGGGCGTTTCGATATCGATCATGAGATCCGCCGGATCGGGATAGAGCGGAGTGGCGCCGGGGGAGATGCGTTCCGCTTCCGCGAGGTTGTAGGGGGCGACGGATTTTTCCGGGTGTCGAAAACGTGGCTGACAACGGAAAAGCGCGCGTTGTTCGCCCGCGTTCAGAAACGGAAAGCCGACGCGATTTGCCGAGCTGCGAAACGCGAAAAGCCGGTCGCCATACACGCCCGCGAAGCCGACGAAGATTTCGTCGCGCTCCTCGCCGCGCATGCTCTTCACCGGATAGCGCCAGACGCTTTCGATGGTGCCGATTTTGCTCATGAGCGTCCTACGATTTCAGCACGCCGGCAAAAGCGTTGCGATGATACCAAAACAGGAAGAGCGCGAGCGCCGCGAAGACGAAAGACATCGCGAGGCCCGAACGTTCCATAAAAAGGTGAAAGAAAACGATGTTCACAATAATCGGGCCGAGCACGAGTAACGCCAGCGGCACGAAGCCAATCAAGAGCAGCACTCCGCCGAGGACCTGGAGCGCGGCGACGGCGGGCAGATAACCGGTGGAATTCATCGCGCCGATGAACTCGCCCGCCGGGCCGGACATTTCCGGCATGGGCATGAAGTGCAGAAAGCCGTTGGATCCGAAAACGACAAACGCGAGCCCGAGCAGCACGCGAACAATGAGGGCGGCGATCTTCATGCGCGCGAGGATGCCCGTTTCTTCCCGGCAGGCCAATCGCATTTTTCGCGAACCGTGTCTCGGCGCATGGCAGCCCGTTGGATGATGGAAGTTTGTTACGGCTGGCCGCCGAAGGTGACGTGATCGTCGAGATCGAGATAATCGAACCAGGTCTTCACGTCCTCGCGCGTTTTGCTGATGTCGCCCACGCGCTTGGTGAAGAATTCCATCGTCTCGACATCGCTGTCGGGTCCGCGCTCGTTTTGAAACGCGCTCCACTGCTGGATTTCCCAGGGCGTGCGCTTGTGCGGTGCGTTTTCGGCGATCCACGTCAGGATTTCGCCGTCGCCTTGGCCGGTCTCGATTTGTGCCTTCAACGCTTCGGCGGTGAGGCCGGTGAAGTTGAACCAATGATGATCCAGTGGGTTGTTGTACTTGTATTCGCCCGCGGAGCCGGCGAGTTCGGCCCGGCCTTTATCAAGCATTCGGGCGAGCATGATGTAGCCGCCCAGGCGGACGCGCGGACTGCGCGGTGGGCGTTGCGTGAGGTCGGGGGCGGAAGAGCTGGCGTTCATGACGTGACGGTAGCAGCGCCGGCGGGCGTCGACAAAGTCGCCGGGCGCGCGCGTCGTCGGCGAGGTCATGATTGCCTCGCGGGTCACGTGCCATCATGGTCATCCGAGGTGAAAATGCCGTCTCCACCATTGCAGATCGCGCTCATCACTTTGGCGTTTTTGGCGGGCGCGGTCGTTGATCGGCTTCTGCTCGCTCCCGGCGAGAATAAGCGTCGTGGAGCGGAGCAGAGCGTCGAGCGGAAAGTCGACCCGTCCGCGTCGGCCTTATCGTCCGACGTGCGCGCCTCGACAGCGGTTGAACTAGCACGCTCCGCGCCTAACGACACTGCAGCGCCCCGTAAATCGCTCGAGACCATTCTCGCGACGAGCGAGGCGTCGCAGCGCTCGCGCGATCTCCAGCTCTACATTGCCGGCTTGCAGCCGTCGGAATTTGCCGACGCCTTGAAGCGCCTCCGGCAGATCGCGAGCAGCAACGAACGCGAACTCGCAACGCGTTTGCTCACGGCACAGTGGGTGATGAGCGATCCGGAGGGCGCGTTGCAATTTGCAGCTGGCAACCGCGGTTACGATTATCTCGCGGTGGATGTTTTTCGCGAGCGCGCGGCCGGGGATTTCGCGGGGGCTTTGCGCGGTGCCCAGGAGATACCCGGCAACGATCTGCGCTACGCGGCGCTGCGAGGCGTGTTGCAATTCAAAGCCGACAGCGATCCGGTGGCGGCGCTGCAACTCGCGCAAACGCTGGGAGAATTTCGCGGACGAGAGCCGCTCGCAAACGCCATCTACCGGCAGTGGACGAAGGCCGATCCGGAGGCGGCCGCCGCGCACGCCGCGCATGGCCCGCAGGGTGAAGGCTGGCGTTCGCCGATCAACCAGGTGGCCAACGCGTGGGCCGACCGCGATCCGGTCGCGGCCGCGCAATGGGCGCTCTCGCTCGACAATGCGGAGGCGCGCTCGCGTTCCGTCGCGGAAGTGATGCGGAACTGGAGTCGGGACGAGCCGGCGGCGGCGGCGAATTGGATTCACAGTCTGGCGGTGGGGCCGTTGCGCGATTCGGCGGTGGCCGGCTTTGCCGTTTCCATTGCCGCGAGCGATCCATCGACTGCGTTGGGTTGGATCGGCACGATGAGCGATGAAGCGGAACGTCAACGCGCTTTGCGTCGCGTCAGCCGCACGGTGCTCTGGCGCGATCCGACAAACGGTCCCGCGCTTTTGCAGACCGCCGGCATATCGTCCGAACAGATCGAGGCCTTGCGCCGCGGTCGGGGGCGGTGATGTCAGCGGGTGCGACGCTGTTCCAAAACGACGAGCGCGATGCCGCCGAGGATGGCGAGAGCGGCGTAAACGAAACGCCAGGTAATCGCTTCGCCTAACAAAAGGATGCCGCCCGCCGCGGCGAGGACCGGGACGCTGAGTTGGACGGTGGCGGCACTGGCGGATTTCAAACCGGGCAGAGCCGCGTACCAGATGACGTAGCCAAGGCCGGAAGCGAGCGCGCCGGAGAGGATGGCGTAACTGAGGCCAGCGCGATCGAAGTTGGCCCAGGGCAGCGACGCGAGACTCAGGACGATGGCGAACGGGACGGCGCGAAGAAAGTTCCCGGCGGTGGCGCGCGCCGGATCACCGGCGCTTTTGCCGCGGAGCGAATAAGCGCCCCAAGCAATGCCTGCGCTGAGCATTAAAAGCGAACCGACGAGGGGCGGCGCGGACAAACCTGGAAACACCAGCAGGACGAGTCCGCCGAGCGCGAGAACGAGGCCGAGCAGTGGTCGAGCGTGCAGTCGCTCGCCTTGGCGAATACCCCACAGGATCATCGTGGCCTGGACGGCGCCGAAGAGCAGGAGCGCGCCGGTGCCGGCTGAGAGAGTGAGATAGGCGAACGAAAAGGCGGCCGCGTAAATGAAGAGCGCGGCGGCGGACGGCCAGCTCCCGAGAAGCGCGGTGGAGCGATGGCGGAGGAGGACGATGAGGCACAGCACGAGTGCGCCGGCCGCGAGGCGGGTGAGGGTGAAGCTGGCCGCATCGATCGCGGTGTGCTTGAGCGCCAACCGGCAGAGGAGCGAGTTGCTGGCGAAAGCGAGCATCGCCAAAAAAGTGAAAACAAAAACTCGTGCGGGCTTGATCGCACCATCGGGTGTAAGCTCACGCATGTCCGATCCACGAAACGTTGCTCACGATAAGAAGGTCAAGCAGGAGAAAGAAAAAGAAACGGAGAAGCCGGAGAGCGCCAAGCCACCGGAAGAGGCTGCGCCTGCGGCGACCAATGCAGAGGAAGGGCCTTCGGCGTTGGAGCAATCCGTGGCCGTGCTTTCGAAGTTGAAGGAGATGGAGTTCCACTCGCGCGCCAATATCGAAACGCTGGCTGGGTTGACCCTAACGATTGAAGATGAGCTGAAACAGAAAGCGTTCGTCGATCCGGTGGGGGAACTCTATGGCGCGCAGGATGGTTTTCAGACCAAGGTCGCGGCTTTAATCGAAAGCTACGAGGCGCATCTCGAGACGTTGAAGCCTTCGGCATAACTGCATGCCGTCGAGGCGAGCGGCGCTCCGCGCAGGGCAGCGTGAAATCTCGGCGGGGCCGGCGGATTTCGATGAGCGCGGCGCGCTGACGCGGGACTTCCTGCTGCGCCGGGGCGAGTGCTGCCGCGAAGGTTGCCGAAATTGTCCGTACGGTTTCGCGAGCGGGAAATTGCCGCGTGCTTCGCGACTCATCGACGGTTGCTGAGAGCGCTGTCCGCTAGTCACTTTTGCGGCTGCGCTGCTTTTTGGCGGCCTTCATGTTGTCGACCAGGTTGGGAAATTTTCGCCCAGCCTTCTGCGCGCTCGCCTTCGCTTTCGCTTTGCTCTTGGGCGTGAGCTTGGTGTGTTTGCTCTTTTTTGGCGCGTCTTTCTTCCAGGGTTTCTTTCGTGATTTTGCAGGCATCGAGACGCGTTACGTCACGACCCGCGACGATGGATTCACACAGCGCCAAGATCAACCTTCGCGGCGCATCGTGACGGAGGTTGCCCGTTCCGCGACGACTTTGAATCCAAAGCGCTCATAGAGACGCACCGCTGGATGCGTGGGCCCGACGCGCAATGAAATTTCATTCTGCTCGGGATTCGCGCGGACCCACTTCGTGAGCAAGGCGGCGCCGATCCCGCGTTTGCGATGGCCGGGGCGAACCGCGAACGCGAGTTCCGGCGTGGCGCCTCCCGCGGGCGCGCGGAACCAGGCCGCGCCGAGGAGACCGCGGTCGTTCTTGTCGTGCACCACGAAACCGCGGTCGCCCTCGCGTCCCCAGTTCTCCGCGTAGCGCGCATACTCCGGTTGCCGCACGATCTCGCGTGGCGGCGGGGTGCTCTCCCCAGGGCCTTGCAGTGCCTGGTAGAGCATTTCCCAGATGATGGCTTCGTCCGCCGAAGTAAGAGGGCGAATGACGTAGTCCATGCGGAAGCAGCATGCGCGGAAAATTGACCCAGGTCGAGGATTCGCTGGCGTTTGACATAAGCGCCCTACAAAGACGCGGTGACCTTTAATCCGCTGCGTGTTTCGCTTCGTCGAGGCGCGCCCACCTTCCACCAACCTTTTGAAGTGGGTAGGCGAAATGCCGTGGGTCGTTTCAATATTAAACCGCCGACGGAGATATTCTTCGAAGGAAATCCATTGGCCGTCGTATTCGATCGTGTGCGACCAGGCGCACATCTGGGGCGAGCGGCTGAATTTTTGAAAACCGGTAGAGCAGGAAGAGCACGACTCCCGCGTCCAACATGCTGGTGGCCACCAGACACCAGAGGAGATAGATGCTCCGGGTCGCGTCTCGCGCCAGGTCGTGCTGGCGAACAGTGAGCCGGCGGTGCTCTTCCGCATTCATCTCGCGGAGGACGGCCCGGATGCGATCCATCGTGTTGCGACCACGCTCTGTAGAATAAGTCCGCACAAGTCGGTACTTCAGTGCGCGGGGCGGCCGCGTCCCTTTTGTTTCGAACCGCGACCGCCCGACCATCTCGCACGCTGACGTTTTCCTCCGCTTGACGATAAACCCTCGCGGCGTCTGCTTGGCGCGGTGAGTGATGTAAACCGAAGACGGGACGCGGAGTTTAATTAGGCGGCAGCGATCGTCGATGAAGTACGATGTCGCAGTGATGGGATTGGGTGGGATGGGGAGCGCGATTCTCGCGCACTGCGCGGCGCGCGGCGCGAGCGCGATCGGCGTCGAGCAATATCAGCCGGCGCACGATCTCGGATCGTCGCACGGAAAAACGCGAATGATTCGAAAGGCGTATTTCGAAGATCAGGCCTACGTCCCGCTCTTGTGCCGCGCGGATGAACTCTGGCGGGAGCTCGAACACGCGGCCGGTGCGCGCATTCTCACGAAGACCGGCGTTCTGACGGTGGGCGAAGCCGGGAGCGAAATCATCACCGGCACCCGGCGCGCCTCCGCCGAACACGATTTGCCGTTGCAATCATTCAGCCCGGAGGAAGTAGGGCAGCGTTATCCGGCAGTCCGAATGCTGCCGGAGGAAGTGGCTTTGCTGGAGGAGGATGCGGGCGTGCTCGATCCGGAGGGCGCCATCACCGCGCACTTGAAAATCGCGCGGTCGCACGGCGCAGAAATGCGTTTCGACTTGGCGATGCAGAGCTGGGAGGCGACTGACGGCGGCGTCGATCTTCTGCTCGCGGATGGAGAACGCGTCACGGCGCGCACCTTGGTTTTAGCACTCGGACCTTGGTTCAAGAGAACGATGGAAGCGCTCGGCGTCCCCATCCGCATCCAGCGCAACGTGCAGGCCTGGTTCGCGCCGGGAACGAGCGCCTGGACCGCGCCGGGCTCCCCGGCCTTTCTCATCGATCGTCGTGGTTTGCCCGCGCCGCTCTATGGTTTTCCGGATTTCGGCGATGGGATTAAGTGCGCTTTCCACGGCGGCGGGACCTTCACCGAGGTCGATGAACTCGATCGGGTGGTGAACACGGCGTGCGATGTCGAACCGTTGATCCATGCGATGGAAACATGTATGCCCGGCGTCCTGCAAACGCTGCGGCACGCGAGCGTTTGCATCTACACCATGAGCCCGGACGAACACTTCGTGGTCGATCGCGATCCGCGCCACGAGAACGTGATTTTGTGCGGCGGCTTTTCCGGGCACGGCTTCAAGTTCGCGTCCGTCATCGGCGAGATCGCGGCCCAGCTCGCGCTCGAAGGCGGGACGCAGCATGCGATCGATTTTTTATCTTTGCGCCGCTTCCGGAATGGGGAGCATTGAGCACACATGAATGACTCCCGCCGCCTCCTGCTTCTCAGCACGTCGACTGTTTTTGGCGGCGGCTATTTGGAATACGCGGAGGCGGAGGTGCGTGATTTTTTGGGAGACGTCGGCCGCGTGCTCTTTGTTCCCTTCGCTTTGCATGATCATGCGGGCTACACGGCCAAAGCGCGCGAGCGTTTCGCGGTTCTGGGATTCGAATTGGAATCGTTGCACGAAGCGAGCGATGCGCAGGAGAGCGTGGCCGGCGCGGAAGCGATCTTCGTCGGCGGCGGGAATACCTTTCGTCTCCTCAAACGCCTCCACGATCTCGATTTGTTAGGCGCAATCCGGGGTCGGGTGGAGAGCGGTATGCCCTACATGGGTTCGAGCGCGGGCTCGAACATCGCCGCGCCGACCATTCGCACCACAAACGACATGCCGATCGTGGAGCCGCCTTCCTTCGCCGCGCTGGGGCTCGTTCCTTTTCAGATCAATCCGCATTATCTCGATCCGGTGCCCGGTTCCACCCACATGGGTGAGACACGGGAAGAACGCATCCTGCAATTTCTGGAAGAAAACGACACGCCGGTGCTCGGCTTGCGTGAAGGCGCGATGCTCCGGCTGGAGCAGGGTGTCCTCGAACTGAAAGGCGCGTCCGGCGCGCGTCTCTTCCGCAAAGGCGAAGAGCCCGTCGAGCTGACGGGCGGTTCGATCCTCGAATGGCCGTGACCGCGCTTTTGGACGCGGACCGATTACTTCAGCCAACTTTCGCGCACCTCGGCTGGCGTGAGCAGGGTCGCGTCTTTGATTAGGCGGCAAAATTCTTTCTTGCTCACGTGATGATGCACCCCCGTGCCGGCGAGCAGGTTGGTGATGGATTTGTAGCGAACCTCGAGCCGCTCGAGATGCACGATTCGCAGGTAATCCTCACCGCGTTTCCATACCTGGTTCTGCTTCAGTTTCATCATGTGCTCCGGCGCGCCCAGCGCAGCTTGGCCGAAGTTGAACGCGGGTTCGCGTGCCGCTCGGCCGCGCTCGGTCGCGTGACTTCGTCCGCGATGGTGTCGTAGACACCTTCCCGCGCACCCGCCTGGAAAGCTTTCTTCACCCGCCGATCCTCGCCCGAGTGAAAGGTGAGGATGGCCACCCGCCCGCCCGCGTTCAAGGAGAGGGGCAGCACGCGCAGGAGAGCGTCCAGCGCGGCAAACTCATCGTTGACTGCGATGCGCAACGCTTGGAAAACGCGTCGCACCGAGAGTTCGCGATCCTCTTCTTTCACGCGCGCCAGGGCCGTGCGCACCACTCGCGCGAGCGAGAGCGTGTTCGTGATGGTTTTCCCGGCCAGCACTTCCGCGAGCTGCTTCGCGTGTGGCTCATCGGCATTGTCGCGCAACAATTCTTCCAGCGTGGCGGGCGACATTTTTGCGAGCAAGGCGGCGGCGGGCTGGCCGCGATTTGGGTTCATCCGCATATCGAGCGGGCCTTCGTGTTTGAGAGAGAACCCGCGCGTCGGATCATCGAATTGCATCGAAGAAGCGCCCAGATCCGCGAGAGCGAGGTCCGCGCCGCCGAGACCGGCCTGCGCGAGCGCTTGCGGAAGGCCGGCGAAGTTGCTGCGCCGCGCCGTGAAGGTTTCCGGACCGAAGCCGAGCGCGCGGAGACGCGTTTCGGTTTTAGGCAACTCGAGCGGATCGACATCCAGGCCTAACAAGTGGCCGCCGGGAAGCAATCGTTCCAACAAAGCTTGCGCGTGCCCGCCGTGTCCCAGCGTGCAATCGACCGCGATCTCCCCCGGCTGTGGCGAAAGGATCTCTAGCATCTCGGCGACCATGATCGGGCGATGCGAGCCGGCGGGAGTTTTGCCGGCGGCGAGCACTTTCTCCACGGTCGCGGCGTAGCGTGCGGGATCGTGCTCTTTGTATTTCTCCTCGAAGCGGCGCGGGTTCTTCCCGCGATAACGCGGCCGGCGTGGATGCGGCGCGGCGTTCTTGGGCATGGAAGAAATGTGCCGCACCGCCGTGGAGGGCGCGAGCACGTAGCGGAGCTACTGCCCGGCGGTGCCGACGCTCGCTTTTACGATCGACACGTCCGTGGCGCTGAGCGTCCCGCTGAGATTCACGTCCGCGCGGAAGTTTGAGCCCGTCACCGCTTGCCCGACGACTAGTTTCGTCTGGCCGACATCGCTCGCGTTGGTGGCGCCGTTGCCACTCACATCACCGACCAGAAGGGCCATCGAGACACTCACGTCCCCCAGGCCGATGCCATCGTTCACATGGCCCAATTTCACGGTCACGACTTGCGCATTGGTGAGACCGGTCAGGTTCACCGTCACTTGCGATCCGCTCGCGGTGAAACTGGCCACGTTGCCGGTACCGGCGGTGACTGCTGCGCTGCTCAACGTGACCGGTGCCGCAAAATTCACAATGATCTGCGCGGTCGACTCACTCCGGCATTCGATCCCGACGTTGCCGGATAAGGGGAGGGGAATGTCGAACGTGCCCGCGCCGCCGTGCACCTTGCGTGAGGCCGCGCTTTGCGCCACCGGCGCGGTCGGCGTCACGCGCACGAAGTAGACGTCCTCCTCTTGATTGAACGTCGCGCAGTACGCGACATTTCCGCCGCCGTTATCCGACACCATCGTCAGGTAATCGCCCATTTTATTCTGGTTCGGATAGCCCACGAAGGGATTGAAAGCGTTGCTCACCGCTCGGTTTCTCGACCAGGTATCGCCCCCGTCCAGGCTGTAGGAATAGAAGAGCCGCGAATCGGTATTGTTCGCCGCATTTCGCGTGTCGAGCCAGACGGAGTCGATCCGTCCATTCGGCGCCACCGCCAGCGTGCCCATCCAATGATGCTTCGCATGATTGATCGCGTCATCATTGATCCGGCGCGGCGCGCTGAAGGTTTGCCCGCTATTCGTGCTCCGCACAAACATGACGTCGCTGCCGGTGGTGAAACCGGTCGGCTGCACGCTCGCGAGCATATAGATATTGTTGTTCGTGCTTGTGCCGGAACGATCCGCCGCGAGGAAGATTTGCCCGACCAAGCCCACGGGATTGATTGGATCGCTGATCGTGATCACGCCGCCGAGATTCACCGCCGTGCTCTGGTCAAATGTCGGCGTGACCGCGCCGTTCTTCGCGTTGCTCGAGCGCACGCACCAAGGCTGGCGCGTGTTTAAGTTCACCCCGCCGATAAAGAGGGTGCCGTTCGAGTCCACATCGGGCGTGCCCCAAGCAGGTGAGTTCGGAATGTTAATCGGATCCAGCCACGTGAATCCGCCATCGGTCGAGCGGCTGAATTGCCGACCCTGATAATTATTTCCGCCCGTGCTCCACGCTTGATATTGGAAGCCGCGACCCGTGCTGTTCGTGTTGTCGATCGTGAACCACTGCTTGTCGCCGCCCGTCGCGGAACCGAGGCGCAGCCACGACATCCCGCCATCGAGCGAACGCCACATATCGTCGAAGAACGACTGAAGCAGGCTGAGATAAAAAAAGCGGCCCGTGTCGTCGGAGTAGAGCACCGGATCGCTGCGGAAAACGTTGTTCTCCAGCACGCCGGGAAACGTCCAGTTCACCCCGCCGTTATTCGAATAACCGACACCCGACTGCCGGAAATTCGACGCCACACTGTTAAACTGCCGCCAGCCGATCGCCATCTTTGCCGGGTTCGTCGGGTCCACGCAAATCGACGGCTCGTTCGCCGCATCGCCGGTCATGTTGAGCCCGTTGGAATCCACATTGACCTGATAGCTCGTGAAAGGACCGAACACCGAAACCATCCGCGGCGAGACGCCGGTTCGCCAGAGCAAGAGCGGCGCGTCGTCCGCTTTTTCCAACGCTTCGCTCGGAAGCGGCGCGGACCGCAGCACCTGTCCCGAGGCGATCGAAAGCGACGACAGCAGGACCAGGCAAAGGAAAAGGCTCGATTTGGACATTCGTAAATCTCTCATTGAAGAAGGCACACGGTATAGGCGCCCTACCTGTAGCGTCCAACGAATTTCCGGAATGGGTCCGCGCGGTTTGCGGTCGCCTTTGAGGGCGGCGGGGAATGAATTCATCCTGGTTCCGGCTTGAATGCGAAGTAGCGCTCCAGCAGCCCGCTGGAAAAAAATGGCGACTCGGATGATCAATTTGGGCCGGTTTTCTTGCTTGGCGACTTTCCACCAACCTCCGACTCGTGAGACGATACCTTCCCCATCTCTTGGGCTCATTCGCAGATTTTTTCCCGATCGGTCGGTTTGGATCCTCCCGGCGTTCATCGTCTTTCAACTGTGCGCCCTCGGTTCGGCGGCGGCGGGCTTGGACTTGCGCGCGGTTCAGGAGTCGAAAGGGAGCGATCCGGGAAAGGTTGCAATTGCCAAAGTCATCTGGGAGAACACGACAGTGAGCATGAGTTGGATCGCGCAGCGTCTC
>JBDSNB010000009.1:0-2417 GCA_039915555.1 Chthoniobacterales bacterium | reverse complement strand
GTGCGCGCCAGATCGTCGAGCACGGCGCGCGGCATGCGATCGCGGCTCAGCACCAGAGCGACGCCGCGCGCAAGGAGCGGCGTGATGAGATTGCTGAAACCGTAAGAGTGCGAAACGGGGATGACCCCAAAGTTCACATCGCGGTCGGTGATCCCCATCGTGTCGCAAATCTGTTCGCAGTCCGCGAGCAACTGCGCGCTGCGGAAACGAATGGCGCGCGGCGCGGCGGTGGTGCCGGAGGTGAGCTTGAGCAGGACGGGCGGTTGCTCGCTCCATTCGCGGTGGCGGCAGAACGCCACCATTTCCTGGCGGTGGTGCGCGGTGGTGGATTCATCGAGCGGCAGCGCGACCAGTCCCTGGCGCAGACACGCCAGCAAGGTCGCGGGCCACGCGGGATCGTTCCCGAGGTCGATCGCGAACACGTCGCCGCGTCCGCGATCCTGCAATTTTTCCTGGAGAAGGGCGGCTTCGCTTTCGATCTCCTCGAAGGTGCGCGCCACATTTCCGCGCGAGTCGAAAATCGCGGGCGTGCCGCTTTTGCGGGCGAGCGTCGCCTCCCATGCGTGGAGTAATGGATCAGTGGATTTCACAACTTGCGCGCCCTCCGGAGCGCGCCTACCTTCCACGCTCATTTCTGATCATGAAAGCGGACATTCATCCTGAGTATAACCAGACCGCAATTTCCTGCGCCTGCGGTGCGGTTTATCATACCCGGTCGACCAAGCAGGATATTAAGATCGGCATTTGCGCCGCTTGCCATCCGTTTTTCACCGGCGAACAAAAATTCGTCGACACCGCGGGACGCGTCGAGAAATTCGCGCGCCGCTACGGCAGCACGAAGGCGACCCGCGCCGCCAAGTAGCTACCCTGCAAAAGAGCGGCCCCGAGATTTTCTTCGGGGCCTTTCTTTTGCCCTGAAGGAACGATGGACTTTCAGCATCTGATCCACCGGAAGCGCGACCGCTTCGCGGAACTCGAGCGCGAGATCGCTGATCCGGCGCTCTTTGAAAATCGGAAACGGGCCCAGGAAATCATGCGCGAGCACTCGGGCGTGAAGCAGATGCTCGCGCTATGGGACGAACTCGAGACCGCGCGCCGGCAACTGGCCGAGAACCGTGACCTGGCCGGCGCCGACGACGCCGAGATGGCGCAGATGGCGCAAGAGGAAATTCCCGCGCTGGAGAAACGGCTCGATCAGTTCGAGCGCGATATTCAGATCGCGCTTCTGCCGCCGGACGAGAATGAGAACCGCGATGCCATCATCGAAATTCGCGCCGGCACAGGCGGCAGCGAGGCTGCCATTTTCGCGTCCGATCTTTATCGGATGTATGTGCGCTACGCGGAGACGGCGGGTTTGAAAATCGAAGACCTCGAGGCGAGTCCGTCGGAGCTGGGGGGATTACGCGAAGCGATCTTCAAAGTCTCGGGCGAAAGCGTTTTCCGGAAACTGCGCTTCGAAAGCGGCGTGCACCGCGTGCAACGAGTGCCCGCGACGGAAGCCCAAGGCCGCATTCATACCTCCACCGCCACCGTCGCCGTGCTTCCGGAGGCGGAGGATGTCGATCTCGACTTGAAGCCGGAAGATCTGCGCATCGAAGTTTGCCGCGCGGGCGGACCCGGCGGACAAGGCGTGAACACGACCGACTCCGCCGTGCAGGTGATGCACATTCCCACCGGCCGGATCGTGCGTTGCCAGGACGGGCGCAGCCAGCAGAAGAACAAAGAGAAAGCGCTCAGCATCATGCGCGCGCGCTTGCTCGAGGACAAGATTCGCGAGGAAGAAGCGAAATATTCCGCGCATCGCAAAAATCAGATCGGCTCCGGCGGTCGCGAAGAAAAAATCCGCACCTACAATTTCCCGCAGAATCGCATCACCGATCACCGCATCGGCCTCACGCTCTACAATCTCGATCGCGTGATCGAAGGCGATTTGCAGGAGATGATGGATGCCCTCCAGACCGCTGACTTGCAGGAGCGGCTGAAAGAATCCGCGCTCACCGCGTAAGGGAGCCGGCGCGCCCTCGCGCCGTTTTTTCCTGCAAATATGGCTCGGATGTTCGAGCGGGATTTGTTAGACGTAGGGCTTAACCCTCACTTCTGATGAACATTCCCCGTCTTCTCATCTCACTTGTCGCAGCATTCGCTTTCATCTTCTTCAGCGATTTTCTTATTCATGGTCTTTGGCTGGCGGATGACTACAAGGCAACGGCGGAACTCTGGCGGACGGAGCCGGAAATGCAGTCGCGCTTCGGGTGGATGCTGTTTGCCCAATTCTTAGCCGCGCTCGCATTTGTCGTGGTCTGGGCGAAGGGGTTTGCCGGTCGTTCCGTCGGCGCTGGCGCCATGTTTGGTTTCTTTATGGGACTGGCGCTGCAATCGTGGGCGATCATTTTTTATGTGGTCGCGCCGTTGCCGGC
>JBDSNB010000119.1:0-3800 GCA_039915555.1 Chthoniobacterales bacterium | reverse complement strand
ACTATCCAGAGGAGAAAAACTGCCGCAAGAAAAACCAGCAGATAGATCGTGACCAGCGCGGCCAGGCTGACGCGAATCACGGCGCGGGGGATTCCGCAGACGTGGCGGCGGGTGGAGCGAGGTCGTTACCCCATTCCCACGCCGCGGTCGTCCAGAGGAGGTTGTTTTCGATTTTCGATTCTCGCTTTTCCATTCCTGGGAAACGGCAGAGGAGCAGGACGCGTCGCGCTTGTTCATCCAGGGCGGGATCGCCCGAGGAAGTTTCGAGAAAGCAATGGAGCACCACGCCGCGCGCGCTGATGGCGACGCGGAATTGCGCGGAGGCCGGCGGGTCCTGGCGGGAAGCGGTGAAGTGAAAGTCCGGAAGGTGAGGCGCGCCGAGCATCTCTGCCTGGCGCGCAAATTGCACTTTGCTCGCGGTGATTCCCGCGGGCGACGGAGGCGCGGCGCGCGGGAGGGCGACCGGGCCGGGCGGGTGCGCGCTCGGGATGCTGAGATCGGGTTTGTAACGGGGAAGCTGTTTCAGGGCCGACTGCCGATGCAGATAAGAGGGCACGTGCGATGGCGAGGGCAGGAGAGTCGATTCTGCGGCGGGCGGTCGTTGCGTCGTGGAGGAGAGAGCGGGGTCCTCGGCTTCGACCCAACGGAGCAAAAGCCGGCCCTGCTCGGAATCTCCGGTGATGAGATTGATCCGCGCGGGCGGCGGCAGCAGAGCGACGGTGAGCGGATAGACGATTTGGAAAAGATAAAAGCAGAGCGCGTGGAGAACGATCGAGCCGGCGAGAAAGGTGAAAAACGAAATCCGTCGCCGCCGGGGCGGACCCCAATCGAAGAGCGGGGCGTATTCTGTCGATGGTGCTCCCGCGGTCGTCATCGCGGAGGCGTGGTCGCGAGCGAGACGGAGGTGATGCCGTGCTCGAGCGCCGCGTTCGTCACCGCGACCACCACTTCATAGGGAGTGAGGCGATCGGCTTTGATGATAACGGGGCGGCCTTCGGTTTTGGCCGCTTCGAGGAGCGGGCCGAGATCGGCCAGCGTCACTTTTTGATCGCGAAAATAGACGGCCGGTTCCGGGCCGCCGGTGATGCTGATAATCTGAGGATTCAATTGCGGACCGAGCGTAAAACGGGAGACCGGCAGCGCGACCGCGATTCCCGGCTGGAGAATGAAGTTCGAGCTCAGCAGCAGGAGAAGGATGAGCAAGAAAACGACGTCGATCATGGAGATCACGCCCAGCCAGCCGAAGTGGAATTCCTTCGTCCGGGAAAGTTTCATGGCGGCGACGAAACTCTGGCCTAACGATCGATCCGCCGTTCGCGCGTCCCTGGCTCGGCCGCCGCGGTCGGCTGGAAGGTGATGATGTCGCTCATCGGTTCGCGATCGCTCAAGAGGTGCACGATCTCGATTCCGGCGCGTTCCATTTCGTGCATGATCGTGTTTACGCGCGACGAGAGATAGCTGTAGGCAACGAAGGCCGGCGTGGCCACGACGAGACCGGCCGCGGTAGAGAGAAGGCTCTTGTAAACGCCGTTCGAGAGTTCGGTGACCGTCGCGAACCCGCCGTTGGCCGCGATCGTGCCGAAGGCGTCGATCATCCCGGCGACGGTTCCGAGAAGCCCCAGGAGCGGAGTCAGAAACGCGATCATGGCAAGCACTCCGAGGAAACGTTCCAGCTTTGGGACCTCCAGTTGTCCCGCTTCCTGTACTATCTCGCGCAACTCCGCGCGCGGAGAATCGTGCCGGATGATCGCAGCGTGGATGACGCGCGCGACCGGGCCCGGCGTTCCGGCGGATTCGTGCAGCGCTTCGGCGAAATTGCGGCGCGCGATCAGATTCGAGAGCCCCTGCAAGAATTCGCCCACGTGGATCGACGCGCGATGAAAGTAAAAGAGCCGCTCCGCGAAAACAGCGATCGAGATGATGCTGCAAACCAGGATCGGCCACATGAGGAGGCCCCCCTTCTGGATGTAATCTATCATCCGCTGATTCCTTAATCGCCTTTAAGGCAGGGAGCAAGCCAGGAAGCCGCGGTCGCGTCGTGCTCGAGGTCCTGGTCAGTCCGGCGGCGGCGTCTCGAAGCATGGGCGCGAATGCGAGAGGAAAGAATCGCGTCGCTGACCGCTTTATTTCGTTGACCCTTGGTACGCAAAGTGGTTACAAGTGGGGCATAGTGGAGTGAAATGGAATAATTCTCCCACCGGCGCCCATGGTCCCTTCAACCCAAATCCAGACTTTCTACGCCGGTGAGTTTCGTCACTCCATCGATGATAAGAACCGTCTCACCATCCCATCGCGCTGGCGCCGCAGCGAAGCGGACGAGTTCGTCCTTCTGCCCGAAGCGCAGCAACAATGCCTTCTCGTTATGACGCCCGAAGCCTTCGCGCGCATGAGCGACGAGGTGGATGCGAACACTGCCGTCAACGCCCGCGAGCGCCGCGTCTTTCTTCGTCATCTGCATGCGCGTGCCCAACAAGGCGCGGCCGACAAGCAGGGCCGGCTCGTCCTTCCGGAAGAGATGTGCCGCGACCTCGGCTTAAAGGGCGAGGTCGCACTCGTGGGCGGGCGCGGACGTTTCGAGGTCTGGAATTTACAAAAGTGGAAGCGCGCGAGCGACGACGAAAACGCCACTTACCAACATGTCGCCAATGTGATCGGACTCTAGAGAATGCGCCGCCCATGATGAACGCGTTGCTATTCGAACGTCCGGTCAGGTTCGCGACTGGTCCGTGGATGAATGAAGAGGAGGCGCAGGAAATGGAGGATCTTACTTATCACCGTCCCATCCTCGCCACGGAAGTGGTCGAGCTGCTCGCGCCGCGTCCCGCTGCGCTCGTCGTTGATGGCACTTGTGGCGGCGGCGGACATTGCGAAGCGATTTTGCAAACCGGCGCGGATATTCTTGGGCTCGACCAGGACCCGGATGCGATCGCCTTTGCCGGCGAACGGCTCGCTTCGTTCGGCGGCCGCGTGACTTTGCGGCAGGCAAATTTCCGGCACGCCGGACAGGTGCTCGACGAACTGGGTATCGGGAAAATCGGCGGCGCGCTGCTCGATCTCGGTGTTTCCTCGCGGCAATTGGAGAACGCCGACCGCGGGTTCAGCATTATGCGCAACGGCCCGCTCGACATGCGGATGGATCCGCGCCGCGAACTGACCGCCGCCGAAATCGTGAACGGCTACGGCGAAGAAGAACTGACGCAGTTGTTCCGCGATCTGGGCGAGGAACCGGCTGCGCGGCGCATCGCCAGCCAGCTCGTTAAACAACGCAAAACCGAGTCCTTCCGCGAAACTGCGCAACTCGCGAAGGCGATCGAAAAAATCGTCCCGCGCCACGGACGCCGGCATCCGGCCACGCAGGTTTTCCAGGCGCTGCGGATGGAAGTGAACGACGAGCTGGGAGCGCTCGCGGACGGTTTGCTTGCCCTCACCGCCCGGCTGGAAAGCGGCGCGCGCATCGCAGTCATTTCCTTCCACTCCCTCGACGATCGGATCGTGAAAAACTTCATCCGCGATCGCAGCCGCGAATTTCTCGATCGCCCCGAATGGCCCGAGCCGCGGCCGAATCCCGATTTCCTGTTCAACCCCATCACCTCGAAACCGGTCGAGCCCGGCGTCGAGGAACAACGAATCAATCCCCGCTCGCGCAGCGCGAAGCTGCGCGTCGCTGAAAGGAACTAAATGCAACGGCAACGCAGAAAAGAATACAACACGGTCAACGCCGCGTCGCTCGTCCGCTGGGTCATCCTGACGGGTTTCCTCGCGCTCACCGGCCTCATTTATGTTTACCTCACGGTCCAGCT
>JBDSNB010000026.1:0-7209 GCA_039915555.1 Chthoniobacterales bacterium | reverse complement strand
GATCCCGGCGGTAACCCGACGAATACAGAGTTTCGTCAGTTTAATCAGCTCTCGGCCAGCCGAACGGGCAAGTGGGCGATTCGCGGCTTCACCCAGCAGATCAGCCCCGACATCAAGGACGTCATCCTCACGGGCGCTGGGCCGACAGGCTCCGTTCTGCTGCAACGCGGATTTCCATTCCCCGGCGCGGTCGGCGGTGAGCTGTTCGAGTTCACCGGGGGCGGCGTCTATTACAACGACAATGATGACTTCGCGTTCCGTTTCCGCGCCCAGGGCGGAGTCGCCGCCAACGCCCAGAAGGTGATGAAATCGATCGGCGGCGTGATCTCCGTCGCCTTCCAGCAGGGCGATGCCTACAGCGGCCTGGAAGGTCCGCCCGGGGTGCCGCAGACCGGCTTCGTCGGCAACTCGATCAACTCCACGCATCTGCTCAACAACGGCATCATTGGCACGCACGACCAGACCGTCACCGGCCTGACGTCCACGCTGTGGCGTCCCGTGCTCGCCTATAACTTACAGAAGTTCCTGCAGCGTAACATCGACTTCGTGACCGGCCTCGGCGGGGTCGGCACGGAACGCATCGGCGGGCTCACCGGCTTAAACGGCGATCAGTTCTTCACCACGCCCGATTCCGATCCCCTTGGTCAGGGCGGCTCCGGTTCCTGGATCGCCCGGGGCCAGATCGACCGGCCCACCGAGCAGAATGTCGTCATCGTGAACCGCGAGGTCGTTCTGCGTCAGGGCCAGCCAATCCCCAGCGACCCCAGCGTGGTCACCGACGCGTTCAACAATGTCGCGATCCTCTCGAACGGTGACTGGTACGTCCGCGGGACCCAACTCGGCGCTGGCGCCTTGGCCGTGCGCAACGGCGTCGTCATCGCAAAGACCGGGGACGAGATCGGCAATTCCGGCGAGCACTGGATCGGGGCGAACTTCTCCGCCTTTACCGGCAACAACAATGGCGCCTGGGTCATCGCCGGCCAGACTGACAATCCCGATCCGACACAGCAGTATGTGATCGCGGTCAACGGCGTGATCGTCGCGCGGCAGTTTGATCCCATTGACATCAACGTTCCGGCCGTCATCGGTCGCGCAAACTCCGCGACCAATCCGTGGTCCGCCGACAACGTCTATCTGACCGACGACATGGTTCTGTACTTCCTCGCCAGCATTCAGGATGGCAACGGCAACGAATATGCCGGCAACCCCCCGTTCTCGACCCCGCTCGCGTTCCTCCGGAGCGTCCTGCCCGGCGGCATACCAACTCCGACAAGCGCCGCCTCGCGAAAAAATCACGGCGCAGCGGGCAACTTCGACATCCCTCTTCCACTCACCGGCAATGTGGGAATCGAATGCCGCACCGGGCCTGCTTTTCAAGTGATTGTGAACTTCGCCAGCAACGTCACGGTCGGGAGCGCATCCGTGACTTCTGGCATAGGGACGGTGAACAGCGTCACAGGAAACGGCACACCCACGATTACGGTCGATCTCAGCGGCGTAACCAATGTGCAACGACTCACCGTCACGCTGCATAACGTGAATAATGGCACCAGCACCGGAGACGTCCCTGTTTCCATGGGCATCCTCGCCGGCGACGCCAATGGCAACGGAGCCGTCAGCGCGACCGATATCGCCCAAACGAAATTGAACTCCGGCCAGCCGGTAAACGCGGCGAGTTTTCGCACCGACGTGGTTGCCAACGGGACCATCAACGCGACCGACGTCGCCGCGGTCAAAGCCGCGTCCGGCACGATTTTACCGCCCTAAATTTTCTGCCGCACCTAAACACTCCGAAGTTCGCGTTGCGCGGGCATCGGAAATCTCGCGCACCGACTCGATTCTTCGTCGGGGGCGTTTACCGCGGGACCGGCGGCTCGCCTTCGTGGAGGGGACCGCGCGCACGGGGTTCGCGATCTTTGGTCGTGGCCGTGCTCGGGAGCGTGACGAACGGTCCGCCTTCCAGAGGCGCCGCCGCGGTGAAGGCCACATCCGGCATATCGCTCGGCAATCCCTCGAGCGGGAAGTCTTTGCGCAGCGGAAAATACGGATAGCCGTCCCACATCAGAATGCGGCGGAGGTCGGGGTGGTTGTTAAACCGCAGGCCCATCATGTCGAAGATCTCGCGCTCGTGCCAGTTCGCGGTGGGCCAGATGTCGGAGACCGTATCGACCGTGGGATCGTCTTCTGAGACGCGCAATTTCAGGCGTAGATGGATCGCCATCGTCATCGAGTAAAGCTCGTAAACGATCTCAAACCGCGGGTCTTCTCCGAAATGATCGACGCTCGAAATATCGAGCAGATAATCGAACGGCAATTCGTCGCGACTGAACTTCGCGACTTCCCGCAAATGCTCGCGCGCGATCAAAAACGTGGTCTCGCCGCGGAAGGTGGACTTTTCGAGAATCTTGTCGCCGAAAAGACGGCCGAGTGAGCGGAGCAGTTCAGGTCCGGTCATGCCAGCACTTCTTCGCGCTCTTTGAAGAGCTCGCGTTTTTGATCGAGGAGTGCGTGCTCGCCCGTGATCTTGGTTTGCAACTTCATCAAGCCTTCCAGGAGCGCTTCCGGGCGCGGCGGACAACCGGAAACATAAACGTCCACCGGCAGCAGTTGATCGATCCCTTGCAAGACCGCGTACGAGCGATACATCCCGCCGGTCGAGGCGCACGCGCCCATGGCGATGACCCATTTCGGCTCGGGCATTTGCTCGTAAATGCGCTTCACCGCGAGCGCCATTTTGTAAGTCACCGTGCCGGCCACGATCATGACGTCGCATTGCCGCGGCGAGAAACGCATCACTTCCGCGCCAAAACGCGAAATGTCGAAACGCGATGCGCCGGTCGCCATTAATTCAATCGCACAGCAGGCCAGACCCATCGGCATCGGCCAGAGCGAATTTTTCCGCATCCAGTTCATGGCCGCGTCGACGCGCGTGATGATGACGTTGCCCTCGATCTTCGAATCGTAGGCAGCGGGGCGGATTTCCGGCATGGCGAACCTTAAAGTCTGCCGCATCTCGCGCAAGCTTCCAGCTTGCGTGTTCGGCGCGGGCTGATGATGGTCGTACTCGACCGATGACCGAGCACGCGCGCACTCATCTCGACCAACTCGAGAGCCAGAGCATCTACATTTTCCGCGAAGCGTTCCGCACTTTTAAGAACGTCGCCATGCCGTGGTCGATGGGGAAGGACTCGAACGTCCTCATCTGGCTCTCGCTCAAATCGTTCTTCGGCAAAATTCCGTTTCCCGTTCTCCACATCGACACGACCTACGAGTTCCCGGAGATGCTCGAGTTCCGCGAGTGGGCGACGGCCCATTACAAGTTGAATCTGATCGTGAAGATCAACGAAGAAGCGCGGACGCGCGGTGTCGGCTACGAGACACACGATCCCGTGACAGTGACGCACGAGCTGAAGAGCGTGGCTTTGCAGCAAGTGCTGGCGGAACACAAATTCGACGCGCTCATTACCGGCATCCGGCGCGACGAAGACGCGACGCGGGCGAAGGAGCGCTACTTCTCGCCCCGCAATGCCCAGTCCGAATGGTCATACAAAGATCAGCCGCCGGAATTCTGGGGCCAGTTCGCGAGCGCGGGCGGTCCGGGCGAGCACGTCCGGGTGCAACCGCTGCTTGATTGGACGGAGGCCGACATCTGGCGCTACATCCAGCGCGAGCAGATTCCGATTCCGCAAATGTATTTCGCACGTGACGGGCAGCGTTACCGATCGTTAGGCTGCATGCCGATCACGAAACCGGTCGAGAGCCATGCGGCCACGATCGAAGAGATCATCGCTGAACTCGACGCGACGAAAACCAGCGAGCGGGCCGGTCGCGCGCAAGATCATCACGAGCGAAACGCGATGCAAAAACTCCGCGCGAAAGGGTTCATGTGAACTCGGAACGCGGAACGCGGAATTGAAGCGTGTGAACGCGGAATGCGGAACGCGGAATACGGAACTGAAACAGCTGACGTTTGAGTTCGGGGTGCGCGTAGTGCGGTTGGTGGAGGCGCTTCCACGGAGCGCAACGGCACAAGTGATCGGTCGGCAATTGCTGCGCGCGGGCACTTCGGTAGGCGCGAATTATCGCGCGGCAAAACGGGCTCGCTCGCGGCCCGAGTTCGTGGCCAAGCTCGGCATCTGCGAAGAGGAGTGCGATGAATCAATTTATTGGATCGAACTGCTGATCGCTCTTGGCGTCGTAAAGGAGTCCCGGGCGGCAGAACTCTGCCAGGAGGCAAATGAGCTTGTCGCTATTCTGGTCACATCGATCAAAACCGCCCGCGAGAACCGTGTGAAGAAATGACCTCCCCACTTCCGAGTTCCGCACTCCAAGTTCCGCGTTTGAAGGTGGTGTTCGTGGGACACGTGGACCACGGGAAGTCCACGCTCGTGGGCCGCATTTTGCACGACACCGATTCGCTTCCGGAGGGAAAGCTCGACGCGATTCGCCAGGCGTGCGCGGCGGAGGGGATGGAATTTGAATACGCATTCCTGCTCGACGCGTTGTTGGAAGAGCAGGAGCAGAACATCACGATCGACACCACGCAGATTCCGTTTCGGACCGCGCGGCGGCAATACGTCATCATCGATGCGCCGGGACATAAGGAGTTTCTCAAGAACATGATCACAGGCGCGGCGAACGCCGACGCGGCGATCCTCGTCGTGGCGGCGAATGAAGGCGTGCGCGAACAGAGCCGCCGGCACGCTTACTTGCTCAGCCTGCTCGGCATTCAACAAATCGTCGTGGTCGTAAACAAGATGGATCTCGTCGACTATGCCGAGGAGGCTTTCAACGAGATCGAACGCGAGTATCGCCAGTTCCTTCTCTCGCTCGGGCTGGAGGCGCGCTCTTTTGTGCCGGCCTCGGCGCGCGGAGGAGCGAACGTCGCGGCGCGCGTCGGGGAAAAGTTGGACTGGTATGGCGGGCCGACTTTGCTCGAGGCCTTCGATCAACTCGAAGCCGCAACTCCGCCGGTCGAGCAACCGCTCCGCCTTTGCGTGCAGGATATTTATCGGTTCGACGAGCGCCGCATCATCGCGGGGCGAATCGAGAGCGGCACCTTGCGGGTAGGGGATGAGTTGGTCTTCTCGCCGGCTAACAAGACGTCCACCGTAGCAAGTATGGAAACGTGGAGTGCGCCCGCTCGGACGGAAGCGATCGCAGGCGATTCGGTCGGAATCACGTTGCACGAGCAAATTTTTGTCGAGCGCGGATATGTTGCCTCGCATCTGCATGAGACGCCGATCCAAGCGAACCGTTTTCGCGCGGACATTTTTTGGCTCGCGGAACAGCCTTTACGCAAAGACTCGCAATGCACCGTCCGTCTCGGCACGCAGGAGGTGAAGTGTCAGGTCGTCGGCATCGAGGAGGTGATGGATTCCTCGACCCTGACCGTGACCACGGCCGACCTCGCGGAAGTGGCGCGCAATCAAGTGGGCCGCGTCACCCTGCAATCACGCGCTCCGCTGGTTTTCGATAATCACGAGCACGTGCCGACGCTCGGCCGTTTCGTCGTGGTTCTGGACGAGAAAATTTCTGGAGGCGGAATCGTTTTTGGCGGCGTGTACACCAGCCGCCTGGAGGTGAAGAGCAAGAATATCTTCTGGAGTGAAGGCAAGATCACCGCGCAGAAACGCGCGCTGCAAAACGGCCACCGCGGCGCGGTCGTCTGGTTGACCGGACTTTCCGGCGCGGGGAAATCGACCATTGCGCAGGCACTCGAGGGCGAACTCTTCGCGCGGGGCATGCACACATACGTGCTCGATGGCGATAACATCCGGCACGGCCTCAATTCCAATCTCGGTTTCTCGCCGGAAGACCGCGAAGAAAATATCCGACGCGTGAGCGAGGTCGCGAAGTTGCTCGCGGACAGCGGCGCGGTGGCGATCACCGCCTTTATTTCGCCTTATCGAGCGGACCGGAGCCGCGCGCGCGAGATCGCGCTCGAATCAAAAGCCGACTTCATCGAAGTCTTCGTCGATGCGCCGTTGCAAGTGTGCGAGAAGCGCGATCCGAAGGACCTCTACAAAAAAGCGCGCGCCGGAAAGATCCGGGAGTTCACTGGAATTGATGCCCCCTACGAGGCACCGGAGGATGCCGAAATCACCGTGCACACCGATAAGCAAAGTGTGGAGGAGTCAGTCGCGGCGATCCTGGAGCAACTGCTGCCGCGGCTCCGTTCCTCCGATTCGTAGCATCGGATCCCGGAGGACGGCGCCGTCGTGGCCTACGCCACCCGCGAGGCCAACCGTCCGCCATCGTAGGAAGGCTCGAAGCTGACCTTACCCGCCTGGATGACCTGGTGCACGGTGCGGCCCAGCTCGGAGGCTTCGTACGGTTTGGCGATGACGCCGCGGAAACCGAAATCCTGGTAGCGGCTCATGGTGGAATCCATGGCGTAGCCGCTTGAGACGATCGCGTTCACGGTAGGATCGATCTCGATCAATTGTTTGAGCGCTTCCTTGCCGCCCATGCCGCCGGGCAGGGTGAGGTCGAGAATGACGAGGTCGAAACGCTCGCCGGCTTCCAATTTCTCCCGGTAAAGATTGACGCCTTCCATCGCGGTCTCGGTCCCGCTGGTTTCATAGCCGAGCCGATTGAGCGTGAAGGCGACGAGATCGCGGATGGCTTCTTCGTCATCGACGATGAGGATGCGCCCGGTTCCGGTCACGACCGGCTCGACCGTGACGGGCGCTTCGACCACGACTTCCTCGTGTCGGGAGGCTGGCAGATAAAGCGTGAAAGTGGACCCGACGTGAATCTCGGATGCGACTGTGATGAGGCCGTTGTGATTCTTGATGATCGAGTAAGTGGTCGCGAGGCCGAGCCCGTTGCCCTTCGCTTTGGTGGTGAAGTAGGGATCGAAAATGCGCTTGAGGTAATCCTCCGGAATGCCAACGCCTTCGTCGCGAATTTTGATCCGGATGTATTCGCCCGGTTGGAGGTCGGGAACGGAAGTCTCGGAGTCGGCGGTGTGAATGAAATTTTCGCAACTGACCCGCAAGGTGCCGCCGTGCGGCATGGCCTGGTCGGCATTGACGACGAGGTTGCCCACCACCTGGCTGATCTGCCCGGAATCGATCTCCGCGGGCCAGAGATCATCGCCCATCGTGAACTCGCTGCGGCTATGCGTGCCGCGGAGCGAGAAGCTGACCGTATCCTGGATGAGCCGGCCGATGGAGGAGGTTTTCTTAATCGGGGCGCCGCCGC
>JBDSNB010000091.1:0-9403 GCA_039915555.1 Chthoniobacterales bacterium | reverse complement strand
AGGAGCGCGTTCTCGCTCCCTTGGCGCGGCCCCTGCCCCGGCATGAAATGTTGTGCCATCACGTAGCAATGAAGCGTCGCCGTATCGCCGCTCACCTCGATCTGGAGATTGCTCGCGGTGTGGCTCGTATCGAGCGGACCGATGAGCACGATCACCGCCGAGACCACCGTCTCGCGTCCGGTCACCGCTCCGAAATCGATTCCCAGCTTTTTCGCCGCGGGCGAGAAATCGAAAACGCAATCCTCCGTCAGCGCCGAGGCCATCGAGTCGGCATCGCCATGGTCGAGCCCAAACGCGAACCGATGCAGCGTGTCCGCGATCTCCGCACGATCATGCGCGAGGCGCGCCCATTCCTCGGCAGTTGCATCCATGGGCTGACTCTACAGGACGTCATATTAAACTTCGAGCCTTGGTTGCAATGCGCTGCGTCGCCGTGTGCACGGGCCGGAATGCTCCGACAGAGCGGCGCCTACCAAGCCACGCGGTTGACGCCCGCCGCGCCGGGAAATAGCCTCGTGGCATGGCCAATCTCGTCGACCCGCCCACCTCACCCTCGGAATCCGGCGTCGCTTCCTCTGTGCAATTACCGATCAATCTTGACGCCTGGATCGAAGCGAACCGCGACAAATTCAAGCCGCCCGTCAGCAACCGATATCTCTACGACGGCCGCGACTTCTTCGTCATGATCATTAAAGGCCCAAACGCGCGGAACGATTTCCATCTGGTCGATTCCGAAGAATTCTTTCTCCAACTCAAAGGCGACATCAAAATCCGCATCCGCGAAGGCGACCACATCGTCGACCACCTCGTGCGCGAAGGGGAAACCTTCTTCATCCCCGCGAACGTCCCACACGCCCCCGTCCGCCCGCCCGACACCCTCGGCCTCGTCGTGGAACGGCGCCGCCCACCCGGCGAGCACGAGCACGTCATCTTCTACTGCGAGCAGTGCGAAGCGCTCGTGGAAGACATCGACTTCGATTGCGCCGACATCGTCACCGCCTTCAGCCAAGCCATGCTCGATTTCTGGAACGACGATGCGCGGCGCACGTGCAAAAGCTGCGGCCACAAAGTCCCGAAGCCAGAGCCGGTGCGGCCCTTTGGGCCAAGTGAGAAGTAGGAAGGCAGAAGGATGAAGGAGGGGAACGATCTTAGAGATCGCACCAAGAGCTTCGCGCTGCGGATCATTCGAATGTTCGGCAGTCTCCCAAAGAAAACGGCGGCCCAAGTCCTTGGCAAGCAGGTGCTCCGTTCTGGCCCATCCGTCGGGGCAAATTACCGCGAAGCGCATCGAGCGCGAAGTAAGGCGAGTTCATCGCGAAGTGCGGAGATTCACTCCGCGAATTGGACGAGACCGCCTACTGGCTCGAGCTCCTGGTGGATTCCGGCATCGTCACAGCGGGCAAGCTCGCCCCACTGCGCGAGGAATGCGATGAACTCACCGCGATCTTCGTCACGATCATAAAACGCTCGAAGCGACCCTAGAAGGTGTCATGCACTTGCGATCTCGCGCGAAGCGAGGGCGCGGTAGGGACAGCGCGCTGCGCTGTCCGAGAGACGAGGCCGCCGTGGACGCACTGACGTTCCAGCGCAGGCCACGCGTTTCGGTCGCCGTAGCGCGGCGCCCCTACCTCGCAGACCCCTCTCTGGAACACGCCAAAGTGCATGACACGCTCTAGCGAAGGCAGAAGGGACAGGTCAGAGCCCGACCTTCCTTCTCCACTTCATCCTTCTTCCTTCCTACTTCTTCCTTCCCAAAGCCGCGCGGGCTTTTTTCATTTCCCGCTTCTTCTCGGCGTCGACCGGCGGGCGATGCAGACGCAGGGAACGGAGTTTCTCGATGATCACGGCGCTCACCGCAAGGCGGGTGAACCACTTATTATCCGCGGGAATGACGTGCCAGGGCGCCACCTTGGTGGAAGTCTCCCGCACCATCTCCTCGAAGGCGTGCATGTAGCGCCCCCAGAGTTTCCGCTCCTCGATGTCGGCCGACTCAAACTTCCAGCTCTTCTCCGGATCATCGAGCCTCTCCAGGATGCGGCGGCGCTGTTCTTCCGGCGAGAGATGGAGGAGGAATTTCAGGACCACCGTGCCGTTGCGCGCAAGGTGGCTCTCGAAGTCGTTGATGCTCTCATAGCGCTCCGCCCAGATTTTCTTCGTGACCAACTTCGGCGGCAACCCCTGGTTTTCCAGATAATCGGGATGCACCCGCACCACGAGCACTTCTTCGTAGTAGCTCCGGTTAAAGATGCCGATCCGGCCGCGCTCGGGCAGGCCATGGGAGGCCCGCCAAAGAAAATCATGCTTCAGCTCCTTCTCGCTCGGTGCACGGAAACAGCTCACCTCGCAGCCCTGTGGGTTTACCCCCGAGAGGACATGCTTGATCGTGCCATCCTTCCCCGCCCCATCCATCGCCTGGAAAACGAGCAGGAGCGACCACTCCGACTGCGCGTAAAGCTTCTCCTGCTGCTCGCAGAGCGCCTTCGTCCCCTCCCCGAGAATTTGCTCCGCATCTTCCTCAGAGCGGTACCTGCCGGTATCGCCCGGATCGATCTGCTTGAGCCGGAATTTTTTCGGGTCGTCGATGCGGTAACGTCGCGCGAGTTTCGCCGGAGGTTTGGCCATGGGCCGGAGTATCGCCTCTTTCCGTGCGCGCGCAGGAATTTTACAGGGTGCGGCTCATTTCGGACCGCTTCCTCCGGCAACCGTGTGGAACGCACCGAAACCCACTGCCATTTGCCATCCCGTTTCACGATCACATCGGTCCCGCGGAAAGTAAGATTCTCGACTCGTTCCGGGCTGTGGCGCACAGAGCGGGTCACAAGGATAGCCACCGCGTCATCGCAGAACGAGATAGGCTGCGCGCAGGAGGTCTAACGAGAACAAGCTCCGCGCCCGCCGCCGAGCCGCGCGCCTCGCTCGGAATGGAAGTGTGGAAGTGACCATGTTAAAACTGAATCGCACGACGGGTCCGCGGTTTGCTCCATCTCCATTAAACCTCGGCACTGCGCGCGCCGTTTGGCCGCAGCAGCATGGACATCATCCACAGAAAGAGAAATGCATTGCCGAGATAAGGCACCCGGCGAAACCAAAAATTCGTCACGCGCAGGCGCTCAATCAAGAGCAGCGACAAGCCGTCCGCGCTTAACTGCCCTTGAATCGGCAATTGAATGGTGAAGGTGGATACCCAAACGATCAGTTGCAACCCGAGCGCCAGCCAGACCATCCACCGCGAAATAGCGACCGGTCGAAACCAGACGAGAAAAATCGTCAGGATGGTCGCGACCGCCAGCGGGATGACCATGTAGCCGATAATGAGCGGGCTTAAGGCGCGGTGATAAGCACGGAACTCGTTCGGACCGATCAGCGGCCAGGTCGGATAGTTGACGAAGCTCTCCACAAAGGCCGCGCCCGTCCCATAGAACACCAGCGCGAAGGTGATCAAAAAGAGCCAGGCCGAAGTTCTGGTTGATGTTTGCATAACCGCCCGGTCAAAACCGAAACGATCCTGTTGGGACTGGAGCCATAGCGCAGCGCGCGCTTGCGGAAATTCTGGGGTGTATATGGGGGTCCCGTCATTCTGCCGCGCAAGGTGCTGCTAGGCGAGATGAAAAAGAGGCGACCGCGTGTCGCAATGCGCTGGCTTGCGCTGGGACTAGCCCAGAAATCAGCCTCGACGTATGCGAAACCGTGCCCGTAGATTCGACCTCTCGCAATCTGCGGTTCCAATCTGTCTTTCGTTCTTCGCTTCGCTGCTTGAAACGGGGCGACCTGCAGAGCGCCCGTCCTTGAATGACTTCCGCGCAATCGGCGGCTCCTAAAAGCGAATGGCGCTTGTCCGCTGCGGCGGCGGCGGGTAGAGCATTACTACCCGCGATGAAGATCGATCTGCATACGCACATCCTCCCGCGGGAGTGGCCGGATCTGGATAAGAAATACGGCTATGGCGGGTTCGTTAGGCTGGAGCATCACCGGCCGTGCTGCGCGCGGATGATGATCGGGGAGCGGTTCTTTCGCGAGATCGGCGACAACACTTGGGATCCGGCGCGACGAATCGAGGAATGCGATCAGACGGGCGTGTCGATGCAGGTGCTCTCGACGGTGCCGGTGATGTTTAGTTATTGGGCGAAGCCGGCGGATGCGCTGGATCTTTCGCGGCGCTTGAACGATCACATCGCGGAGGTGGTGCGGGCGCATCCGACGCGCTTCGCGGGACTGGCGACGATTCCGTTACAGGATCCGGATTTAGCGGCACAGGAATTGGAACGCTGCGTGCGGGAGCTGGGATTGCGCGGGGCGCAGATCGGGACGCATGTGGATGCGAATGAGTATTGCCAGGGGCCGGAGTGCCGGAATCTGGATGACGCGGCGCTCGATGTGGTGTGGCAGACGGCGGAGCGGCTGGGGGCGGGAATTTTTGTGCATCCGTGGGATATGCTGGGGAAGAAGCGGATGCCGAAATATTGGCTGCCGTGGCTGGTGGGGATGCCGGCGGAAACGTCGCTCGCGATTTGTTACATGCTCTTGAGCGGGGTGTTCGATCGGTTTCCGAAATTGCGGGTGGCGTTTGCGCATGGCGGGGGCGCGTTCCCGTTTACGATCGGGCGAATCGAGCATGCGTTCCATGTGCGGCCGGATCTTTTGGCGGTGGATAATAAGACGAATCCGCGCAGCTATCTGGCGCACAAAGATGCGCAGGGCGCGGTGACGCCGGCGCGGTTTTATGTGGACTCGCTGGTGCACGATGCGAGCGCGCTCCAGATGTTACTGCATCTGTTCGGCGCGCGGCGCGTGGCGCTGGGATCGGATTATCCTTTTCCGCTGGGGGAGGCGCACCCCGGGGGGATGATCGAGGCGAGCGATCGTTTTTCGGCGGAGGAGAAGGCGCAGTTGCTCGCGGGCGCGGCGAGCGAGTTTCTCGGGCTCTAGCCGACGGGGTTGGGTGCGCGGGCTGGAGTGCGCTGGACGCGCAGGATCATCTCGGAAGCGGCTTCGCCAACCTGGAAAGTCTCCTGCAGGTGCGGAGTGATGAAGGATTCCTGGACGCCGAGATGGAAGATGGATTCGGTTAAAGCTTTGTGCACTTCGTAGAAGAGGCCGTCGAAGATTTGCGAAATGTGGGACTCGAGACGGTGGCGGAATTCTTTGCGCGACGCGCCGAGTTTTTGGCGGAACTCGCGCACGAGTCCGGCGCGGCGCCAGAACAAGCCCATGACTAGGAGGGTGACGCCGAGGGCGGCGAAGAACCAGCCGATGACATCGATCCAGCGATTCGCGGACAGCACGACGAGCATGACGCCGACAATCCCGAGCCCTGCGCCGGCGACGGTGAACTTTCGGATATCGGCGGCTTCGCCCAGGGTGTTGTGCACGATCTCGTGGATCTCGGCGACTTTGAGGCTGGCGAGCTTGGTTTTTAATTGCTCGAGCATCTCGAGGCGGCTGGCGGTCTGCGGAAGGATAACGCTCTGGCGGATGCGGGCCTGGCGGCGAATGATGTGCAGGCGGAGCTCGTCGGTAAGGGCGTGCATTTCGGCGAGGAGGATCTGCGAGACGCGAGGCGCTTCGCGCGCGATCTCGCCGCGGGTGGATTCCTGGAAGCGGGATTTTAATTCGTGCAGCCAGGTTTCGTTCTCCTTTTCGCCGGTGAAGGGAATGGCGCGGCGAAAGATCTCGCCAAAGCTGAGGCTTTCGGCGAACTCGTCTTCGGAGTCGCGCGCGATGCGGTCGTAGGTGCTGGAGAGCTGGCCGACGATGGAGCTCTTGAGGGAGTTGGCGCGCTCCTGGCGGGCTTCGACTTTCTCGAGGAGGCCCTGGTAGAAGGCGCGCTCTTCGGCGATGGCGGCCTGCTCGTCGCGCAGGTGCGTGAGGAGCTTCGTCATGACGGTGCGGATGGTCTGGTAGGAGCCTTCCACCTTGGTGCGCCAGACTTCGCCGCACTCTATGCCGTAGCGGAGGAAGTTTCGGAACTCCGCGTAGCCGCTGTCGGGCGCGCCTTCGAGTTCGCGCTTGGCGGAGAGGATGAAGACGGTGGGATTCTGGACGAGGCGCTCGCGGGCGTATCGCTTGACGTGGTCGAGATTGGTGGCGAGCTCGTGTGCGGTGGCGCGGTCGGCCTGCTGGAGGACGAAGACCATCTTTCGGTGCCACTCTTTGCGGATCAAGGTAAGCAACTCCCAGGCAGTGGCGGTGTGCGGATTCGTGGCGGAAGCGACGAAGACGACGAGGTCGCTCTGCGGGATGTAATTTTCCGTAATGGTCTGGTGATTGAGCGTGATGGAGTTGGTGCCGGGCGTGTCGACGAGGGTGACTTCGCGGAGCACATCTTTCGGGAGATAGACGCGCTCCCAGGAATTCCCGAGCTGCGCGACGCTGCGCTCGGCGCCGTAAACGAGTTCCTGGATTTGCACGGTGCAGGGCTCGGGCGCGACGGGACAAACTTCTTCGCCCATGAGCGCATTCAGGAAGCTGCTCTTGCCGGCTTTGACTTCGCCGACGATGACGAGGAGGGCGGCGGATTGCTGGTTCATGAGCCGCGTGCGAAGGATCTGGATGCCCTCGACATCCGCGCACTTTTCCACCAGCCACAAGGCGCGCTGGAGCAGGACGCGGAGCGACTCGAACTGCTGGTTTAATTCCGGGCTAAGAATATTTGGGGGCATTTGTGCAACTGCGGGCAGGCGGAAAAAAAAACGCTCCGCCCACGGAGGTCGGCGCGGATATTACTCAGGCGAGGCGATCCTGCCTATGCCGAATTTGCGCGGACGCGCGAATCCCGAGCCACGGGCGGTGAAACCAGAATTTGCGCAGCGCGCGCCACTGCCATGAAACAGGAAGAACTCGCCACCGTGTGCCAAACTCGCGAGAACGAATGAGATCTATGCGGTGGAGCCGGCTGAGTTATTCGCGATCGTAGCCAGCCTGGCCGGCCGCACCACTGGCGGATCTTAATCGAGCCAGCGCAGAAATTCGCGATCCCAAGCCGCGGGGATGCTTTCACGCGCAGAGTATGGGCCCGGCGTATAAGCGCGCGAGGCGATGCCCTGTTGGCTGAGTTCGCAAACGTGCCAGTCCTGCTTGTTGGTCACGTCCCAAAATTCGATCGCGTCTTCCGGATGGAAATCTGGCCGACCAAACGCGTCCGCGTGGAAAAACCAATCACACAGAATGCGCGTTCGATCCGGCGCTTGCGGCCAGATTCGGTGCACCATCACGTAGTCGGGATGCAGACTGAGGAGCAAATTCGGGAATATGGAATAATAGAAAACGCGCGCATGGTCTTCAGCCTTAATGTCGCCCACCGGCAGCGCGCAAGCCTGGCCGCTCATCGTGAGGCTGGCGCCCTTTGTGATCCGCATGAACCCGCCGAGAAACGGTCCCGCGCACAGATCGTTCTCCGCCGAGTCGGACGGTGAAACTTTCGAGAGCATCGGGTGCACGCCCGGGCAGTGGTAGCACTCCGAGTAATTCTCGAAGATCAGCTTCCAATTCGCGCGCACGTCGTACTCGATCCGTTTCGCAGAGCGGAGCTGCGGCAAATTCCAATGTGCGAATTTGCCAGTTAATGGCCCGAAAACCTCCGCGAGCGGCGTAGGCGCGAGGGCCAGATTCACAAAAATGAATCCTTCCCACGTCGCGAGGTGCACCGCGGATAACGAGTAATCGCGCTTCGCGAAACCAGGCGATTCCTCCATGTGCGGTGCGCCCAGCAAACGTCCATCAAGCGCATAGGTCCAGGCGTGATACGGGCATTGAATTGCGGCTACGTGACCGCCAGCGTCTTCGCACAGCCGCGTCCCGCGATGCCGGCAGACATTGTAGAATGCGCGCAACCTTTCTTTTTGATCGCGCGTAATGATCAAACTCTCCCCCGCCACGTCGACAATAAAATAATCGCCGGCCCGCCCGAGCTGATTGGCGTGCCCTACGTAAACCCAGGCTGCACCAAAAATGCGCGTCTGTTCTTCCGCGAAGACTTCGGGCGAAACGAAGTATCGTTGCGCCAACGTCTGCGCGGGGGGGGGATTCGCAGAGTCGGCTGGCGCGGGAGAGGACATCGTGGCGTTGCGCGCAGCGTAGCCCCCTCACCCCGGCCGAAGCAACTCCGCTCGTCTCCGTCTCTCCCTGGCGCTCGCGTCCATTCTGATATGTTCGCCGCGTGCCGTTGCTCCCTCTCTTGTTGCTGTTGCTCCTCCCGCTCCTCGTAGCGGTGGCGCTGCCGTTTTCAATCCTGCAGCGTTACCGCGTGGGCACCGCGCGTCGGCGCGGACGGCGCTGGAAGGCGGCGCTCAATCTCGCGGCGCTCGCGTTCTCCTGCGTGGTGTTCATCTGGGTCGCCGCGTTCACCAACTTTTGGGATCCGCGCGCGTTTCCGTATTCGTTGCTCGGACTTGGCGCCGGAGGATTGCTCGGGCTTCTCGGCTTGTTCGTGACGCGCTGGGAGGAAACACCGGGCACGCTGCATTACACGCCCAATCGCTGGCTCATCCTCTTCATCACCTTTGCGGTCGCGCTGCGCTTGATCTACGGAGTCTGGCGCGCCTGGCACGCGTGGGGAACGCACGGTCCGGAAACCTCGTGGCTCGCAGCCGCCGGCGGCGCCAATTCCATGGCGGTCGGCGCCGTCGTGCTCGGCTACTATCTTGTCTACCACGCGGGCGTCTGGCGCCGTCTGCGCAGACGGCGCCAGGACAGCCAGTGGACGGGTCGTTAGACTCGCGGACTATTTCAGAACGGCAGCGTGGAACGCGTTCCAATCGTCCAGATTGTTCAAATTCACCGCGTCCTTCGCGGCGGCATCATCATCGGGCAGATTGCAGCAACTCAGGATTTCCTTCCGCGTTTCCTCGTCGTGGATGTAGCCGGTCACGTCCGCGTTGTGCTTTTCGATCGCTTCCGGCGTGAGCGTCTTCGCGTTCTCTTTCACCCACGCTTCGAATTGCGTGTAAGTCGGCTTGTTCTGCTTTACGTAATCTTGCACCGCGGTCTCATCGAGGCCGAGCGCGGCGCAGGTCATCGCATCGTAGCCGCGACCCATTCCGGGATACCCGGGCGCGATTTTGCCCTGCGCTTCGAGCGAAAGTTTTTGCCAGAGACGCGGGAGGTGCAGCACTCCGAGAGGGCCGGCGGTGCCGGAACTGATCATGGGGACGTAGGTTTCGCTCATCACGATGTTTATACCTTGTCGCTTCCGCGCGCGAATTGCATTTTGCAGATGTGATGGACAGCGCGCGGCCTTCCCGATTCCGCGAACGGCTCCACGATCCCGAAAAGCTTTCCGTGGAAGACGAGAAATTTGACCGCATTTATCCACCCGCGATCCGAAATCTTTCTTCGATTTTCTGGACGCCGGTGGCGGTCGCCGCAGAAGCCGCGCGCCTCCTGGTAGTGGACGCGGGAACGCGTG
>JBDSNB010000038.1:0-3421 GCA_039915555.1 Chthoniobacterales bacterium | reverse complement strand
GCTCAGCTTGAAACGCTCGTTCAGGTAGAGTGTCGCAGCTCGCTCGATCCGTCCTCGCCCACCATCGCGCGCGATTATTTGGGCGGCGCACCGGAGCTAATTTTCATCGACAGCTCGCACGAGTATGCGAGCACGCTCGCCGAACTCGACCTCTGGTATCCGGCACTCGCGCCCGGCGGTTTCATCGTCCTGCACGACTCGAGTGAGTTTGCCGCCAGCTTCGATGCGACCAACCAGGGTGGCGTGCGTCGCGCCTTGAGTGAGTGGCGGCAGGCGCATCCGGAAGCAGAAACGTTTTCCATGAATCACAACGTCCGCGCACAAGACGCGCCGGGCATGATCTACCAGGATTTCTGCGGCGCCGGCTTGATCCAGAAGCCCGTCTAACGAAATGAGATTCTTCATCGCCAGCGGTTGCTCGATCGCGACCACGCATCTCTACCGCTGCGCGCATCTCGCGGAACAGTTGCGCGCCTTGGGCCACGAAGCGGAAATCGCAGAATGGTTCGATGACACGCGGATCGACTCGGCGCGGGCGGTCGGCTACGACGCGATTTTTCTTTACCGACTTCCGATGTCGCCCCACTTGGCGCGCGTGATCGAAGAGGCGCGGCAGACCGGCGTGCGGCTCATCTTTGATGTTGACGACCTGATCTTCGAGCCCGACCTGGTGCACACTCAGCGCGGCATTGACCGACTGAGCGCCGCGGAACAAGAACAACATCTCGCGGGCGTGCGCCGTTACCTGCAAACCCTCGAAGCATGCGACGCCGTCACCGTGGCCACGCCTTTTCTTGCCGAATTAGCCACGCAACACCGCAAGCCCGCTTTCGTGCATCGCAACGCACTCGGATGCGAGATGCTCGCGCTCGCGAATCGACTTCACGCGCAGCCGAGATCGCAAAGCGACCGCGTCGTGATCGGCTACGGCAGCGGCACGCCGACCCACGATGCCGACTTTCAGCAAGCGGCCGGTGCGCTCCGCTTGATCCTCGATCGATTTCCCAACACGGAGTTGTGGGTCGTCGGCCCGCTGGCCATCCCCGCTGAGTTCGACGCCTTCGGCGAGTGCGTCCGCCGTTTTCCGCTCACCGATTGGCCGGGTTGGTTCGAGAGCGCGCGCCAATTCGACATCGCTCTCGCGCCGCTTGAATTGGAAAACGCTTTCTGCCAGGCGAAGAGCGAAATCAAATTTGTCGAAGCGGCCGCGCTCGGCCTTCCGACAATCGCTTCGAGAACCGAGCCATACGAAGATGTGATCACAGATCGCGAAAACGGATTGCTGGCGGGCGACGAAGATGAATGGGGTGCTGCGCTGACCTGCCTAGTCGAAGAACCCGCGCGCCGTTCCGAGATCGGTGCGCGCGCCCGCAAGAATGTTTTGCAGCGCTACAGTCCCGATGCGCGCACCGCCGACCTCGCGGAATTGCTGCCAAGGTTGCTGGCATGAAACTCAACTGGCTCGTCCCCGAACCTTTTCCCGGCGCCGGCGGCGATGTCGGACTTTTTCGCATCACTCGATTGCTCGCGGAATTCGGACACGACTGCCGCGTTTACGTCGTGCCGTATAATTTGATGAACGACTACAGCACGGAGCAAATCCGCGCATATATCGGGAAACATTTCGGGCCCACCTCCGCGCAATACGAAAAGTGGACCGGCACCGTGCGCGATGCCGACGGCACCTTCGCCACCTTTTGGCCGACGGCGGAGAACGTCCTCGCCTTGCCAAACGGCGGACGGCGTTTCTATCTCGTGCAGGATTTCGAGCCCTCGTTTTACCCGGGCGACGCGCACCATACCGAACGCGCCGAGAATACCTACCGCGCCGGCTTTCATTGCATCACGCTCGGACGCTGGCTGACGAAATTGTTGCGCGAACGCTACGGCGCGAACGCGGATTACTTCGACTTCGCGGTCGATCCGAAAATCTATCGCTCGCGCTCCGACGCGCGCTCGGGAGGAAAGCGCGTCTGCTTCTACGCCCGGCCCGCGACTCCACGCCGCGGTTACGAGATGGGAATCGAAGCGCTCCGGCTTGTACAAGCGCGACTGCCGGAAACCGAGGTCGTCTTCTACGGAACCGCCGATCCGCAACCGCCGCCCCTGTTTCCGTTCATCGATCGCGGACTCGTGAGTGCGGACGAATTGGCGACGCTTTTTTCCAGCAGCGATGTTGGGCTGGTGATTTCGCTCAGCAATCCCTCGTTCGTCCCACTGGAAATGATGGCGTGTCGATGTGCGGTCGTGGAAATCGCGAGCGAACGCCTCGAAGGCATCGCGACGCATAATCACGATGCATGGCTGGTCGAGCCCACCCCGAGCGCGATCGCCGACGGGATCGCACGCTTGCTGGAAGATGCCGCCTTGCGCGAGCGCTTGGTCGACTCCGCGTATGAACGCGCGCGCCAAATGGATTGGCAGCACTCCGCGCGACAGATCGAAGCCGCACTGCTGCGCGAGCTCACGAAAACCGTGTAGCGCTCTTGCGCACGCGCCAAACGATCGTGTGGCCGTTCCCCACCTTGTCGTCTGTTTCCTGAAAAGCCGCCTGGTCGAGTCGCGTGTCGGAATGCGCGCGGTTAAACCACGACTCGATCGCAAGCAGCAACTCCGGCGAAAAAACGGTGTAATGACTGCGCGCCGGTCCCTTCATCTCCGCGATCCGATCTTCATAGGTGCTCCGTTTCACGTAGTGCTCCTCCCATTCGACGAAGGGCGTCAACGGTCGCGGACGATCGAGCGGATCGGCATCGCGTTTCGGCACGATCGCAAAAACGAAACCATCCGGCTTCACCACCCGCACCCATTCATCGAGCGCGCGCAACGGGTTCGGCAGATGTTCCCAAACATGCGAGTGCAGCACAAAATCCACACTGCTTTCCGCGAGCGGCAGACATTCGGCATCGGCCGCAAGATCGATCGGCGCGACTGCGCCGCACATCGCGCGCTGCATCTCTTCGTAGTATTCGTAATCGCGCGCATCCTTCTCCGCGGAGAGACCGACGGTCCGCGTTTTTAACCCAAACGGATTGTGCGCCGCCGGCCCGATTTCGATTCCTTCCAGCCCATCGAGCAACTCGTGAGCGAGCTTGGATTCCGGCAGAATGATTCGCGGCTTGTCGGACATGTTGGCTTGTATCCTCGGGCCAGCCTATCATGCGCGCATGACGGAACCGCGGGAAAATATGCTCGGTCGTCCGTCGGCCAATTTCACACCGCGCTTGTTCGGTCTGGGCGCTTGGACGGATAACATCCATTTCGCTTACGATCTCGTGGCGACACTGAAACCGCGGTTGCTGGTGGAGCTCGGAACCGATCGCGGCGAGAGCTATTTCGCCTTCTGCCAATCAGTGGAGGAAAACAAAACCGGCACCCGTTGTTTCGCGGTGGACACCTGGCGGGGCGATGAGCACAGCGG
>JBDSNB010000270.1:0-4934 GCA_039915555.1 Chthoniobacterales bacterium | reverse complement strand
CTCGGGAGCGTGGCGCGGGGCGCGATCCTCGAGGACGTGATCCGACAGGGCTACGATCTGAGCGCGGATGCGAGCGTTTCGATTCGGAATACGGATGGGCGTATTCTTGTCTTCGGGTCGGAAGGTGAGCGACTGGAAATTATTGCGACGCGGCGCGCGTTTTCGAAGGAACGTCTGGAGGCGATCAAGGTGGCGGTGACGATCGACGGGAACGCGGCCCTGATTGAAACAATTCTTCCGCCAGCGCCGCCCGCTTCGCTTTTCGCGGATCGCTCGGGGACGGTTGATTACGTGATTTTGGTGCCGCAAAATTGCACGCTTGCCCAAGTGGAATTGGCGAACGGGGAGATGTTGATCGAGGGCATGCGCGGGCCGCGGATCGAAGCGCGATTGGGTAAGGGTATTCTCTCGTTGAACGATTGTTTCAGCGCGGTGCAGGCGGGTTTGGGGCAGGGACGGATGAAGGTGCGGTTTGATTGGTGGGAACCGGGGACGTTCTCGCTCGTGGCGGAGGTGGCGCAGGGCGAACTGCGCGTGGCGCTGCCGCCTGTGGGGGCGGCGTTGCAGATCGACGCGGTTTCCACGCAGGGGAAAGTCCTGAATGATTTTTCTCCGAAAAAAAGCAGCGCACCGCGGCTCGACGAGCAGTTCGGGAATGGAAGCGCGGTCGAGTTCAAACTGCGGGCGTCAGGCCATATCAGACTGCAGCGCGCTTATTGAGCCGCGGGCCGGCTAACGAAGCGCTTCGAGCGCGCGACGATCGGCCTGGGCTTTTTCGAACTGGCCAAGTTTGATGTAACACTCTTCGCGTTTTTGCAGGGCGATCGGGGTTTGGTTGATCGCGAGGGCGCGGCTGAGGGATTCGACCGCGGCGTCGCAATCGTCGCGCGCCATTTCCAGTTCCCCGCGGTATTGCCAGGCGGTGGAAAAATTCGCATCCAGTTCGGTGGCTTTTTTGATGTGCTCGAATGCTTCGTCGCGGCGGCCGAGCTTGGCCAGGGCGTAGGACATCTCGGCGTGCGCTCCGGCGGAGTTGGCGTCGAAGCGGACGGCGGCTTCGGCGTCCTGCAAGGCGAGTGCGGGCTGGCTGATATCGTTCAATTGCCAGGCGCGCGTGACGTAGAGTTCGGGGTTGTTGCGCTCCACGGACATCTCGGCGTCGAGGCGGCTGATGGTTTCGAGAAATTCCGGCGTGAGCGCATCGAGATGGGTCTGGCCTTTGATGCCTGCGGCTTCGGCTTCGCCGGCACGGCCGAGTTCGATCAAGGCGAGTCCGCCGAAGAGTCGCGGCCGCATCGCCCAGGTGGCGAGCTTGCCCGCAGCCTCGCTGTCGGCCAGCGCCATTTCGGGATCTCCGCTGCGGAGGAAGAGAAGCGCGCGATCGGTCAGCAGTTGATCATCGCCCGGCGTGATCGCGAGGCGCGCGGTGAGATCTTGAATTGCGCTGAGGAATTTGCCAACGCGTTCGAAAAGGGCGGTGGCTTTTTGAACCTCCTCGGCTTGCGGCTCCAACTCCCGCGCCCGGCGCAAGTCTTCCAACGCCTCCGGCCAGCGATGCAGGCGTCGTCGAACGAGCGCGCGGCGGACGCGGTTAGCGGCGGCGTCGTCGAGCGCGAGTAAACGGGTGAGCGTTTCCTCTTCCTGCGACCAACGCTTCTCCACGTGGTGCAGTTGCGCGAGTTTTTGCAGGACACGGTGCGGGCGGCGATCGAGCGCTTTGTTCCAGGAGGCGAGTGCGCGCGCAGAATCTACCTCGGCCAACGCGAGATCGCCGGTCGATTCCCATCTTCGCGCCGAATCTTGCGGGATCGCGGCCTTCCATGCACCGAGTGATTGTGCCGCGGCGGAGAGATCGCCCGCGCCGAGTTGCGCCTCCACGAGATCCTCCCAGGCGTCGTTTTCTCTTGGGAGAAAATCGACGACTTGGCGGCCGAGTTCGGCAGCGCGCGCGTAGGATTGCGCTTGCAGGGCCTGGCGGGCTTCCGTGCGGAGGGCGCGTTGTTCGGGCGTGAGACGGGGTTTGCAGGCGGGAGCGAAGACGAGGGCGACGAGGAGGACGATTTTCGGAAGGCGCGCTAAAAATGGCGCTTGGCGACGGCGGGGATTCACAGGATAAACGAAGCGGCTCCCTTAATTCAGAAATCCAACATCAGCGACCAGAAATCTCCCGCCATGCCTTCGTTCGATATCGTTTCCGAAGTGGATAATCAGGAACTCGACAACGCGATCAATCAGGCGCGCAAGGAACTCGCGACGCGTTTCGATTTCAAGGGGAGCACGGCGAAAATCGAACTGGAGAAGGCGATGATCGTGCTCATGGCGGAGGACGCGAATCGCTTGCACGGCCTGCGCGAGATTGTGATTAACAAGCTTTCGAAGCGCAGTGTGGATTTACGCAACATCAAGCAGGAAGACCCGGCTATTTCATCGATGGGGCACGCGCGGCAGGAGTTGAAGATTCAGCAAGGCCTGGAAGGCGAAAAGGCGAAGGAAATCATCAAGGCGATCAAGGCGGAGAACTTCAAAGTGCAGAGCACGCTGCAGGAGCGGCAGATTCGCGTGACGGGGAAGAAGCGGGACGATCTGCAGGAAGTGATCGCGTTTGTGAAGGGGAAGGATTTCGGGGTGGCGACGGGGTTTCAAAATTTCCGGGATTGAAGCAGGGAGAAGCGTTTTCCTAAATGCCCGACGCCATGATTGAAACGCGACGCCTTGGAAGGCGTCACTCCTTGATTTTTCAGCCACCCTGGACGGGCGGCATGATCGCGATCTCCTCGTTAGGCTGGAGGACGTGATCGCGACGGACGAATTCGACGCCGGCGCCGATGAGGATGCTCTGGTCCCAGGCGCGCAGCGCGGGGGTGCGCTGGTAGAGTTCCTCGAGTAAATCGCCGGTGCTGGCGTCTGGTGGCATCTCCAGTTCCAATTCGGACGCGGCGGCGAGTTCCTTGAGATGGGAGAAAAATTGGACCCGCACCTTCATGACGCGATCAGGTCTTTTCGCAGGACGCCGACGCAGGGGAGATTGCGGTAGCGCTCCATGTAGTCGAGTCCGTAGCCGACCACGAATTCGTTCCCGATTTTGAAGCCGATGTAGTCGGCTTCGATCGGCGCGGCGCGTTCGATTTGTTTTTCGAGCAGGACGCAGATGCGGACGCTGAGCGGGTTCGCGGTTTCGAGTTTGCGGCGGATGGCGTTAAGGGTCAGGCCGCTGTCGAGGATGTCGTCGAGGATAAGGATGTGGCGGCCTTCCACATCAGGCAGCGCGACCTGGCGGAAGACGACTTCGCCGGTGGATTTGGTGCCACCGTGATAGCTGGCCACGCTCAGGCAATCTAATTTCAGCGGCAAAGGCAGGCGGCGCAGGAGATCGGCCATGAAAATTAGGCTGCCGTTTAGGACCGCGATGACGGTCAGTTCGCGATCGTGGTAATCGTTGACGATCTGTGCCGCGAGCTCATCGAGCCGGGCCATGATGGTTTGCTCGCTGAAAAGAACCCGCTCGAGATCGTCTCGCATCTTGCGATGTAAACTGAGGGAGAAGGCGTGTCGAGTTTTAGCCAAGGAGCGACGCCTTCCGAGGCGTCGCGTTTCTGAAACTTGACGGCTGGGAAGCCGTCACTCCTTAAGCGCGGCGCGCACTTTTGCTGCCAGGTCGGGATCAGCGGGATGTGCGAGCGCTTTTTTCCAAAGGGCTGCGGCGCGAGTCGCGTCGCCCTGGGTCTTGGCGATCAGACCGGCGTGGTAATAAACGAGCTGCTGCTCGCCTTCGTCGAAATTTTCTGGGTGCGCATCGGCTGCTTGTGCGAGGAGGGCGAAGTCTTTTCGGCTCTCGGCGCGATAGCCGAGGATGGCCGGCAAAGCGGAGGTGGTGAGCGCGCGGGCGAGGCGCACTTTCGGATCGTCGGGAGCGGCGGTGACGGCTTCGTTCATCAGCGCGACCCCGCGTTTGAGCGTGGAAAGTTTCTTGGGGCCGAAGCTCATGTCGCGACTGCGCAGGGTGAATGCGCTGCCGAGATAGACGCGGGCGTAATGATTGTCGATTTGAACTTTGAGAACGCCTTCGAGTTTTTCGATGCACTGCTCGACCGCATTCTTGTCGCCTGCCAGACCACGCCGGTAGAGCGCCTGGATTTCCTGTTGCTCGTTAGGGGCGGCGTTCGCTTTTCCGAGGACGAGGAGGACGACGACGAGGACGAGGACCAGCCTTCGCCAGGCTACGGCTCGGCAGGCGAGGACGAGTCGGCTATTCACCGATCACATTTACCACGAGACGGCGCTGATGGGGAGCGCGGCGATGTTCGAAAAGGAAGATACCCTGCCAGGTGCCCAAGGCGAGATGGCCGTCGATGATCGGGATGACCTCGCTGGACCGAGTGAGGACCATCCGGATGTGCGAAGTGGAATCGTCGAGGCCTTCCGAAGTGTGGGTGAAGTAGTCCGCGTCTTCCGGGACGAGGCGCTCGAAGTACGCCTCGAGATCGACGCGCGCGGAGCGGTCGGCGTTTTCGAAAATGATCAGGCTGGCGCTGGTGTGCTGGAGGAAGATGGTGGCGGTGCCGGTGCGGATCTTGGAAGCGGCCACGATGCGCGCGACCTCGGCGGTGATTTCGGTGGTGCCTTTGCCGCGGGTGGCGACGATGAAGGAAACGGTGTGTGCTTTCATGCGGCAGGGCCGGCGATTTCGTAAAGGGCTTCGATAAGGCGGAGCGATTTATCGTTCGGCAGAAGCGATTGCTCCATTTGGTTCATGACATAGGCGAAGGCGATGCCGTTGTCCGGGTCGGCGAAGGCGTGGCTGCCGCCAGCACCGGGATGGCCGAAGGCGAGCGCGGAGGGGCCGAAGATGCGGCGCTCGCTTTGCGGTGGGTCCTGCATGAAGCCGGCCGAGAAGGCGGTGGGGATTTGGAAGACGCGGTCTTCGCCGGACGTGA
>JBDSNB010000158.1:0-3368 GCA_039915555.1 Chthoniobacterales bacterium | reverse complement strand
AGGGGTTTGCCTCGGTCGTCTACGGCCTTCTCATCCTGGAATCCGGCGTCGCCCAGGCGAACGAGATGTTCCATCTCATCGCGATCGTCATCGCCGCCTCGATGATCGCGCATTCCTCGACCGACGTGCCTTTGGCCCGGTGGTTTCGGAAACCGGAGTTGGCGGGTTGAGATTGCTTGAATACGCTCGCGGATTTCATTCCAAGCCGCTTCCGGATCAGGCGCTGCTTCGGCGCTCGCGAGGAGAATCCGGCTAGCGCGAGCCGCTGATGGAGCGGAAGATTCAGCGCCTCTTTGGCGACGACTTCAATCACGTTGGCCATGACGGGATGGCCGGGACGCAGTTTCCCGGTTCATGCCTCCACCCCTAACGCTGCGCGCCGAGTTCCTCGAGCTCGGTTGCGAATGGCGGCGCTCGCACTTCTGCGAGGCAAGCAGTGTCCAGATTCTTCGCGTCCGCCGTCGCATAGAACTGCAGCATCAGCTTGTCCAGACACTCGGCGTTGATCAGGCCGTCCGGCACATGCGCATGCTGTGGAATAACGACGTGCCGGCTGTTCGATAGATGCCGGCCCACCTCTTCCGCGAATTCCGGCGGAGTCACCGGATCCATGTTGCCCGAAATGAGTAGCGCCGGGATGTCGGAGTTCACGGCATCCTGATAGCCGGCCGGCAGCGTTCCTCGCGGCCACATGCTGCAGGCGCGACTTTGCTGTAGCACGCGGTAGCTACCGAATGGATTTCCTGCATTCGCCCGCGCTGCCTCCGCTTGGTCGATGAACGGTGTGTCTTCCGCGCACGTGACAGAGAGATACATCCCGTCGGCGATAAAATCGGGTCTCGCTCGGTCTTTCGGAATCGCCAGCTGAAGAAACGGCTCAAAGTTCCCCTGCGCAGCGTGATGGATCACGAGCGGGAGCTGCCGCGCGCCTCCTGGTGAATACATCCGACTCCGAAGTTTCTCCGCGAAGATATCAGCGCGGATCTCCACCGTGACGCTACCGCTTCCATCGGGCATGGCATAAGAGACGCGCGCCGGCTCCGTCTCCAGACGCGCCACCACTGCTTCCGACTCGCGCCGGATTTCGGGAAAGGCCTCCCTGCATTTGGCGTCCCCGGCACAATCGTCCAGCAACAGATCCATCGCCCGATTCGCCGCCCGCGCGTGATGCAACGGCATCTTCAGGTTGGTCGGCGCCACGCCCATTAGGACCGCGCTACGCACCCGCTCCGGATGCTGGCGCATGTAAACGAGGGCCGCGCGCGTCCCATAGGAAAGCCCGAACAGGTTGATGCGCTCATATCCGAGCCAGGCTCGCACGTCGTCGAGATCGTCCATCGCGATCGAGGTGGTGTATTGCGTCAGGTCCGCTTTCTTTTCCAGCGCGCTTCGCAGCGTCTCCACATACGCAGTCGGATACATCTCCGTCAGAAAATCCTGCGGACTCTTCAACCGCGGAGCCGCCGCGAGCGGATTTGATTCGCCGGTGCCGCGTTGATCCAACAAAACGACATCGCGTCCGCGGCGAAACTCCCTGCCTTCCTGCGCATAAAAGGACGCACCCGCGATGGAAGAAGCGCCCGGGCCACCCGCCAGATCAAACAACGGCGCATCCGTCGTCTTCCCATCCAGCGCAGGCAGGACAACGACGTTCAAATCAATCGTACGCCCAACACGCGTCTGCCGGTTCTCCGGCACCGTCAGCTTCCCGCACATCAGTTCTTCCTCGATGCCGGGGAGTCGACACGGCTGCAACGGACCCCGCTGCGCGGCATCGTCATGCTTGCGGCAAGCGCTTGTTGCCAAACCGAGTGCTAACACAACTCCCGCTAGCTTTGCCGTTTTCATGGTCGCCGGGTTATTGGAGAACACCTGCGCGTGAAAATCCAGACGCATCTCAACCGAATGGTTGAAAATGTTGCGTTCCTTAGGACGGACACCGGTTCCCCGCACGACCCCGTCCACGCCTTGCTTAAGACGCGAGTCCGGCCGGCCGTCCGGGTTCTTTTTCAGGCGGAAATAAAATGGCCGTCGGATCAGCAAAGAGAGTGTCAATTTCGCTTTTTAGGAAGCGGCCAAAGTGCCACGGAATTTTCCCCTGACGGCGCTCTTCCGGACTTAACGCATCGTGAAGTCCAATCGCGCCAGTTCCTTCGCGAACCATTACCCAGGCCTTTTCGTCTGGCCACTTTGCGAACTCCGCGTGAACAGGAATCAATATGGGAGCCTCGAAGTGCGCTCGAAATGCTTTATCGAGAGCCGAAAGGACGTCATGAAATGCCAGAGCTCTATTGAGCAGTTCCATTATTGTTTCGTGCGGATAAGCACGATACGGATTCCGAAGTCGCACTTCACCACCGTGAAGCGAATAATCTGAATGAAAGATCGCGTTCCTCAGCTCTCGATCCCAAATTTGCTTTAGCGGCAGAACTAGCTCGGAAACGCCGGCATCGGCTGCAGCTTGTTCGATCTGACGAATCTTCTCGCCTGGGCTTTGGGGACCGCGTTTTGGTCGGGGAGGAAAGCAATATCCGTGAAAGCGCTCTCCCCGAATGATACGCGTGATGTTCATCAAAATCTCGTAGGGCTCAGACGCTTCGACGATGTGACCATAAACCCATAGCTGAAGCGTTCTTTCAGCAGCGAACGTCTTTGTCGACGCCAATGCTTCGCGGACGTATGTGAGGGTAGCCTTTGTACTTTCGTACGGATCCCAGCCGGGATCTTCTAGCCCTCGCATTCGAGTCAGGAGGCTCACAAATTCAAACTGGGATGTCTGTGAGGCGCGCTTAAACGCTGGCTCGAACCCATTTGCGAACTCGATCACCGAATCGCAGTAGATCGCCTTAAAACCAGTGCGATCCACCTTTGCTTTGGTTGCAAAAATAATTTTGCCGTCTGGGGTTCGATCAAATCCCACACGTTGCAAGTGCTTAGTCAGCAGTTCTGAGGCGCTCGGATTCATCTAGAAACAAAACAGCCGGGCTTCTTTCGAAGCCCGGCTGCTGTGATTCATTCGGTTTGGGTTCGGATTAGTAGTCCATCCCGCCCATGCCGCCCATTCCACCCATCCCGCCGCCACCGGGCATGCCGCCGCCGGCGCCGCCCTTGTCCTTCTCAGGAGCTTCGGTGATGATGGCTTCAGTCGTGAGCAACAGGCCGCTGATCGAGGCCGCGTTTTGCAACGCGCTCCGCGTGACCTTGGTCGGATCGACGACGCCGGCTTTCACCAGGTCTTCGTATTCGCCGGTCGCGACGTTGTAGCCTTCGTTGCCTTTGCGCTTCTTCACTTCCTGCACGATGAGCGCGCCTTCCTGGCCCGCGTTATCGGCCAAAGTGCGGAGCGGAGCTTCGACGGCGCGGCGAAT
>JBDSNB010000155.1:0-8452 GCA_039915555.1 Chthoniobacterales bacterium | reverse complement strand
AGGCCGTCGCCGTTTGGCCCATAGGAGGCCACGAAATGATCGTAGCGGAAATCGATTTTGCGCAAGAGGCTGTCGCCCTTTCCGCGGGCCGTTCCGTCCGTGGCAAAATGCGCGAATCCGTCGGCGACGATGGTGTCATCCATACCGGTTTGCTTGAGACCTGGGAGGGGAGCGGTCCCTCTGGATCGGACTCGGTACCAAGGATTGGCGGTCGCCGAGAGCGGTGTGGAACGCATTTGTCCGGTGCTGCTATCAAAATAGATTTCTTCCACCACGGTGCGGGTGATCAGGTTGCCGGAGCCGAAGGTTGTGTCTGGCCTGATGTATTTTTTCGGGGTGGTCGTGGTGGCCGCGACTTGCGTCCATCCGGTCCACGGATATCCGGTGTTTCCCTTCGCCTTGCGGATCTCGGCAAACCCAAAGTCGCCGCCAGCCTCGGCGGCGAGCAGGGCGTCCTTCCAGGCGCGGACCTGGTTGGTGGAGACGTTCAAGCGGGTGTTGGTATTACGCAGGACAGTCGCGCCCAAGAGGGACACGATGAGAATGGTGCCGAGCACCACGAGCAAGACGTTCGCGCTGGATTTGGTCGTTGTTTTGGTTTGCATGGGATTCTCCGAGGTTGGTTAGAAAGTGCGCCGCCGATTTCGGAGATACGACGTCGAGTAAACCACGGTGCCGCCGCTGTCCGCGACGGAGATGGGTTTGAACTTGACCTCCGTGGTCGTGGCCACCGTGTTGCCGAGAGCGGTGTTGAAGGAATTGGGAACGATGGTGTTGGTGCTGGAGGCGATGGTTGTGAGTTGCCCGTCTTGAGTGCGGGTAATCGAGTTACCGGCCACGGCGTACTGCACGATCGACGGACTGGCCGTGCCGTATTTGACCTCCGGGGGGCTCGAGCTCACCCGGGTCGGATCCTGGGGGATGCCGGAGGCGGTGAGATACTTCGGAATTCTCACCTCCACCGTCTGGTTGCTGGAAGAAGAAGTGACCGCCACGGCACGCCGCACATCGCGCGCGAGGAAATCCACGATGCGAATCTGATGCATGTGGTTCACCGAGTAGTTGTCAACCGCGGAAAAGCTCCTTTGCAGAGCCACGGCGGCACTGAAGGCGACCGCCAGGACGACCGTGGAAATGGCCATCCCGGTCATCAATTCCGCGATGGTGAAGGCGGCCGTGCCGCGCGCTGCGAGAGGAGGTTTCATCGTTTGGTTCCGTTGGAGATAATGGTGCTGGCCTGTTCGATGCGGGGACCGCCGCCGATGGTCCGGCTCCAGGAAATCGCGACGTCCACTTGCACCAGACCGGAGGGTAGGGTGGTGGCGGTGGAATTGGTGGTCACGGTCCCGTTCGGTGAGCGGGTGAATCTGGTCACGCCATCGGAGGTGATGGGGGGGGTGGCGGCGGGGTTGTAATTACTGATGGTGACCACCTCGGTGGCCTTGGCGAGAAAAGGCGACGGGTTCGCGCGAGTGGCGAGTAGAGCCTGGACGAACGCGGGCGTCGTGAGATCGGCGAAGGCAATATTCCGCAGTCGCTCGGTGCGATCCTGCACTCCTTGCAGCGCGCCGAGTGACTCTTTGCTGCTGTTAATGGAACGCAGGCACATGGCGTTTAATTGGAAGATGGAGGCGAAAAAGCCGGCCAGGAGAACGACCGCGACCATCACTTCGACTAGAGAGAATCCGAGTTCGGCGGTTCTTGGGGAGTTGGGTCGTGGAAGGGACATTTGGGAAAATGGATTACAGAAATTATAGCAACTCCAATGCCAGACTCCGCTATTCCCGCGGCCCCAACCTCAAGGAAAACGAGAGGTTTTTCTTAGGAGGTCCGATGCGAGAGCCCTTAGCAGCAGCACCTTAGTCTTCCGGCGCAGGGCGAACCGAGGGATCCGTTTCGTGGGCCACCACCTTGAGGTAATCGCGGTATTCGCCCTTCGGCCGGCGATCGATCAGCGCGCTGAGGGCGGGTTGATCGATGAATCCTGCGCGATAGGCCACCTCTTCCAGGCAGGCAATTTTCAATCCCTGGCGATGCTCGATCGTCGCGATGTAACTGGCCGCTTCGAGCAGGCTGGTTTGCGTGCCGGTATCGAGCCACGCCATGCCGCGGGTGAGGAGCTTGACGTGTAATTCGTTTCTCTCCAGATACATCCGATTCAGGTCGGTGATTTCCAACTCGCCGCGCGCGGAAGGCTTGAGCGCGCGGCAAAACTCCACCACCCGCTGGTCGTAAACATACAACCCAGGAATCGCGAAATGGCTCTTCGGCTTCGCCGGTTTTTCTTCGATGCTGAGCGCTTTCCCGTCCGGCCCGAATTCCACCACGCCGTAGCGTTCCGGATCGCGCACCTGATAGCCAAAAACGCAGGCTCCACGCTCCACCGCGAGCGCGGCGCGGTAGAAATCGAGTTTCCCGTAGAAAATGTTGTCGCCCAGGATAAGCGACGCACCCGAGTCGCCGATGAAGTCCGCGCCGATGAGAAACGCCTGTGCGATGCCATCCGGCTTCGGTTGGACCGCGTATTCGATCCGCAGGCCGAGGTCCGAACCATCACCGAGATAAGCCTTGATCACCGGAATGTCTTTCGGTGTGGAAATGATCAAGATTTCGCGCAAACCACCCAGCATGAGCGTGGCGAGCGGGTAGCAGATCATCGGTTTGTCGTAAACCGGGAGGAGCTGTTTGCAGACGATCTGGGTGAGGGGGTAGAGCCGGGTGCCGGCACCGCCGGCGAGGAGAATGGCTTTTTTGTTCATGAAGATTTCGTCCAGGAAGTGAGCCGCTGCGACCACTCATCCCAGAAGGGGCGGCCTCCCGTCCAATCGATTTTCGTTTTCCGGCTGAGCCATGGACCAATGTCATTCACGGACGGCTTGTCGAGGGTCTCGTCAAACAAAAAGCCGCTGCCGCGGCGCGCCAGCAGCTCGCGATCCTTGCTCCGGCCGCCCACGCATTGGTCGAGCGCGCTGGCGATAAACTGCTCCGAAAGGACCGGCTTCTCTTCCACCGCGTAGCTGACGGTGAGGCCGAGGATTTGCTTCAAGAGGAGCGCGCAGATCAAAGTGCGCGAACTGGTGGCGTGCACGTGGCCGATCTGGCGTTGCCGGAAAAGACTTCGCAACATGAGCGCAGCCCGCGCCTGCTCCAGAAACAGGTCGGAGGGCGCGCGCTGCTTTTCGTTCGCGCGCATCGCTTCCCATTCGCGCACCTGCGTCTGGTGCGTCTGCCATTCCGCCTCGATCACCATCGCATCGGGCAAATACTCAAACTCGCGCACGAGGTCGTGGGTCTTGGGCGGCAGGTCGTCCGTTGGGCGACGAAAAACGAAAGGCAGATGGGGGACGTCGCTGCGTTGGAGGGCGCGCAGCTCCATTTCCAGAAACGGAAGATCTTTATCGGGCCAACGCTCGATCAGATACGCGCTTTGCTTCTTTTTCGAGGGCACGGCGGGGCTTCCTCTTTTTTCGATGGAAGCCGCGACACTCGCAGCCAGCAATCCTTGGAGCGGCTCGATGGTTTGGGCAACGTTGAACTCGGTTTCCATCCGGGCGCGTCCTGCGTCGCCGAGTTGTTTCCGCAATTCTGGAGACCGCACGAGTTTTTCGAGCGCGCGGGCGAATTCCTCCCACTCCCCCGGCGTCGTGAGAAATCCCGTCTTGCCGTCCAGGACGGACTCCGGAACGCCGGCCAGCTTTGTCGAAACGACCGGCCGCGCACACGTCATTGCTTCCATGATGACGGTCGGAAAAACGTCGCTCGCGCCTTCCGCATCCACCACGCAGGCGAGCGCGAAGATGTCGCAGCGTTGCAGCCGGGTGAAGACCTCGGCCTGCGAGAGCGAGCCGCACAGCGTGACGCGGTTGCGCAGGCCTAACTCCGCGATCAGCGCTTCGAGCTTTGAGCGAAGCGGGCCGTCGCCCACGACCTCACAACGGAAGTCGAAGTTCCGGCGATCGAGCTCGGCGCAGGCTTCGAGCAGAATTTCAAACCCCTTGAAGGACACGAGCCGGCCGACGCTCAGGATGGTGGTCGGGCCCGGCGGACGTTCGTCGGCGGACGGAGCGGGCGTGTGCGCGAGATCGAGTCCGTTATAGACGCGGTGAATCTTCTCCGCCGCTTCGGGGCAACGTTGCCGGAGCAGGTCCCGGCTGTAATCGGTTTCGGCCGCAATGAACTCGGCCGCGGTGAAAATTTCCCGAAGCAAATCGTCTTGGCCAAGATCGGACATGAAGTCCTGGCCGTGCGCCGTGATGCTGAAAGGAATCCCGGAGATTTCCTTCACGAAAAGCGCGGTGTGAGCGGCGCGGTTCGCGAAATGAACGTGGAAATGCTCGATCCCGTGGCGGGTCAGAAGCTCGGCAAACCAGGAAGCGTTGCGCGCGCGTAGAGCCGCCTTGAAGTCGGCACCGTATTGCTGTTCATGCCGCTCGATCATGGCCGCGGGCCAACGGTCCGCCGCCTTGGTTTTCTCCTCCCACAGACGCATCACCGGTGCTGGCGGCGCATAGTGCACCGGGGTGCGAAAGCGCGCCAGATGCTCGTGCCGCAGACTCGTGAGCGGGGGATGGATCGACGCGATCAGCAAATCGTGCCCGCGACGCTCCATCTCCAGCATTTCCATGTCGCAGAAGGTCTGCGAGAGCACCGGATAGCGCGAATAGAGGTAAGCGAGTCGCATGAAAATTCGTTCTTGTCCTTCGTCCCCGGCGCGAACGGAGCAGAAACGAGGCCCGAGGCGACGAGGATGAAGGAGAACGAGCTTCTAGGAAAACTGCACGTCTTTGCCGGGATCCATCTCAAAATCGAGCCTCAGCGTGTCGGCCACGTTCGGCTTGATCACATCTTCGACGAATTTCACGTAGATCGGGTCATCGCAATAGATCTCGTGTTTGTCCGTCGATTCGAAATCGATCGCGATGAAAAACGGCCACGGATTTTCGGGATCGATGCGCTTCCCGCACTTGATGCTAAGGACCTCAGGAATCTTTAAAAGCTGCATCCGCGTCTTCATCATCATCTCCTCGACGCGCGCGGGCGTGATCTCCGGCTTGAGCTTGAAGAGCGAGATGTGGTGCACCATGGCGGGCCCTCTTTTAGGCGCGGAGGAAGAGGGGCGCAAGCAGCAAAGCCGGCCGGCCGGGAGACGTCACTTTTTCCAGTCGAGCGCCCCTTTTTTAAGCGCGTAAACGTATCCCACCATCAGGATGGAAACGAAGCTCAACATGCTCCAGAGGATCGCCTTGCTCTCCACGATGGACTCCCGATAAACGACCGCCCACGGATACATGAAGACGATCTCCAGATCGAAAAGAATGAAGAGCATCGCGACGAGATAGAACTTCACGCTGAAGCGCGGTTGCGCTTCGCCCTGCGGCAACATTCCGCATTCGTAGGCGGAATCTTTGATCCGGGTGCGCTTCCCGGCCTTGCCCAGAAGCACGCTCACGACGAGCGCAGAAACGGCAAACCCGATCGCCACCAAAATGTGGAGCAGGACCGGGAGATACTCGCTGATCATCGCGGGAAAATAGAGCCGGCTAGCGAGGGAGCCGCTTACTTCTCGGCGGCGCTTTTCGCAGCCGCCGCGTTTTTGGCGGCCGCGGCGGCGCGGGCTGCCGCGATCGCGGGGATGTGGCCGTTCTGCGGAGCGATCGCCGCCGCCAACGCGGCCGGAAGGCCTTTGTATTTTTTCCCAGTCTTCTTGACCGCTCCGCGGGAGACGAGATTCTGAAGTTTCTCGTAGGCGCGCAGGCGCAACATTTCTTCGCCACCGCTGGCGGCGTTTCGGGTCCGAAGATTCTCATGCACGATCTCGAAGAGCTGCTTGAATTCGAAAGAAGCGCGCCGGGACAGCACGGCGACAAGCTCCTCTGTAACAAGATCAGGAACCCTGCGGGAGAATGCGTTTTTCTTCAGAATGGCCATAAGGCGCTGACGATAACATATTTGAAAAAATCCGCATAGAGATTCTCCAGGCTTTAGCCAACATCTTGGGGCCGGCAGCCCGGCGTTATCCGTCCGCTGGAGGGATGCCCGCCGTGGCGTCCGGGATGGGGCTTTCGCTTGGTGAAGGGAGGCCCGGCGTGGCATCCGGAGGGATGCTGGACGGGACGGGACCCGCCCCTCCAGGCGGGGTGGCCGCTGGCGTCGGAGCTCTGGATTGCATCTGTTTTTGGTAGAACTCGAAGCCCGCCCCGCTGGCCACGATCCCACCCAAGGCTGCCTGAAAAATGGAGATCGGCCCGACTGACTCCACCCGGTAGCCGCTCCCGCTGTAACTTTGCGAAATAACCAGCGGACTCAGATGCGCGGTAATCACCTCAGGCGCGGGCAGTTTTCCCAAGTCCACCTTCTCCGCCACGCTCGGCATGAAAGCCGCCGCCATGATCAACATCGGCCGAAGGGCAGCGTCCAGCCGCTGATAGAAGAGCGCGGTGTCGAGATAGGTGAACGATTGCTTCGGCGCCCCCACCAAGCCTTCCGCTTTCTTGTAAATTTCCGCGTTGGCCAGTTCCGATTTGGAGGATTGGCCTCGCTCGATCGCGCGCTCGACCGAGCCTGTATCCAGGCCGGCGACCAGCAACTTCGGCGAAAGCCCGATCGTCGGCGCCAAGGGCACCATCGGGTTCGGCGGCGGCTGGGCGAAATATTGCACGCCATCCTTCTCCGATTCTGTCCAGCCGCCGCCTTCTGGCGCGGCGTTTGTGAGCGCCTCCACGATACGTTTCGCCTTCGCCACATCTTTCACCGCGAGCGTGGCGAAGAGGGAAGGCAAACGGCTCTTGGCCGGCCACTCGCCGATCACGCCCAACTCGTTCCCAAAAGATTCGGTCCAATCAGCCCGCGTAATGCCGCTCGCCGCGCCGGCCGCGAGGAAGCGCCCGAGGACTGGAGGTAACGCGTTCGTCGCCGCACTCGCGCCGTCCGGCAAACTGAACTCCGGCGGCAAATTCAGCATGCTGGCGAGGTAGAGAAACGACTCTTTCGTGGCGAGCGCGAGGGAGCCGCGCGTGAGGTCGCCGTTTTCTCCGTGTTTCGGCATGGCCACGAAGAGCGTGTCGCGAATTTTTCCTTCGGTAAACGTCGTCGCCAGTGCCACGCTGCGAATCTGTTGCAAGGCCTCCGCCTCGGCATGGTTGCCCTCGGTCGCAGGCGGTAACTTTGCCGCCAGCGTTTTCATGTAATCCGCCAGCCGCACGTAGCCGAAGACCGCGTAGTCCGACGGCATGTGACTGGCCACCGCCACGAAATCTTCGTCTGCCGTCAGCGTCGTCGCCTTCTCGGTCGCCCGTTTGTCGACCCGATCCAGCACCGTCTTCAAGCTCGTCACATCGTTGCTCACGAAAAACCACTCGCCGTCATACGCCGTCGCGGCCGTCATCGCGTCATGACCGAGCATCTCCACCTGATGCCCCTCGTAGGTCACCATTTCCCGCTTCGCCTCGGGCAGGCTTTCCTGCAGGCGCGCGCGCCAGGGACCGATCACCGCTTCAGCTTCCGCCTGGCTGCCTTTAAAACGAAACCCGCCGATCACGGATGGCCGCCGATTCTCGAGCGCCGTCACTGCGAGGAAAGCGTCCTTTATTTCCAAAGCGTCCATCTCCTGCATCATCCGGCGCGTCCCCGCGGTCTCGGGCGAGCGCGCGATCGGTTTGCTCAGGAAATCCTGCAAGGCCGGCTCGCTCCAAAGCTTATAGAGATCGGTCTCGTGCCACTGCGCGCGGCTCTTTTTGAAATCCGGCACATAAAGAAGGCCGAGCGTGCCCTTCGGGAGGAGAGCCGTCACCGTCGCGCTTGAAGGATGCGGCCCCCGGGTTTGGTAGAAACCCCACCAAATTCCCAGCGCGGTCATCGCGGAGAGGAACGAAACCAGGAAAAATCGTTTCATACCGGCGCAGTCTAACGACGAGCCCCACTCGCCGCCAACGCTTTAAAACGGGGGCGGGCGGCTAGGCGCGCGGATGAAACTTCCGGTGCACCGCCTTTAAGCGCTGCTGGTCGACGTGCGTGTAGACCTGCGTCGTCGAAATATCCGAGTGCCCGAGCATCTCCTGAATGATGCGCAGATCCGCGCCATTCCCCAGGAGATGGGTGGCGAAGCTGTGCCGCAGCAGATGCGGATAAACGTTCATCTCCAGCCCCGCGCCCCGCGCCCGCTCTTTCACGATCTGCCACAGCCGCACTGTCGTCAGCTTCGTCCCGCGCGCGGAGAGAAAAATTTCGCTCCCGCTCCGCGCTTTCACCAGCGTCGGCCGCTCCGCCGAGACATAAGCCGCCAGCGCCTCGCACGCTTTTCGTCCCACCGGCACCAGGCGTGTCTTATTTCCCTTCCCGGTCACGCGCAGGATGCGCTGCTCCGCGCTGAAATTCTCCAGCCGCGCGTTCGCCAGCTCCGAAATCCGCAGCCCGCTCGCGTAGAGCAGCTCGATGATCGCCCGATCGCGCAACC
>JBDSNB010000202.1:0-46929 GCA_039915555.1 Chthoniobacterales bacterium | reverse complement strand
CCGCGGCGACTGACAATGCAAGCGCCGTGAAACGCGTCGACAAGAGCGTTGCAGAGCCGCGGAATCGGTCGCGCGGAGAAAGCTTTTTGGACTCGACGAGTCGGCATGAGTCAGACACCGCCCACGGCGGCAGAGTCCGTTTATCGGAAGCGCCTATCCGGCTTTCCGATGGCGCGAAGCGGCGAATCAGCGCGCACGCCGAGGTCTAAAGCGGCCGGCACGTCATAAATTGTCAGAGAAGGCTGCGCGATTTTCGAATCGCGGACGGCGAGCGCAAAAGGTCTGCGGCGAGTTTTTGGAACTCGCGCGCTTCCATTTTGGACATTTATCCCGCGCGCCTACAGGTTATTACGAGCGCAGGGATCCTCAAGCCGCGGGTATCAATGCGAAGCAGCACTATGCAGTGCTGCGCAGCGCTTTGTCCGGATCGTCCGAGCCGAGTAGTGGAGAGCCCAGAGAGAATTTCACCGCCGGGCAATGGGTTTGCGCTGAGTTTATTGCTCCGCTGGTTTCGTGGTCACTTCCAAAACATCTCGAAAGGAATCGAAGTCAGGGAACACTGGAAGGCTGGGCTCGGGAAATTGCCCCGGCTCCGTCAACCACACTGGAACCGCCGGGCAATCTTGATCGATAAGGCGTGTCGCTAATTTGAAGGTCGGCGTCGCATCAGGACAGCGGAAGATTTGCATCGCAAGATGATTCAACTGGATCGCGAAGCCCAAACTCTCGTCGTGCACTTGGAACGGCTGTAGGACCCCACCATTCCAAACAGGGAAACCCGCGAGCAGATGGAGGCCGAAGCCCGGTTCGACTATGTAGCCAGCCCAAACCCAAAAATCAGTCGGTGGCTGCGTGCCGCGCGCAACACGGTAGAGGCTCATTGGAACCTTCGTCGTCGGGCCAAGGGGAAAGGCGCGCTCGACGATGATCGCCGTCTTTAGCAACCATCGGATGATCATTTCCCGCTCGCTGGGGATGGATTGCAGTTGAACAAAATCCGCCAGCGTGGCGTTTGGTTCGACGCAGGGGCCAAAGTGATTCTGCGCCCAAGCCTCGAGATCGCTCATCCACCCATGGTTACAATCTCCGCAGACCTGTTTCGTCTTGAGGTGCTCGCACTTGATCAATGGGCGGCGTTCCAGCTCACCTGTCTCGCTATAGTGCGCGGGTTGAAAACCAAGGTCACGGATCGCCATGCGTTTGGATAGCCATTCCGCGATGACGTGCTCTGCATTCCCTGCCGACTGATCACAGAACAAACACTGCTTACTCCTGCCTAGCGCGGTTCTCATCTCGTAAGAACGTTCGTCGCCTATTTTTTCATCAACGCCATGCCGCACTTTGGGCAGACTCCCGGGCCTTCCTGCTTCACTTCTGGATGCATCGGGCAGACGTGTTCGCCGCTCGCTTTCGCGGCGCCGGGGAGGGCGGGTTCGACCTTCATGCCGAAGGCGGCGAAACGGTTCCTGCCGCCGACCTGGGTTTGCAGGAACACTTTGTAGTAGCCCGCTTTTTCCGGCGCGAAGGCGAAACTGAGAAACGGCCCGCCGCGTTCGCTCGCTTGCTCGGGTTCTTTCCCGAGTGGGTGGATGTGCGCGATGGAGTCGAGGCTGGTCGGGAACGCGACCATGTGGGCGAAGGCGCCCATGACCGGCTCCAGTTGGGTGAAAACGCGGCCGTCTTTCGTGGTGACTTTGCCTCTTAGCAATAAGGCGACGCCGACCCGGAGCGGCTCGTCGTTTTCGAGTGTGAGGTCGAAGCGGAGGTCGTCGACTTCGGCGGTGTTGTTAGTCGTTTCGGCGCGAGTCGCGGGTGGGCCGGCGATTTGCATCAAGGTTTGCGAGTATTGCTGTTTGCCGGTGAAGGTGGGCACGAGGTCGGCCCAGAGGTGGTAGATCCCGCCGAATTTCGGGTTGAAGTCGAAACGGTATCGCCGGGCTTATTCGTGGGCGTCGGGTGTTCGTGGTGATAGTCGGTCAGCGTTTCGTCCACGATCAGGAGATGAATTTTTTGCGTATGCGCGACGATCAATCCTTCGAGCGTGACTGGTTGGCCATCCGGCGCTGTTAGACGAATGATGAGGGGCGCCGATTTTCCGGCCGCAGGCAGGGGCGATATCACTTCCGTCACGATCGTGTCCGCGCCGGACGTGCCGTAGGGTTCGTGTATCGGGCGAGCGAATAGTGCGATAGGCGCCGCGGCGAAAAAGGCGAGGAACGAGCGTCCGGTCATCATCGTTCTCTTGTGGCCGGGGATGGGCGCCAGTTCAAGTTCTACCCGCCTCGCAGCTTTGACGCCGAGGCTCGACAAATGGCTGCGGATCGGAGAGAAAGTGCGACCTTCTCGAAAACCATGCACCCTTTGAAACATCGATTCACCGTCCTCGCATTCGTGGCTCTTTTCCTCGTCGCCGGTTCAACGTGGGGCGCGGTCCACGTCACCCAACATCACAACAACGACTCGCGCGACGGGCTTTATGTCGATCCCGCGTTTACCCACGCCAATGCCGCTGGCCTCACGCGCGATCAGAATTTCCTCGGCACGATCGCGGGCAACGTCTACGCGCAACCGCTCTACGTGGAAGGCGGTCCGAACGGGCCGCTGGTGATCGCGGTGACGGAATCGAACAACGTCTACGCGCTCAACGCCACCACGGGCGCGATCGTTTGGCAGCGTAATGTCGGCACGCCCATCACTTCCGGTTTGCCCTGCGGCAATATCAATCCGCTCGGCATCACGAGCACGCCGGTCTTGGATGTCGCGTCGCGCGCGCTCTTTCTCAATGCCGAGACCACGCCGAGCTCCGGCGTTTTCCGGCACATGGTTTATTCCCTGAACGTGGACACCGGCGCGATCAATTCCGGCTGGCCAGTGGATGTGCAGGCGGCCGTCTCCGGTTTTGATTCGTCGGTCCAAAGCCAGCGCTCCGCGCTCGGACTCGCCGGGGGGAAACTCTACGTTCCGTACGGTGGACGGTTCGGCGATTGCGGGAGTTATCGCGGTCGGCTGGTGGGGATCGATATTTTCAATCCAGCCAGCGTGACCTCGTGGGCGACGACTGTGACACGCGCGGGCGTCTGGGCCCCCGGCGGGGTGGCGAGTGACGGCACCAACCTCTACGTCACCACTGGGAACGGGAACACCTCGGGCACTTGGGGCGGCGCGGAGGCGGTGATTCGGCTGCAACCGGGACCGGTTTTCAGCGGAACGACGACGGATTATTGGGCGCCGACAAATTGGATGTCGCTCGATTCGAGCGACAGCGATCTCGGCGGCTCGGGTCCAATCCTCGTGGATGTGCCGGGTGCGACGCCGTCCGCGCTCGTGGTCGCGCTCGGCAAGGATCGCAACGCGTATCTGCTGAACCGCACCACTCTCGGCGGCGTGACTGCACCGCTCGCGCAGGCCAACGTCTCCAGTGGCACGATCATCGGCGCGGGCACCGCCTACCGCACCAGCACCGGCACCTTCGTCGCGCTCCGTCCGACCTCCGGCACGCTGACCGCGTTTCGGATTACGGCCACGAGCCCGCCCGCGATCGCGACCGGTTGGTCGGTCAGCTCCAGCGGTCGCACCGCACCGTTCATCACTTCCACCGGCGGGACGAACAATGTGATCGTGTGGGCCGCCGGATCGGATGGACGCTTGCGCGGTTACAATGGCGAAACCGGCGTGGCGATCTTCAGCGGCGGCGGCACCACCGATGTCATGGCCGGCGTGCGCAGTTTCAATACCGGGATCGCGGCGCGCGGTCGCTTCTATTACGCAGCTGATAATAAAGTTTACGCCTTCCAAATGCCGAACGTCGCGCCCACGGCGTCGAGCGCTGTCTCGCGCAAAACGCACGGCGACGCTGGCTCTTTCGATATTCCTCTTCCGCTCACCGGAACGCCGGGCGTCGAATGCCGGAGCGGTGGCGGCACGAATGATTATTCGATTGTGCTCACCTTCAGTTCGCCGGTCACGGTGACTGGCGATACGCAGGCGCAAGCGAGCGCTGGCGATGTCGGCAGCGCTGGCGCCAGTAACGGCGGTGTCGTGACCGTGAAAGGAAATAGCGTCACCATCCCGCTGACCAACGTGCCCAATTTGCAGACCACGAACGTGACGCTCTTCGGCGTGACCGACGGGGTCGGCTACGGGAACGTGGTCGTGCCGTTGAGTCGAGTGCTGGGCGACGTGACAGGGAATGGTGCGGTCAGCGCCACCGATGTGGCGGCGACGAAAGCCAATGCCGGCCAGACGGCGGACGCGGCGAACTTCCGTTCCGACGTCAATGCGAGCGGCACGATAAATTCGTCGGATTTGGGGATCGTGAAATTGAACACCGGCACCGGGTTGCCTTGAGTGCACGATTTTCGTTCGCGCTCTTGGGGTTGGTCCTCTGCGGGATCGTTCCGGCGCACGCTTTCACGATCTACGTCACGAACGAGCGCGGCGGCGACGTGTCGGTGATCGACGGCGAGACCAACGCGGTGGTGGCGACGATTCCTGCCGGCAAGCGACCGCGCGGGATTCACCCTTCACCGGACGGGAAGTTCGTTTATCTCGTCTTGAGTGGATCGCCGCGGATGGCGCCCGGCGTGGAAACAGAGCGCGCGCCGGCCGACAAGAAGGCCGACGCGCTAATCAAGATCGATGCGGCCACGCAGAAAGTCGTGGAGCGCTGGCATGTCGGTTCCGATCCGGAAGAGTTCGCGCTCAATAAAGACGGTCTCCTTGCGTTCATCGCGAATGAAGATGACGCGAGCATGTCGATCATTGATCTCGGCTCCGGCCAATCGCGGGGCAAGGTGAAGGTGTCCGAAGAACCGGAAGGCGTGGGCGTGAATCCAGCGAACGGCGACGTTTACGTGACCTGCGAAGAGAAGGGCGAGGTCTTCGTCATTTCGCCTAACGAGCAGAAAGTGAAAGCGCAGGTTACGGTCGGCGCGCGGCCCCGCGCGGTTACGTTTTCTCCCGATGGGACGCGTGCTTACGTCACCGCCGAGAACGCTGGCCAGGTCGCCGTGCTCGACACTGGAACACATCAGGTCACGACAAACATCCAACTGCCAGAAGGCTCGTTGCCGATGGGCGCGGTGATGTCGCCGGACGGCAAGGAGCTTTACGTGGCGACGGGACGCGGCAATCAGGTGGCAATCATTGAAACGGCGACGAACAAGGTGGTGGAGATGATTCCGGTGGGGAAGCGCGCCTGGGGAATTGCGCTCAGTCCGGACGGCTCGCGGCTTTACACTGCTAACGGCGCATCAAACGACATCTCAGTGATCGACGTGAAAGAGCGGAAAGAAATCACGCGCATCAAAGTAGGCGACGGTCCTTGGGGCATCGCGATCGTGCCGTAGCACAGGCATCCTGCCTGTGGGGAGATCGGGCGTCCCGCCCGGTTCACTGCCAACACCGGGCAAGATGCCCGCTGTCCCCACAGGCGAGACGCCCGTGCTACAACTGCCAGCGCACCTGCAGCGACACCAAACGCGGCGCGCCGAGCGAGACGATTCCATCGGCCGATCGTCCGCTTTCAATCTCGGTGTCGAAAAGATTCTCGACCCGCAACGCCGCTGAACCGCGCGACGAGAATTCATAGCGCACAGCCGCGTCCACCGTCGCGAACGCAGCCAGGACGCGGGAATTCTGGTCGTCTTCAAATTGCCGATCGCTCGCGCGGACTTGCGCGCTGAGAAACCAACGCGCAGCCGGAGTCCATTCCACGCCGCCGGTGAAAACGTGTTCCGGAGTTTGCGCGAGCAACTTCCCGATTAGCGCCGGATCAGCCGCGCGTTCGATCGTGGGCTGCGTGAAGAGATAGCTGCCGCGCACGCGCACCTCTGGCAGTGGCTGCCATTCCGCCGTCGCTTCCAAGCCGGGCGCGAGAACGAGATCAACATTCTGCCGCTGCCGCAAAACTCCACCCGGGCCGGGGCCGACGCCGATGGTGACGTTGCTGACCGCGTTTTCGAGCCGATTCAGGAAGCCGGTGCCCGAAATGCGAAACGTCGGCGTGGCTTGCCATTCCACGGCCAGCTCACCGCCTAGCAGGTGCTCTGGTTTGAGCGCGGCGTTCGCCTCGGTGACATCGTTGCCGACGCGGAACGGACGGTAGAGTTCGTTCAACGTCGGGACACGGAAGCCGGAATAGAACGCGCTGCGCACGCTGAACGCCTCGTTAGCCTGAACGCGTGCGCCGAGGCGGCCGTTAATTTCATCACCGTCGCGATCGAGGAAGCAGGTATTGGTGAGAACGGCTCCCGTCGCGCGCTCCTTCTCTCTGCGGAAACCGTCGAAGAGTTCCCAATGATCGTAGCGCAGCCCGCCGACAATGGTTGTGTTGGACGTCACCGACCAGGTGTCCTCGGCGAATACGCCGGCAAAAATCTGCGCGCCGCCCGCGTCACGTCGACGCCGAAACGTCGTCCCGTCCCAGAAAAATGCTTCGTGGGTCTCGCCCTCGACCGAGCGCGCATCGCCGCCGAGAACCAGGCGATGATCGCCCGCCGCCCTGCTCCAGACCGCGCTGCCGCCGACCGCCTCCGCGGGGACGCGAAACTGGTCGAGCGCCGGCGTCTCGATCGTGCGGACTGCGTTCACCGAGCTGAAGGTGCTGCGAAAACGCCGCCGCTGTCCGTAGGCGCTCAACTGCAACTCGCTTTGCTGCGCGGGAAATTTTTGGGTGAGCACCGCGCTGACATCTTCGCCGGTGGTGGCGTTGTTCGTGAGGCGAGTGCCATTTCCGCGTTCGTCCTCAAAGCGTCTGGCTTGCAAACGCAGGGTGGTCTCGGGGCCGAGCTGCCATTCGCTTTGCGCGCTGAGCAGGCTGGAATCGGAACGCGCGTTCGTGTCCACCGGGCCGCGCCGATCCGCGGCGATAACAGGATAACCGCCGGTGGAAAACCATTCCGCGAAGAAGGCGAGCGCGACTGGTTGTTGGACGATCGTTCCGGCGACGGACGTTTCGTGAGTGTCCTGGTTGCCGACCGTTCCTTCGAGCGAAGCGGAGGTCGTGCTCAGTGGGTTGGTGACGAGGAAAACGGTGCCGGCGAGCGCGGCATTGCCGAAGACTCCGGCGCCGCCGCCGGGTTGCACGAGGATGGAGGAGACGGCCGCGGGCGGCACCTGGTTCCACAAAACGTAACCGGCAAATGGGTCGTTCAACGGGATGCCATCGAGCAGGACAAGGGTGCGGCCGGCGCCGCTGGGGGCGAAGTTGCGCAGGGTCACGCCTTGCGTGGTGGGATTGGCGGTGCGGCTGCTGTTGCGCCGGAAGAGGCTGAAGCCTGGCACTCGCGCGCGCAGAATATCATCGAGGCGCGACTGCGGCGCGCGGCGCAACTCCTCGGCGTCAATCACATGGATGCTGAACGGCGCGGCGGACTCGGCGTCCGGCAATCGGTTGTCCTCTACCACAATGCGATCGACGACCGCTTCCTGCGCGCCGAGCGGGAACCACGCGGCGCAGACGAGCGCGCCGCCGAGAAGGGCCGCGTGCAGGCGGGTGCGCTGGTTCGTCGTCTCCATGCTGAGGAGGGGACGATCCATCATTTTCGTCCGCGCGCATCGATAACCGTTCTCGCGTGCAGTCGTCGGGCTAATCGCTCACGCTGACCCAAACCGATGATTGAATGGTGGCACTCAAAAATAACTTCGTCCGTCTGCCGTTGGAGCGACGAAGGTTAAGGGAATGGCGATCAAGTCCCCGCGTTTCGGAACCTCGCTCACGAAGCATTTGCCTTCGCGGCGACGGGTGTCGGAATTGCCGCTGCGCGCGGAGCTTTATGGCGTGGAGCAGTTGGCGCGACATGCGGAGGCGATCGCGGCCAAACATCAGCTCGCGACCGGACGCGCGTCGAATCGGCTGCTCGCGCAGTTGGACCGGAACGAGCGCATCCTGAAGGTTTTTAACCGCGCGACGCTCTCGGTGGATCAAGCGCGCCGGGTCACGCCGGCGGCGGAATGGCTGCTGGACAATTTTTATCTGATCGAAGAGCAGATTCAGCTGGCTCGTCGCCATCTCCCGCGGGAGTACAGCCGCGAGTTGCCGCGTCTCGCACACGGGCCTTCCGCCGGGCAGCTGCGCGTTTACGACCTCGTGCTGGAGTTGATCTCGCATGTGGATGCGCAAATCGACGTCACTTCGCTGGCCGCATTCGTGGGGGCCTATCAGCGCGTGACGTCTTTGAATCTCGGCGAGCTGTGGGCCATCCCGATCATGTTGCGGCTAGGGTTGATCGAGAACCTGGCGCGCGTCACGAACGGTCTGGCCAGCGCGCGGCAGGATCGCAATGTGGCGCAGGATTGGGTGGAACGGCTGCAGGATATGGCGGAGAAAAATCCGTCGCAACTCGTGATCGTGGTCGCGGATATGGCACGGGCCGATTTGCAGTTGTCGAGTTCGTTCGTGGCGGAGTTTTGCCAGCGGCTCTCGCGTCTGAGCCCGGTCTCGCATCTCGCGCGCGGGTGGATCGAGCAACAGCTAAACGACCAGGGGCTCTCGATTGATCGGTTGGTGCATCAGGAGAATCAGCGGCAGGCGTCGGATCAGGTTTCGGTCAGTCACAGCATCGCGAGTTTGCGCGGTTTGAGCGCGACTAGTTGGAAGGAATTCGTCGAGCGGTTGAGCGTGGTGGAGCAGACCTTGCGCGGCGAGCCGGCGGACGTGTACAGCGACATGGATTTCGCGACGCGGGATAATTATCGGCACGCGGTCGAGGCGCTCGCGCGGCGGAGCGGTCGGACGGAAGCGGAGGTCGCGGAGCGCGCCGTGGCGATGGCAGCCGCGAGCGCGAAAGAGAAGGGTCGCGCGGCGCATGTCGGCTATTATTTGATCGATAAAGGCCGGCCGCACCTGGAGCGCGCGGTGCGTCCGCGCTGGCCGTGGAAGACGGTGCTGGAGCGAGTCGTCAGGCGTTTTCCTTTTTTGTTTTACGCGGGTGGAATTTATCTCCTGACGCTGCTCGCGACCTACTTTTTTGTCCGGCACGTGCATGAGCTCGGCGTGGCCGGCTGGCGTTTGAATTTTTGCGCGCTGGTCTTCGGAGTGGGCGTGAGCCAACTGGCGGTCGCGCTCGGGAACTGGCTGACGCCGCTCTTCATTTCGCCGCGGATGTTACCGCGTCTGGATTACACGCTCGGGGTCGCGCCGGAGAGCCGCACGATGGTGGTGGTGCCGACGATGCTCTCGAGCGCGGAGGGCGTGGAGGCACTGCTGGAGACGGTGGAGATCCATCATCTCGCGAATCGCGACGAGCATCTGCACTTCGCGCTCCTGACGGATTTCCGCGATGCGCCGGAGGAAACGCGGCCGGAAGACGCGGCCTTACTCGCGCAGGTGGTGGCGGGAATCGAGACGCTCAATCAGCGCTACGGCGAGGGCCGGAAGGATCTCTTCTTTCTCTTTCATCGGCCCCGGCGCTGGAATCCGAAGGAGGGCGTTTGGATGGGTTACGAGCGGAAACGCGGGAAGCTGATGGAGTTCAACCGTCTGCTGCGGGGGAGGTGTCTCGACTGTTTTTCCGAGATCGTGGGCGAGACGGCGATCCTGGCTTCGGTGCAGTACGTGATCACGCTCGATAGCGATACGCAGTTGCCGCGCGAGTCGGCGCGGCAGCTCATCGGAACGATCGCGCATCCGCTGAACCGGCCGCGCTTCGATGAGAAGCGCGGGATCGTGACGGAAGGCTACAGCCTGCTGCAACCGCGGGTGGATGTGAGTCTGCCGAGCGCGGGACGTTCGTGGTTCGTTAGGCTGCACGCGGGCGATACGGGAATCGATCCCTACACACGAACGGTGTCGGATGTGTACCAGGATTTGTTCGAGGAGGGCTCGTTTATCGGGAAGGGGATTTACGATGTGGACGCGTTTGAGCGCGCGCTGGCGGGACGTTTTCCGGAGAACGCGGTCTTGAGCCACGACCTGCTGGAGTCGGTCTTCGCGCGCTGCGCGCTGGTCAGCGATGTGAAATTCTACGAGGAATTTCCGGCGCGTTATGATGTGGATGTGGGGCGGCGGCGGCGCTGGATTCGCGGCGATTGGCAGATCATGCCGTGGCTGCTTCCGCGGGTGCCGGCGGCTGATGCCGCCTACCGATCGAATCCGATCTCCGGATTGTCGTGGTGGAAAATCTTCGACAACTTGCGGCGCAGTCTGGTGCCGATCGCGCTCCTGCTCTTTCTCCTCGGGACGTGGCTCTTCGCGCCGGAGCTGGGTGGAATGGGAGTGTGGCTCGTGCTGGGGATCGTGACGATTCCGGGGCTGCTGGCGTTGCTCGCTGAGTTCTTGCGCAAGGCCGAGCAACTACCGTGGCGGATGCATCTGCGGACGGTCGCGGCATCGGCCGGGCGGACGTTTGGACAGATGGCGCTCACGATCGCGTTTTTGCCCTACGACGCGTTCATCAGCCTGGATGGAATCGTGCGGACGCTGGCGCGGATGATGATCACGCGGAAGCGGTTGTTGGAATGGCAAACCTCGAGCGATGCGGCGAGGACGGCGCGTGCGGAGCTGGGCGGGTTTTATCGCGCGATGTGGATGGTGCCGGCGACGGCGCTGGCGGGCGGATTTATTCTCTATCTGAAAGAGCCGGCGCAGGTGCCGCTGGCGGTCTCGTTGCTCGGGCTTTGGTTGGTGGCGCCGGGGATCGCATGGTGGATCAGCCAGACGCTCGAGACGCCGGCCACGAAACTTTCGGAGGAACAACTGACCTTCCTGCGCGGGGTGGCGCGGAAGACGTGGCATTTCTTCGAGACCTTTGTGAGCGAACAGGAGAACTGGCTGCCGCCGGATAATTTCCAGGAGGAGCCGTTTACGGGCGTGGCGGCGCGGACTTCGCCGACCAATATCGGATTGGCTTTGCTCGCGAATCTGGCGGCGCGCGATCTGGGCTACGTGTCGGTCGGTCGCTTGCTGCGACGCACGGAGGCGACGCTCGCGACGATGGAAAAACTGGAGCGCTACCGCGGGCATTTCTATAATTGGTATGAGACGCGCACCTTGCAGCCGCTGCTCCCGCGCTATGTCTCAAGCGTGGACAGCGGTAATCTGGCGGGCCATCTGCTCACGCTCGGCGCGGGGCTGCGGGAATTAGCCGACACGCCGATTTACGATCCGCAGATTTTCGCGGGCTTGCGCGATACGGCGGAAATTCTGCAAGCGCTGGGAGGCGACAAGCAGTTGCTCTCCGAGTTTGAGACCGACCCGGAAAAAGCGCCGACGGCTTTGACCGAGGCGATCGCCGCACTGGAACGCGCGGCCAAACGTGCGAGCGAAATCGAGAAGAAGTCTGCGCAGGGCGCGGAGGAGGTACGCTGGTGGAGCGAGGCGCTGCGGCGCAGTTGTGAGGAGCATCTGGAAGAGCTGCGACTTTTCAAGGGGAGCGCGCCGGAGACGGAGAATCCATCGCTGCGTGAGATCGCCCGCCTGGGCGAAGGCAGTGCGCGCGAGCGTTTGCTGGTGATCGAGAATCTCGTCCGGCAAACGGACGAACTGGCGGCGATGGATTTCCGATTCCTCTTCGATGGCACGCGCGAATTATTCTCGATCGGTTTCAACGTGACGGAAGGGCGACGCGACAACAGCTTCTACGATTTGCTCGCGTCGGAGGCGCGGCTGGGCAGTTACGTGGCGATCGCGCAGGGGCAGGTGCCGCAGGATCATTGGTTCTCGTTAGGCCGGCTCCTCGTCGCGCCGCACGGCGAGGCGACGCTCGTCTCCTGGAGTGGGTCGATGTTTGAATACCTGATGCCGCGCCTCGTGATGCCGGAGTACGACAACACGCTGCTCGATCACGCCTGCCACGCGGCGGTGCAGCAGCAGATCGAATATGGACGGACGCGCGGTGTGCCGTGGGGCATCTCGGAGTCGGGCTACTACCGCACGGACGTGCATCACAATTATCAATACCGCGCGTTCGGCGTGCCGGGTCTCGGTTTGAAACGCGGACTGGCGGAAGATCTGGTCATCGCTCCGTATGCGAGCGCGATGGCGTTAACGGTGGCGCCGCGCGAAGCGTGCGAAAATCTGCAACGGCTCGCCCACGACGGGCGGGAAGGACGCTACGGATTTTACGAGGCGGTCGATTACACGACCACGCGTTTGCCGCCGGATGAGACGAGCATCTCGGTGCAATCGTACATGGCGCATCACCAGGGAATGAGCCTGCTCGCGCTGGACTATCTGTTGCGCGAGCAGCCGATGCAGCGGCGTTTTTTATCCCGTCCATTATTGAAGGCGGCGGATCTGCTTCTGCAGGAACGCGTGCCGAAAGCGGAGGCGAATGTGCTGCCGGAAGATTTGGGCCTGGACGAATCGAGGCCGCGGTTGGGCGAGGGCGACGGCGCGATGAGGATTTTCACGAATCCCACGGCGCGCACGCTGGAAGTGCATCTGCTCTCCAATGGCCGCTATCACGTGGCGATCAGCAGCGCGGGCGGCGGCTACAGCCGGTGGCAGAACCTCGCGGTGACGCGCTGGCGGGAGGACGCGACACGCGATTGCTGGGGGACGTTTATCTACCTACGCGATGTCGCGACCGGAGAATTTTGGTCGACCGCATATCAGCCGACACTTCGCACCACGAAAGGATATGAAGCCATCTTCACGCAGGCGCGCGCGGAGTTCCGGCAGCGGCACCGCGATCTTGAAATGCACACGGAAGTTTGCGTTTCGCCGGAGGACGATGTGGAGGTGCGGCGGATCACGTTAACGAATCATTCTTCGAGCATGCGCGTGATCGAGTTGACGAGTTACGCGGAGGTGGTGCTGGCGACGCAAGCCGCGGACGAGGCGCATCCGGCGTTCAGCAATCTCTTTGTGCAGACGGAATTTTTGCCCGCGTCGTCGGCGATTCTTTGCACGCGGCGGGCGCGTTCCGCGGAGGAGAAACCGCCGTTCCTGCTGCATCTCTTAGTGGGACAGGGCGGCGGGCAGGGAGAGATTTCGTGCGAGACGGATCGCGCGAAGTTTATCGGACGCGGCCGCTCCCTGGCCAATCCGGCGGCGATGCAAAAGGCGGGGCTGCTTTCGGATTCGGCTGGCTCGGTGCTCGATCCGATTGTTTCACTGCGGCGTTTTGTGACGCTGGGGCCGGACGAGATCGCGGTGATCGATTTCATCCTCGGTGCGACGGAAGACCGCGCGCAGGCGCTCGCGCTGGTGGAGAAATACCAACACTTCCGGATGGCGGATCGCGCCTTCGATCTGGGGTGGACGCACAGCCAGGTAACGCTGCGGACGCTGGATGCGACTGAAGCCGACGCGCAACTTTATGCGCGGCTGGCGGGCGCGATCATTTACGCCGATCCGGCGCGGCGCGCGACGCCAGGCGTGTTGCTCGATAACCGCCGCGGACAAAGCGCGCTTTGGACGTATGGCATCTCCGGCGACATGCCGCTGGTGCTGTTGCGAATCAAGGATGCGGAAAAGATCGATCTGGTGCGGAAGCTGGTGCAGGCGCATTCCTACTGGCGTGCGAAAGGCGTGGCGGCGGAATTGGTGATCCTTAATGAGGACATCTCCGTCTACCGGCAATCGTTGCACGACGAGATCTCGAATCTGATCTCGTCGGGGAACGAAGCGCAGATGCTCGATAAGCCGGGCGGCATTTTCGTTCGACGGCTGGAGCAAATTCCGAATGACGATCGCGTGCTGCTGCAATCGGCGGCGCGGATCGTTCTCGACGACGAGCATGGCACGTTCGTCGAGCAACTCGACCAACGCGCCACGCTGGAGCCGCTGGTGCCAGCGCTCGCGCCGACGCGTCAACCGTGGGTCGATCCTTCGCCGGCCTTACCCGCGCGCGATCTCATTTTTCATAATGGGCTGGGCGGTTTTACGCCCGACGGCCACGAGTATGTGATCACGCTGCATCCGGGGCGTTCGACGCCGGCGCCGTGGGTGAACGTGCTGGCGAATCCGTATTTCGGAACGGTGATTTCGGAGAGCGGCGGCGCATATACATGGTTTGAGAACGCGCACGAGTTTCGACTCACGCCGTGGCAGAACGATCCGGTGCAGGATGTGACTGGCGAAGCGTTTTACATTCGCGACGAAGAGACGGGACAGTTTTGGTCGCCGACACCGGGGCCGGCGCGCGGTGCGACGCCGTACGTGATCCGACACGGATTTGGTTACACGGTCTTCGAGCATTTCGAGAACGGGATCGCGTCGGAGCTTTGGGTTTTCGTGGCGATGGATGCGCCGGTGAAGCTGGCGGTGCTGATCCTGCGCAATCTTTCTGGCGGGCCGCGGCGTTTGTCGGTGACCGGTTATTGGGAGTGGGTGCTGGGCGATTTGCGGCACAAGACGCTGCTCAACGTGCAGACGGAAGTGGATCTGAAAACGGGCGCGCTGCTGGCGCGTAATTTTTACAATACGGAGTTTTCCGATCGCGTGGTCTTCGTGGATGTGAGCGATCCGAGCCGGACGGTGACCGGAAATCGCAGGGAGTTCGTGGGACGCAACGGAAGTCTGGCGCAGCCAGCCGCGCTGAAGCGCACGCGACTGTCTGGGAAGACGGGCGCGGGGCTCGATCCGTGTGGCGCGTTGCAGGTAACGGTTGAGTTGGAGGCTGGACAGGAACACACCACGACGTTCCGCCTCGGGGTCGGACGGAGCACAGCCGACGCGCAGCAGTTGATTCAGCGTTTTCGCCCGGCGGAAGCGAACCGCGCGACGCTCGATGCGGTGCACGAGTATTGGAATCGCACGCTGGGCGCGATCAATGTCGATACGCCTGATCCGGCGGTGAACGTGATCGCGAACGGCTGGCTGCTTTATCAGACGATCGGTTGTCGGCTGTGGGGGCGAACGGGCTTCTATCAATCGGGCGGCGCGTACGGTTTCCGCGATCAATTGCAGGATGTGATGGCGCTGGTGCACGCGGAGCCGGCGTTAACGCGCGAACATTTATTGCGCGCCGCGGCGCACCAATTTCGCGAGGGCGATGTGCAGCATTGGTGGCATCCGCCGGCAGGTCGCGGAGTGCGGACGCATTTTTCGGATGACTATTTGTGGCTGCCCTATGTGACCTGTCGGTATGTATTAGCGGTCGGCGATACAGGCGTGCTCGACGAACAGGTTTCGTTTTTGGAGGCGCGGCCGGTGATGCCGGAAGAGGAGGCGTATTACGATTTGCCGAATCGTGCGCAGGAAGCGGGAACGCTTTACGAGCACTGCGTCCGCGCGATCGAACACGGTTTCACGTTTGGCGTGCACGGTCTGCCGCTGATCGGTTCCGGCGATTGGAACGATGGGATGAACATGGTGGGCAACGAAGGTAGCGGGGAAAGCGTGTGGCTGGCGTTCTTCCTTTATGATGTGCTGACGCAATTCGCGGCGGTGGCACGCGCGCGGGAGGAGGTGGCGTTTGCGGAGCGCTGCGTGGCGCAGGCGGAGAAATTGCAAAAGAGCATTGAGGCGCAGGCCTGGGACGGTGAGTGGTATCGGCGGGCGTATTTCGACGACGGAACCCCGCTCGGTTCGAAGACGAATCCGGAATGTAAGATCGATTCGTTGCCGCAGAGCTGGTCGGTAATCAGTGGCGCGGGTGAGGCGGAGCGTTCGCGGAAAGCGATGGAAGCGGTAGACGAACGTCTGGTTCGGCGGGAGGCGAAATTGATTCAGCTCTTTGATCCGCCGTTCGATTCGTCGGCGCTCAATCCGGGTTACATCAAGGGCTACATTCCCGGCGTGCGTGAGAACGGCGGCCAGTACACGCATGGCGCGATCTGGACCACGATGGCCTTTGCGTTGCTCGGAGAGAATGAGCGCGCGTGGGAACTTTTCCGCCTGCTCAATCCGGTCAACCACGGGACGACGCCGGAGGAGATCACGACCTACAAGGTGGAGCCGTATGTGGTGGCGGCGGATGTTTACGCGGTCGCGCCGCATACTGGTCGCGGCGGTTGGACGTGGTATACGGGATCGGCCGGCTGGATGTACCGGCTCTTGATTGAAACGTTGCTTGGCGTGCAGCTGGAAGGCGAGCACTTGCGTCTCACGCCGCGGTTCCCGGCGAGCTGGCCGAGCTACAAGATTCACTACCGCTATCGGAGCACAGTTTATCACATCACGATTTCAAGGTTGGCGACGGACGCGGAGGGCACGGCTGGATTATCGCTCGATGGTCAGACGCTGGCTGAGGACCGTGTGCCTTTGGTGGACGATCAGGCGGAGCACTTCGTCGAGCTGAGGGTGGCGGCAGAATAGGACGCGTCCATCCTCTCAGCGGGTGGTGTGCGATTAAATAGCGATGGCACAATCCGATCACTCTTTCTTGAGCACGCTGAGCCCGCGGAATTTAGGCGGGCTCTTTGTTACCACTTTCAAAGAGTGGATGGCGGACAAGGCGCCGCAGCTCGGCGCGGCGCTCGCCTACTACACCGTCTTCTCGCTTGCGCCGCTCATCCTTCTCTTGCTCGCGGCGATCGGAATTATTTTCCGGAAAGACCCCGCGGGCGCGTGGAATCGGATCACGGAACAGATGAGCGCATTTCTCGATCCGGCGGGCGTGCAGGTGGTGCAGGATATCGCGCAGACAGCGGCGAAACCATCGGCCAGCATTTGGGCGACCGTCATCGGGATTGCGCTCGCGTTGTTCGGGGCGAGTTGCGTTTTTGGGCAATTGCAGGACGCGCTCAACACCATTTGGGGTGTGAAGGCGAAACCGGGCGCGGCGTTTTGGGATTATATCCGGATCCGGTTTCTCTCCTTCGCGATGGTGGCGGGAGTTTGTTTTCTTTTGTTGGTGACGCTGACCGTGGAAGCGGTGCTGAAGGGGTTGAGCGGATATCTGGAGAGTGCGCTGCCCGGCGGGGCGGCGATGGCGTTCACGATCTATCTGGTGGTCGATCTGGGACTCGTGATCGTTTTGTTCGCGATGATGTTTCGCTATCTGCCGGATGTGGAAGTGCGCTGGCGCGATGTGTGGGTGGGCTCGGCCATGACGGCGCTGCTTTTTTTGGTCGGGAAATGGGCGCTGGGACTTTATCTCGGGAGCGGGGCAGCGGGTTCGGCGTACGGGGCGGCGAGTTCGCTCGTGACCTTGTTGCTGTGGATTTATTATTCGTCGCAGATTTTGCTTTTTGGGGCGGAGTTTACGCAGGTTTATGCGAATCGATTCGGCGCGGGGATCAAGCCGAGCAAGCACGCGGTCGCGATCGAAGCGAGCGAGGTGGAGACTTCGGCGCCGGGGAAAAATCCGGACGGCCGCAAGGTGGAATCGAACTAGCCGGCGGCGCGCTAGGCCGGTTGCCAGGCGGCGTCACTGTCCCCTTCGGTTCGCTTTTTGGCGAGGGCAGGTTCGGCGTATTCAGGCGCGGGTTCCGTGGCAAAATCCTCGGCGCTCTCTGGATCCGGCGGCTCAACATCTTCGCGGCCTTCGCGGTGTGTTTTCGCAATCAACACGTAGAGCGACGGGACGATGAAGAGGGTAAAGAGCGTGCCAATAGTCATGCCGCCGACGAGGACAAGACCGATCGAGTTCCGCGCTTTGGCGCCGGCACCGGTGACGAAGACGAGGGGCATGTGGCCGGCGACGGTTGCGATGGTGGTCATGAGGACCGGACGCAAGCGGATGCGGGACGCTTCGGAGATGGCTTCGAGTTTACTGCGGCCTTCCTGTTGCAGGTGGTTCGCGAACTCGACGATGAGGATGGCGTTCTTCGCGATCAAACCGACGAGGGTGACGAGGCCGACTTGGGAATAGATGTTAAACGTGGTCGTCCATGCGTCGGTGAAGAACTTCATGTTCGGGTTCGGCAGCTTGAGGAAGATGAAGATCATGGCGCCGAAGAGCGCGAGCGGGACGGAGCCGAGCAGAATGATGAGCGGATCGCGGAAGCTATTAAACTGCGCGGCGAGGACGAGGAAAATGAGGACGATGGCGAGGCCGAAGGCGGGGAGGAATTTATCGCCTTCGACGCGGAGCTGGCGGGCTTCGCCTTTATAATCGATCGAGTAGCCTTTCGGCAAAATGCGGGCGGCTTCGTCTTCGAAAAGCTTCAATGCCTGGTCGAGCGGGAGCGGAGAGGCGCCGCTGATGGTGAGGGCGTTGAGCTGTTTGAAGCGGCTGAGGGAACGAGGGACGGTTTTCTTCTCGATCGTGGCCACGGTGTTCAACGGGATGAGCTTGTCGTTAGGGCCGGTGACGTAGATGTCTTTCAGCTGGCTCGGGTTTAAGCGGTCGATGCGCTCGACTTGCGGGATGACTTTGTAGGCGCGGCCGGAGATGTTGAAGCGGTTGACGAAGTTGCCGCCGAACATGGCGGAGATGTCGGCGCCTATTTCCTGCAGGTTCAGGCCCAGGGCCGCGACTTTGTCGTGATCGATCACAACCTGCGCCTGCGGCTGGTCGATCTTGGTGTCGATGGTGGTGAAGAAGAAGCCGGCTTTTTTTGCTTTGTCTTCGAGCTGTTTCGCGAACTCGACCATGCGCTCGGGTTCTTCGGTGGAAAGGATCACGAACTCGACGCCGAAGTTTCCACCGCCGGGCAGGGCGGGCGGCATGATGGGAAAAAGCTCGATGCCGGGAATGCTGCCGAGCTTTTGCTGCACGAGCGGGCGCAGTTCGAAAGCGGTGCGGTCTCGTTGATCCCACGGTTTCAAGACCATGCCGCCGAAGCCGCCGCTCGGGCTGGTGATCTGGAAGGTGAACTCCGTTTCCGGAAAGCTCATGAAAATCTTGTTCGCGGCGTCGGCGAAAGTGGCGGTCTGCTCGATGGTGGCGTTCGACGGCGCTTGCACGATGCCGAAGATGACGCCCTGATCTTCGGTGGGCGCGAGTTCTTTGGAAGCGAACTTCGGCATGAGCAGAAACATGATCGCAGCGATGATGGAGAGGCCGATCCAGGCGGTGTAAACGGCGGGGCGGAGCTGGAGGGTGGCGTCGAGCTTATGGCCATACCAATCGCGCACGCGATCGAAGATGTGATTCACGCGGGCAGCGAACCCGCGTTCGTTATCGCCGGGGCGGAGAAATTTAGCCGACATCACCGGCGAGAGCGTGAGCGCAACGATGCCGGAGATGGTGACCGCGCCGGCGAGCGTGAAAGCGAATTCGCGGAAGAGGGTGCCGGTGAGTCCGCCTTGGATACCGACGGGAATGTAGACGGCGGCGAGGGTGATGGTCATCGCGATGATGGGGCCGACCAGTTCGCGCGCGCCGAGGAGGGCGGCGTTGAGCGCACTCAAGCCATCGCGTAGATGTCGCTCGACATTTTCAACAACAACGATGGCGTCATCGACCACCAGACCGACGGAGAGGACGACCGCGAGCAGGGTGAGCAGGTTGATCGTGAAACCGAAGACCTGCATCAGAAAGACGGCGCCGATGAGCGAGATCGGGATCGCGATAACGGGAATAATGGCCGAGCGCCATGAGCCGAGAAAAAGGAAGATGACCAGACAAACGATCGCGAGCGTTTCGGCAAGGGTGACGTACACGTCTTTGATCGCGGTGTTGATGTAAGCGGTGCCGTCGTAGGCGATGCGGCCGCTCATGCCGGTGGGCAGTTCTTTGGTGATCGATTCCATCTCGGCGCGGACGCGCTTTACGACATCAATCGAGTTTGCGTTCGGCAACACGAAGATGCCCATGAAGACGGCGCGCTGGCCGGAGAAGCGGACTTCGGAGTTATAATCTTCCGCGCCGAGAACGACGTCGGCGATGTCGCCTATCCGAACGAGCGAGCCGTTCTCTTCACGGACGACGAGATTTTTGAAATCGTCGACGGTGTGGAGGTCGGTGTTCGCGGTCAGGTCCACCTGGACGAAGGCGCCTTTGGTGCGGCCGAGCGCGGCGAGATAGTTGTTGTTGCCGAGCGCTTTTCGGACTTGGGCTGGGCTGACGTTGAGCGCGGCCATGCGGTCCGGCTTCAACCAAATGCGCATGGCGAAAGTGCGGCCGCCGAGAATTTCCGCGCGTTGCACGCCGCCGAGCGCGGTCAGGCGCGGTTGCACAATGCGGTTCAGGTAATCGGTGATCTCGTTCGCCTGGAGGAGATCGGAACCGAAGCTGAGGTAAGCGGCGGCGAATTGAGAATCGGACGACTCGATGTTGATGACCGGGATTTCGGCTTCGGGCGGGAGATCGCCGCGGACCTGGTTCACCTTCGAGCTGATCTCGGAGAGCGCTTTGTTCGAGTCGTAGTTGAGCCTGAGCCGCGCGGTGATGGTGGAAACGCTTTGCGAGCTCTGTGAGGAGAGGTAATCGATCCCGTCGGCGGCAGCGATGGCGCGCTCGAGCGGGGTGGTGATGAAGCCGCGGACGAGCTCCGCGCTGGCGCCGACGTAAGCGGTCGTGACGGTGACGGAGGCAATGTCGCTGCGTGGATACTGACGGACATTGAGCGAGGACAACGCCTGCACGCCCGCGATGATGATGACCAGGCTAACGACCAGTGCGAGGACCGGGCGGCGGATGAAAATATCGGTAAATGATTTCATGACTGGCTTGCGATCTTCGAACTCTGGGGAGCGCACGCGACTCGCGTGCAGATTTCGGCGACCCGCCGAAATCTTTCCGGGGTTCGGTTGCGCGTGAGAACTGCCGCGCGCAGAAAAGAAGTCTTCGGCGGGTCGCCAAAGACAGCACGCGGGTCGCGTGCGCTCCCCAGAGCTGTGAAGCGCTCGCTCACTTCGTTTCGCGCAATCATGTGTTCGGTGGCTCGGGATTCAGCTTCGTGTCGGGCGCGAGCGTGTTGTCGATCACGACACGCGAGCCGTTGCGGAGTTTGAAGACGCCGGTGCTGACGATCTGCTGACCTTCTTTAAGGCCTTCGGAGACGGCGACGAAATCGCCGCGCGTCTCGCCGGTGCGGATAAATTGCTGGCGGATGACGAGCGATTCCTGGCCGGTTTTCTCGTCGGCCTTTTTCTCGATCACGTAAACGGAATTGCCGTAGGGGGCGAACGCGACACCGGTCTGTGGAACGTAGAGGATGGGCTTTTGCTCGGGCAAGACGACGTTGACCCGGGCAAACATGCCGGCGCGCAGGGCGTGGTCGGAATTATCAATCGCGGCTTGCAAAGCGACGGCGCGGGTGGCGATGTCGATGGAGGAATTGATCGCGCTGAGGGTGCCTTCGAATTCGCGGCCTTCGATCGCGTCGGTGGTAACGTGAACGGTAAGTCCGACTTTCACGCTGGAGAGCTGCTGTTGCGGAAGGGAGAAATCGACGAAGACCTTGTCGAGAGCTTGCAGCGAAACGAGCTTTTGACCGACCGGCACCATTTGGCCGGGGTTCACTTCGCGGATGCCGGCGATGCCGTCGAACGGAGCGCGGATGATTTTTTTATCGATGACCGCCTGCATGTTGTCGACGGCTGCTTTGCGCTGGGTGTACTTTGCGGCGGCGGAATCCATTTCGGATTTTGAGATCACGCGGCCTTTGGCTAGTCCCTGCGCGCGCTCGAAGTCGGCTTTGGCCAATTCGGCGTCCGCTTGCGCGCTGCGCAACTGCGCTTCCTCAGCGGACGCGTCCAGCTTCACGAGCAGGTCGCCTTTTTTTACCGCGGTGCCGGATTCGAATCCGATCTCACTGACCATGCCGGGGAGCTCTGCGCTGATGGTGGCGCCTTGGACCGGCGTGATGGAACCGACGGCGGTGAGGACGGGCGCCCAGTTGTCTTTTTTCACTTCGGCACTGGTCACGGTAGTCGGCGGCGGGACCATCGATTTCCCCATCTTGATCATGGAGAAAATCTGGAAGCCTTTGATGCCTGCGATGACCAAAAAGATGGCGAGCAGGCTGACGACGACGAGGAAGACGGGGCCGCGGACGCGCCTTTTTTTGACGGGTTGGCCGGCAGGGGCGTTAAAGGTGGATTTGGGCGAGGACAGGGTAGTTTGCATGATCGAAAAGGAGATTCCAAAGCTGACGGACGACCGCGAGCTGGCGCTCGCGGCGTTCGTCCGGAGGAATGTGTGAATGGTCAAGAACGTCGCGCATCATCGAGCCGCGCGAGGTGGCCAGGATTAATTCGGTGACTTCGCGCGCGGACAGGCCGTGGGGAGGGTCGCGCATTTCGGGCGCGCGCGCGATCAGGTCGGTGATGCCGGCATCGCCTGTGTCGAGCACGCTGCGGACGAGGTCGGCCATGGCGGGATTGCGACCCGCTTCCGCGAAGAGATCGACGACGAAGGCAGCGTGCATTTGGGGCGCGTCTTCGCAGCAGTGTGCGGTGAGCAAAATTTCCAGCGACTCGAGCAAGGTCGGTGCGGTCCGCGCGCGTTCGAGCAAAGCGTGGAGATCCCGCTTGTGCTCCTCCGCCATGGCGGCAATGACCGCTTCCTTGCTCTCAAAATAGCGGTAGATGAGGCCGACGCTGATCCCCGCCTCCTTGCTGATGTCTTGCATGCTGGCCTGATGAAAGCCGCGCTTGGCGAAGCAAACCATCGCAGCGCCAAGGATTTGCTGGCGGCGGTCGAGGGCGTTGTCGGTCTGGGAGGACATGCGGGTCGACAAGGTGAATGAACGTTCATTCATTGTCAAATTTGGGACGGCCTCGCACAAAGGACACCACGGTTCGCAAAGTGGGAATAACCGAAGCGCTCGATCCGCTTTCCTCCATTTCCTTTGTGATCCTTTGTGCCTTTGTGTGAGGCAATTTGTACATTGTCAGGGGTCGCGAGCCCGAAAGATGTCCCCATCCAAGGAGGAGCGCGGGGCGGCGGTTCCTTGACCTGAGCCCGACGGCGTGGCCTGCTCGTGCCATGACCAAACGTGTTCCATGCGTGCGCGACTGGGACACTTCGGCGTTACGCGATCTGCCGGTTGGCCGCCGCTACCTCATCGGTGTCTCCGGCGGGCGGGATTCGGTTGCGCTGTTGCATTGGCTCCAAGGGCACGGTTATCGCAAGCTGATCGTCTGCCATCTGGATCACGGATTGCGCGGCCGCGCGGCGCAGGCGGATGCGCGTTTTGTAGAGCGTCTCGCCACGGAGATGGAATTTCCGTTCGTTCTGGCGAGCGAGGATGTGAAGGCGCGCGCCCGACGGAGCAAGTATTCGCTCGAAACCGCGGCGCGCGTGGCGCGGTATGAATTCTTCGCGCGGGTGGCGCGGCGACGGCGTTGCGGTACGATCTTCCTGGGCCATCACGCCGATGATTTGGCGGAGACATTTCTTTTCAATCTTTTGCGCGGGAGTGGGAGCGAGGGGCTGCATTCGTTGCGCGCTGGATCGACGCTGGCGGTGAACAATTTTTCCCTGAGCGTCGTGCGGCCTTTGCTGAGAGTGTGGCGCCGGGAAATCGATGACTATGTCGTTGCTCACCGGCTGCGCTTCCGCGAGGACGCGACCAATCAGTCGCCTGAGCCGACGCGCAACCGCATCCGGCATCGCATCATTCCAATGATCGAAAAAGAATTCGGGCGCGAGGTGCGCATGAGTCTTTGGCGCGCGGCCGAGATCGCAGCCGAGGAGAGCGCCATTCTCGAGGAGCTGGTGCCGGCAGATTTATCAGCGGCGCGAAATCTTCCGGTGGCGGTGCAACGACGCGCGGTCCGGCGGTGGTTGCGGGAGAATGCGGTCGCGGATGTTGGGTTCGACTTAATTGAGAAAGTGCGGGCGCTGCTCGATCCCGCAAATGGCGTGGCCAAAGTAAATTTGCCCGGCGATCGCCATGCGCGGCGGCGGGCGGGGAGGTTTTTTATCGAGGAACTGCCTCACGCAAAGGTCGCCAAGGAACGCAAAGGAAAGAAACCTTTGTGACCTTTGGATCCGTTGTGCGAGGAATCCCCTTTCTATGAATTCCGTCGTCCGCGTCCGCTTCGCCCCATCGCCCACTGGTTACCTGCACATCGGAGGCGCGCGCACGGCGCTCTTCAACTGGCTCTTCGCGCGCCACCACGGTGGAACCTTTATCCTGCGCGTCGAGGACACGGATAAGTCGCGCAACACCAAGGAAGCCGCGGCCGCGATTTACGATGGGCTGCGGTGGCTCGGTTTGAATTGGGATGAAGGTCCGCAAGTCGGCGGCGAATTTGGGCCGTATTTCCAAAGCCAGCGCGACGACATCTACGAGCGGCATTTCCATCGCCTACAGGAGGCTGGTTGCGTTTACGAAGACGGCGGGGCGTTTCGCTTCCGTTCGCCGCGCGAACATGTTGTCGTCGACGACACCGTCTGCGGTCGAATCGACTTCGATTTGACCAATCCCGAGACGCACCCCGACATGACGATCCGTCGCCCGGACGGCTCGTGGATTTTCCATTTCGTGAACGTGGTGGACGACATCGAGATGAAGATCAGCCACGTCATCCGCGGCGAAGATCATCTCTCGAATACGCCCAAGCACATCGAGCTTTACCGTGCGCTCGGAGCCGAGCCTCCCCGTTTCGCCCACCTCCCACTTATCCTGAACAAGGACGGCTCGAAGATGAGCAAACGCGACGTGGGCGCGAGTGTCGGTACCTACATCGAGCAAGGCTTTCTGCCGGAAGCGGTCGCGAATTATCTCTGCCTCCTCGGCTGGTCGCCGAAAGACGACCGCGAAAAACTGGAGCTGGATGAAGTGGTTAGACTTTTCGAATTAGAAAAGGTGAATCGCAAAGCGGCAACTTTCGATCTCGAGAAATGCACCTGGCTGAATGGCGAATATCTGCGCGCCTTGACTGGCGCGCGTTTTCAAGCACTGGGCCGCGAAGCGCTCGCGCGCGGAGGGATCGATCTGACGCCGTTTCCGACCGAATACGTCGAAGCCGCACTGGAAACTTGCGTGGCCAAAGTGAAAACATTCGCCGAGCTACCGCCGTATGCGGGTTTCTATTTTAGCGATGATTATCCGATGAATGAAGAGGGCGTGGCCAAACACTTCACGGTAGAAAACAAACCGCGCCTGCAAGCAGTCCGCGATGCGTTTGCAGGCGTCGAATCCTTCGACGCCGCGAATCTAGAGACTGCGCTGAAAGCCACCGCGGCCAACTTTGGCGGCAAAGTAGGTCTGCTCGTCCATCCCACGCGTCTTGCCGTCACCGGCAGTAACGCGGGGCCCAGCCTCTACCATCTGCTCGAAGTGCTGGGGAAAGAGAAGGTGCTGGCGCGGCTTGATCGCGCGTTGGCACGCTCGGAGTTCGTGGGGTGACGCCCGAGGGCGCGCATGTCATCATGGTAACTCTATGAGTCGTTCGGTGCTCAATCTTCAGGACTCAGTCGACAAGACGGTGGGCCGCCGCGTGCCGCCCGACAGCCTCTCGCTGCAAGGACAAAGCAAAGAGGACAAGCGGGCCTGGCGCCGCGCTTTCCCTACGCCTTTCGTGCCCAAGGGTGTCTTTCGTTTTCATTCCCATGAGGAGGCTGACGCGTGGACGCTGAAAATGATTACCCGAATGCGGAAGCCGACGCACTAGAGTCATGGCCGCCCGGTCTCGAGGATCTGCTCGAATTGTGTCGCGAGCTGAATCGACTCGAAGCCCGGTATGTGGTGGTAGGTGGTTTTGCGATTCGCGCTGCTGGTTATCCGCGCGAGACGATGGACATCAATCTCGTGATCGCGACCGACTTGGAAAATGAGGGCCGGGTGTATCGCGCCTTGGAGATTCTGCCCGACAAAGCGGTGCGTGAGCTGAAACCTGGAGAGGTCGAGCAATATATCGCGGTGCGAGTGGGCGATGAGGTGACGGTGGATCTGATGCGCTCGGCGGCCGGAATTCGCTATGAGGAGGCGGCGTGCGAAATTGACTGGCACGAGGTCGGCGGGGTGCCGATCCCTTTCGCGTCACCCAAGTTGTTCTGGCGGATGAAGGTCCATACGCATCGCGAGAAAGACGCCGGCGATCTTGTTTTTCTTGCGCGAATATTTTGCCGCGCGCGGTGAGCAGCCGCCAGAGTGAGAACCCGTGCCGGTAAGTTGACGCCTTACCGCTTTGCTTGCTTCGCCCAAGCGTCTCGCAGCGTCACGGTGCGATTAAAGACGGGCGCGCCTGGCTTCGAATCAGGATCGAGCGCGAAGTAGGCGAGGCGCTCGAATTGGTAACGCGCCTCGGCCTTGGCATCTGCTAACGAAGGCTCGCATTTCGCTCGCACGATTTCGAGTGAGTTCGGATTGAGGTGGGCTTTGAATTCGCCGTCGGCATCTGGTTCCGGGACGGTGAAGAGACGATCGTAGATGCGCACTTCGGCGTCGATGGCGTGGGCGGCGCTGACCCAGTGGATGGTGCCTTTGATTTTTCGATTCGAGGTCGGGCCGCCGGATTTGCTCTCCCTATCCACCGTGCAATGCAGTTCCGTCACGGTTCCGGCGGCGTCTTTGATCACTTCCTCGCACTTGATGATGTAGGCGTATTTCAGGCGCACTTCGCCGCCCGGCTTGAGCCGGAAGTATTTCGGGGCCGGCACTTCCATGAAGTCGGCGCTATCGATGTAGAGTTCGCGCCCGAAGGGCAGCACGCGAGTGCCATCGTCCGGGTTTTCGGGGTTGTTGGCGGCGGTTAGTTCTTCGGTTTGGTCGGCTGGATAATTTGTCAGGACGACTTTGATCGGATGGAGGACGGCGAAGCGGCGTTGCGCGGTTTTATTGAACTCCTCGCGGACTGCGTGTTCGAGGACGCTGAATTCGGTCAGGCTGGGATATTTGGTGACGCCGAGTTCGGTCACGAAATGGCGGATGGCGCTGGGCGTGATCCCGCGCCTGCGGAGGCCGGAAAGAGTCGGCATGCGCGGATCGTCCCAACCGTTGACGGAGCCTTCGTTGACTAATTGCAAGAGCTTCCGCTTGCTGATGACGGTGTAATCGATGTTGAGACGTGCGAACTCGATCTGGCGCGGGAGCGCGCGCGGGAAATCGAGCGACTGGAGGATCCATTCGTAGAGCGGGCGGTGGACTTCGAACTCGAGCGTGCAGAGCGAGTGAGTGATGCCTTCGATGTAATCGCTGATGCAATGCGCGAAGTCGTACATCGGATAAATACACCAGGCGGCGCCAGTGTGATGATGCTCGGCGTGGCGGATGCGATAGAGAATGGGATCACGCAACCAAACGTTTGGCGCGGCCATGTCGATCTTCGCGCGGAGGGTGCGTGTGCCGTCGGGGAACTCACCCGCTTTCATGCGCGTTAGGAGGTCGATGTTTTCGGCGACGGTGCGGTTTCGGAAGGCGCATTCTTGGCCGAGGCGGCGGTATTCGTCGGTCTCCTCGGGGGTCATGTCGCAGACGTAAGCGTCGCCCTTGTTTACGAGGCGAAGCGCGCACTGGTAGAATTGATCGAAGTAATCGGAAGCGTGGAAGGGCTCGAGCGGAATTTCGGATTTCGGATTCCGAATTGCGGATTGCTGGAAGTCGTTGCCCACCACTGCTGGCTGCTGCCCCTTCGCTTTCAATCCAAGATTGCCGTCGGCCCAGCCGCTGATGAGCCATTCGATGTCGGCTAAGATTGCTTGGACGTAGGCCGCTTCTTCTTTTGTCGGATTGGTGTCGTCCATGCGGACGTTGCAAATGCCATCGAACTCGCGCGCGAGACCAAAGCCGAGGCAGATGGCTTTAGCGTGGCCAATGTGAAGGTAGCCATTCGGCTCGGGCGGGAAGCGGGTGTGCACGGCCGCGTGTTTTCCGGCGGCCACATCTTCGCGGACGATCGCGCGGATGAAATCGGTGGGAGCTTCAGTCGATTCGCTCATGGTCGGTCGACATTAGCAGACGAAGCGGAAGATGGTAGGGTCTGCGCGGTGCGCTTATGAAGGACGTTTACACGCTCGCAGATCTCAAAGACTGGACGCCTCCCGAGCCTCCGGTTCTCCTGGGAGTTTTCGGCGATCCGGTAGCGCACTCGCTTTCGCCGCGGCTGCAGAATGCCGCGCTGGAAAAATGCGGATTGCCGATGCGTTACGCGGCTTTTCACATTCGCGCAGAGGAGTTGGCCGAGGCGGTGCCTTTGCTGGCGGCGCTCGATTTTGTCGGGATCAACTTAACCGTGCCGCATAAGATCGCCGCGGCCCGTCTGGTGGACGAAATGGACGACTTCGCGCGCAGGGTGGGTGCGATTAATACGATCGCGGTGCGCGATGGGAAACTGCACGGTGCGAACACGGACGGGCCGGGTTTTGCGCGCGCAATCCGGAGCGAGTTTTCGGTCGATCTGCGAGACCTGCGGGTGCTCCTGTTAGGCGCGGGCGGGGGCGCGGGGCGGGCGATTGCATTTCAATGCGCGGCGGAAGGTTGCGAGAGGCTGGTGCTCGTAAATCGGACTTTGGAGAAAGCGCAGGAGTTAGCAGTCGAGTTGAGGTCCGCCTTTCTAGACGCGCGCGTTTCCGCACCGGTGGCGCGACTGGAAGCGATTGCATGGGAAGAACGCGCGTTGCGCTTTCAAATCGCCAATGTCGATCTGGTGGTCAACGCGACGCCGTCCGGGATGCGCCGTTCGGATCCGTCGCCGTTAGCCGCGTCCCTGCTGGCGCCCCACCTTTTTGTGTTCGATACGATCTACGCTCCGGCTCGGACGGCCCTGCTCAGCGCCGCTGCGGAAGCTGGAGCGCGCGGCGTGAACGGTCGTTCGATGCTCTTGCAGCAAGGCGCGCTCGCTTTCGAGGAATGGTTCGATCGCGAAGCGCCGCTCGATATGATGCGGGCCGCGTTAGTTTCCGCTCATTAATTCTCGGCCGCGGGCGGTGGCGGCTTGCACGGCGGCGATCAGGCCTGCGCTGGTGCGCTCTTTTTCCATGACCGCGAGGCCGGCGGCGGTGGTGCCTCCCGGCGTGATGACCATGATGCGCAGTTCCTCCGGCGAGCGACCGCTTTCGGCGGCGAGCTGCGCGGCGCCGAGGACTGTCTGCGTGGCGAGGGTGAGCGCGACGTCATCGTCGAGTCCCTCGCGTTTTGCGCCGTCGGCGAGCGCCTCGATGACGGTGTAAACGAAGGCCGGGCCGCTGCCCGCGAGCGCGGTGACAGCGTCGATTTGTTGGTCGGTCACCACGGTCACGACGCCGACGGCGCGGAAGATCTTCTGCGCGAATTGCAGGTCCGCGTTTGTGTTGCGCGAGCCGGGTGCCACCGCGGTCGCGCCGCGGCAGATGGCGGAAGGCGTGTTCGTCATCGCTCGCAAAAAATGCGCGGCGCCGGTCGCTTCCATGCTGGGCAGGCGAATCCCGGCGGCGAGGGAGATGACGAGTTTGCCGGCTAATGCGGCGGCCATTTCTTTCAGAACGGGCAGCACGACTGAGGGTTTGAGGCCAAGCAGGATCGTGTCGGCAGATTGCACGACGCTCAGATTATCGGCGAAAACTTTGATCCCTGTTTCGCGTTCGAGTTCGGCGCGGAGTTCTTCGATCGGCTGGCTGGCGGTGATTTGTTCCGGCTTCCATTGTTCGCTGCGCAAGAGGCCGCGGATGACGGAGCCGGCAAGTTTTCCGGCACCGATGAAGCCGAGCGTCGGTTGAGTACTCATGAGAATGCGAGGACGTTAAGCAATGGTGAGCACGGGTGTAAACTTCGGTCTGGATTTGGTGGAAGAAATCGCAGAGCTGAAACGGGAACGCAACGCCGTGATCCTGGCGCACAATTATCAGGTGCCGGAGTTGCAGGACATCGCCGATTACGTCGGCGACTCGTTAGGGCTGAGCTACAAGGCGCGCGAGACGGAGGCGGAGGTGATTCTGTTTTGCGGCGTCCATTTCATGGCGGAGACGGCGAAGATTATCAATCCGACGAAGCGTGTCCTGCTGCCGGATCTCGATGCGGGTTGCTCGCTCTCGGAATCCTGCCCGCCGGAGAAGCTGGCGGCGTTCTTGAAAGAGCACGCGGAAAAAAATTACTACGTGATCGCGTACATCAATTGCAGCGCCGGCGTGAAGGCGCTCTCGGATGTGATCTGCACGAGCGGGAACGCGGAGAAGATTGTGCAAAGCGCGCCGGCGGATCGGAATCTTCTTTTCGTCCCGGACCAAAATCTCGGCGCGTGGGTGATCGAGAAGACGGGACGCCCAATGGATCTGTGGCAAGGGAATTGTTATGTGCACGTTGAGTTCACGGCGCGCAGCATTTGGAAGATTCGCGAGGAATTTCCGGACGCGCCGGTGGTGGCGCATCCGGAATGTCCCTATGCGGTGCGACTGCTGGCGGATGAAGTTTGCTCGACCGAAAAAATGGTCAGTTACGCGCGGAGCTCGCCCGCGCGCGACATCATCGTGGTGACGGAAGCGGGAATGCTGCATCGCCTGAAGAAAGAAGTGCCGGAGAAAAATTTCATTCCCGGTCCGACGGATCGCTGCGCGTGTGCGGAGTGCCGGTTCATGAAGTTGAACACGCTGGAGAAGGCGCACGCCGCGCTGTTGAAGATGGCGCCGGAAATCATCCTGCCCGAGGAGCTGCGGCAACGCGCGGAGGCTCCAATTTTGCGAATGCTGGAGCTGAGCCGTTAGCAGTGCTCCTCGTCCGGTTTCTCAGCTTGACCTCTATGGCCGCCCCGGGCTAGTGGTGGTGTCGATGGTAACCCCGATTTTGCCGCGGGCGCGTCCGCTTTCCGAGTAGCGGATGGCTTCCGGCACTTCGGCCATTTGGTAGCGGCGGTCGAGGACCGTGAAGTCTACTTCCATGTAGTCAGTTACGTGATCCGCGCCAATCGAGCGGACCGTTTCGAGGTTTCTCGTGCCGCAGACGCCGGTCACGTCGGTGCCGAGCGATTTGGCAATCTGGACACGGCGAAAGGGCCGACGCGGCCCGAGAATGCGGCCTTCCTCGACGCGCAGGTCGCTCCCGTCGAGCGCGATCGTGTGGCCGAAGGATTTGCGTAATTCGGTAGATGGGCTGGCGAGTTGTTCCATTCGTTATCCATTCCGGGTTCCAGATTGCGCGTCGCGTCTCGTGGCGGTGTTGTGGATTAATAGGACACCAACTCACAAGCGGGTTTTTTTTCGTGACTGCGCCCGGCCCCCGCCCTCCATGCTGCACGCAGAGCGGTCCCGGCGCCGTTCTTTAGGTTTGTCTTTGCCCCGAGACTTCCTACTTTCAGCCGCGATGCGGCGACCTTCCCCATGGCTCATGCTCGTCGTCCTGGCCCTCGGAATCTTGCTCGCGCGTGAGCCGCGTTTCGCCGACGCGGAGGAGATGTTTCTGGGTTGGATGATGCGATACTCCGAAGCGAAAGGCCCGGCCGTGCCGCTGACCGTGGTGGAAATCGGCGCCGACCCTCTAATGACGACACCGGATGCGCCGCCGACGCAGCCGGGGACTGCTCCGATCAACGCGAGCGGGGCCGCGATTACGCCGCTCGAGTTCGCGCTCTATCTGCAATCGGTGCTCGATTTTCAGCCGGGCGTGGTGGCGTTCGAGAATGTTTTGAAATGGCGAGAGCGGGACAAGGCGCAGGAGCAGGTGTTTCTCGATCAAGCGATGCGCGTGCCGACGCTTCTGCTCGCGGCCGAACTGGGAGTGAGTGCGGATCCGGACGCGCCTTGGACGGAGATTGGCGGTTTCACCCAAGTGACCGGAAGGCGGGGTGACCTGGCGCCTTTTCCCGGGATTGCGCGCCAGCCAAATGAAGATTTGCGGCTCATTTCCACGGCGGGTTTTGTGAATTTGCCGGAGGAGATTTCCTCCGGGCTGCGCGTGCCGTTGCTCTTCTTGTTGCGCGGTGAAGTGGTGCCGTCGTTTGCTTTGCAAGCGATCATGCTCTGGCAACGCGCGACGCCGGCGGAAGTGAAGATTGTGCTGGGTTCGCACATCACTCTGCCGAAGGGCCGCCAGATTCCGATTCGCACCGATGGCACCATGCTCATCCACCCGAACGCCGCCCGCCGCGCGCGGCACTTAACTTTGAACGAACTACTCCTCGCCGCGCAGCAACGCGAGACCGGGAAAAGCGCGGAGCTGGCCGACCTAAAAGATCAGATCGTGCTCGCGCGCACGCCGGCCAATCCTTTCTCGCCGCCGGACGTCTTCGCGGCCACCATCGCCACCATCCAGGGAAACCAATATCTGCGCCGCGTCTCGGCGATTTTTGATTATGCGCTCCTGGTTGTCATCGCGGTCGTGGCCGGGTTCCTGCGCCGCGTCGATCGCTTCGATCTTCTTCTCGGCGGGATCGCCGCGACGGCAGCCTATTGCCTGGTGGCGCTTGGTCTGCTCGCGCGGTGGAGCCTCTGGGTGCCGGGCGTCCTCCCGTTGACCGCAATCTGGGCGGCGGTCTTTTTCGCATTGTTCTTTCCGAGAAAACCGGAAGCCACCGTGGGTGTGCCGCCGCCCATCTTCTAGCCGGTCTTCCTGCCTGTGAAGTTCATCAATCTCACCCGGCGCACGGAGATCGGCGCGAATTGCTACTATCTCGAGAGCGGGGAGCAGGGCTTCATTCTCGATAGCGGAATGCATCCAAAAGAGGAAGGCGACGAGGCCTTGCCGAACTTTAACGCCATGGGCGATCGCGAGGTGGACGCGATTATTATTTCGCACGCCCACCTCGATCATTTCGGGACGCTGCCGGTCTTGATGCGGCGCGAACCGCAAGCGCGCGTTTTCATGACGGAGGCGACCGCGGAAATCGGGAGTGCCTTGCTGCACAATTCAGTGAACGTGATGACGCGGCAACGCGAAGAGTTGGGCACCGCGGTCTATCCGCTCTTCACGCACAAGGAGACGAACCGCGCGGCGGAGTCCTGGCGTTCGTGTCGCTTTCGGCAGGCGATCAGCTTGAGCGGGGAACGGGTGGGAAATCGCGCGGGCGAGGGCGTGACCTTTGAGTTTATCGACGCCGGTCACGTGCTCGGTTCGGCGGGCGTGTTGCTGCGCGCGGAAGGACGGACGTTTTTTTACAGCGGCGACGTGAACTTCGACGATCAGACGATCGCGCAAGGCGCGGCCTTTCCCGAGAGCGGCGTGGATGTGCTCATCATGGAATGCACGCGGGGGGATTCGCCGCAGCAGGAAGGCTTCACGCGGCTCGCGGAGGAGAATCGGCTGGCAGCGGCGATCGCGCGGGCGTTCGATCAAGGCGGCTGTATTCTCATGCCGGTTTTCGCGCTCGGGAAAACGCAGGAAGCGCTGGCGATGATTTATCGCTTCCGGCGCGAGAAGTTGTTAGGCGATTTTCCGGTCTACATCGGCGGTCTGAGCACGAAGATGACGCAGATTTACGATCGCTTTGCGCTGAACAGCCGGCGGAATTTTCCGCGGCTGCAATTGCTTGAAGCGGTTGAGCCGTTCGTGCTCAACGGCCAGACGATTGCCGACGCGCCCGCGAAAGCGGGCCGCATCTACGCGCTTTCCAGCGGCATGATGACGCCGAAAACGCTCTCGAATATTTTCGCGCGCCAGCTTCTGAGCGATCCGAAGCATTCGATTTTCTTTGTGGGCTATTCCGATCCTGCTTCGCCCGCGGGCATCCTGCGCACCGCGCAACCGGGCGATCCGGTCGCACTCGATCCCGACGAACCGCCGGTCGAGTTCCGCTGTCAGGTGGAGAATTTTCAATTCAGCGCGCACGCTTCGCGGGAATCGATTCTCGCTTACGTGAAGAAACTGACGCCGAAGAAGGTGGTTCTGGTGCACGGCGATCCGCCGGCGGTGGCGTGGATGCAGGCGCAGGTCGCGACGGCGTTGCCGGATGCAGAAGTGATCGTGCCCGCGCCCGGCGTGGAGATTGAGCTGTAGCGCGCCCTTGAAAATCGTCTCCTGGAACATCAACTCGCTCCGCAAACGGCAGGAGCGTTTGCTCGCGTGGCTGGCGGAGACGCAGCCGGATGTGGTCTGTTTGCAGGAGACGAAATGTACGGACGAGCAATTTCCCGCCGCCGACCTGCGGATGGCGGGATACCACTGCGCGTTTCACGGGCAGAAGTCGTATAACGGCGTCGCGATTCTTTCGAAGAAGGAAGCGCGCGCGGTGCGGATCGGAATGGGTGACGAGGAAGACGATCCGCAAGCGCGAGTGATCGCGGCGACCATCGGTGGTGTGCGGGTATTTTCGATCTACGCACCGAATGGGCAGGCGGTGGGCTCGCCGGCCTACGATTACAAACTGAAGTGGTATCAGCGGCTGGAGAGTTGTTTGCGGCGCGAAGAAAGCGCGGCCGGCGATTTGGTCGTCTGCGGAGATTTCAACGTCGCGCCGAAGGACGAAGATGTGCACGAGCCGGCGCTTTGGGGCGGCGCGATCATGTGCTCGGAAGAGGAGCGTGCGGCCTTCGAGAGTTTCTGTGGCGTGGGATTGACCGACACGCTGCGTTTGCATCATCCCGAGGCGGGCATCTTCACGTGGTGGGATTACCGGATGCTGGCGTTTCCGAAGAATCGCGGATTGCGGATTGATGCGGTCCTGGCGAGCGAGTCGTTAGGCGCGCGGTGCACGGCGTCAGGCGTGGAGCGGGAGATGCGAAAAGGCAAGGAGCCGTCGGATCACGCGCCAATTTGGGCGGAGTTCAAGTAGAACCGCTGGTCCGGGCTGGACGCCGCGTCCCGAAAATTCCACGATGCGGGTCCCATGAAGCGCCCTGCGCATCTTCGAGTGGCCCATCCACCGCCCAGGCCGCTGATGCTTTTCGATGGCGATTGCCATTTCTGCACGCGCTGGATCGAGCGTTGGAAGGAGATGACGGGCGGGAACGTCGACTATGCGAAATCGCAGGACACGGGCGCGCAATTCCCGGAGATCCCTGCTTCGGAATTCGAGAAGGCGGTGCAGTTCATCGAGACGGACGGCACGGTTTATCGCGCGGCGGAGGCGGTCTTGCGCTCGCTCGGTTATTCGCGTCACAAGAAGTGGACCTTCTGGTGTTACGAACACGTTCCCGGTTTCGCGGCGCTCACGGAAGCGGGCTACGGGATGGTGGCGCATCATCGGATGCTCGCTTCGGCGGGGACGCGTTTTCTTTGGGGTTCCGATGTACGACGGCCGACCTACTTCGCGGCGCGGCGCGGGTTTCTGAAGACGCTCGGGCTCGTTTACCTTTTCGCCTTCATCTCGCTTTGGACGCAGGTGGACGGTTTGATGGGCGAGCACGGCTTGCTGCCGGCGTCGGAAGTGATGACGTCGATGCGGGAAGCGATCGGCGTGCAACCGTTGCGCGCGCCGACGCTGTGTTGGTGGAGCACTTCGGATGCGTCGCTGCACGCGCTGTGTCTCGCCGGGACAGGCGCGGCGGCGTTGCTTGCGCTCGGTTTACTGCCGGTGCCGGCGTTGCTGGTTTGTTTCGCGTGCTACCTCTCGCTGGTGACGCCGGGCGGGATTTTCTTCAGTTATCAATGGGACGTCCTTCTCCTCGAAACGGGCTTTGTAGCAGTATTTCTCGCGCCCTTGCAGTGGCGGCTGCGGCGCGGCGGCGACGCGCCGGTTTCGGGCCTCGGCCTCTTCTTGGCGAAAGTTCTCCTTTTCAAAATCATGTTCATGTCGGGCGTGGTGAAGCTGACGAGTGGTGATCCTTCCTGGCTCGGCCTGACGGCACTCGATTATCATTATTGGACGCAACCGTTACCGACGGTGCTCGCGTGGTTTTCCGATCACCACCCGGAATGGGTGAAGAAGGCGTGCGTGGCGATCGCGCTCTTTGTCGAAATTGTGGTCCCGTTTTTCATCTTGACGCCACGGCGGTTGCGCATGGCCGCCGCTTGGTTGTTGCTCGCGTTGCAGGTGGCGATCGCGTTGACGGGCAACTATTGCTTCTTCAATCTCCTCGTGGTCGCGCTTTGTCTGCTGCTGTTTGATGACGGAACGTGGGCGCCGCGACGCGAACGTGAGCAGGCGGGTTCGCGTCTGCGCTGGCCGGTGTGGGTGCCAGCGGCGGCGCTCATCGTGACCCTGCCGTTGAATCTCTTCCACACCTATTCGGCGCTGGCGCCGGAGGCGGTGTGGCCGCGCCCGCTCGGTGCGCTGGACGCGCGGGTGGGAGTGTTTCGCATCGCGAATAGTTACGGACTCTTCCGCGTGATGACGAAGGAACGCCAGGAGATTATTTTCGAAGGGAGCACGGACGCGTTCGACTGGGTGTCATACGAGTTTAAATGGAAGCCGGGCGATGTGCAGCGGATGCCGCAGTGGAATGCGCCGCATCAGCCACGACTCGATTGGTCGATGTGGTTCGCGGCGCTCGGGTCGGGGCGAGATCGTGCGGTGGCGGAGCGCCTGGCGGCGGCGTTGCTGCGCAATGAACCCAGCGTGGTGGGCTTGCTGGCGGGTAATCCTTTTCCCAGAAAGCCCCCGCAGTTCCTGCGCGCGACGGTCTACGAATACGGCTTCACCACCGCGAAGGAACGGAAGGAAATCGGCGCTTGGTGGAAACGCGAACTGCGGCGCGAGTATCTGCCCACCGTTTCCTTGAAGGATTTCGAGCGTTGAAATTATGCTGTAGCCACGGCGCTGCGTCGTGGGTGAAGAGTCGTCCAACTCGAGCAGCCCGACGCCTCGACGCGCCTACAGCGCCGGTTCTAGCAATCGCGCGTTCTGGCCCTAGCGTGGTGGGTTGACGACGTGCCGAGTTGAGCGCAGCGAAATCCTGAATATTTTCTGGCGTGTCGAAAGAGGAGCAGATCGTGACGGAGGGAACGGTGACGCAGGTGTTGCCGGGCACGATGTTCCGCGTCGAGTTGCCGGGAAATCGCACTGTCCTCGCGCATATCTCAGGGAAGATGCGAAAGCATTTCATCCGCATCGTGCCGGGCGACAAGGTGGAGGTGGAGCTTTCGCCTTACGATCTGACGAAGGCGCGGATTATCTTTCGCGAGAAATAAGCGCGCCGCCCGCCTGATTTACGTTTCTCAAGCAAGGGAGGGGCAATGGAGTTTGCCCAGACCGCCGGGTGGGCGGATACTCTCCCAGAACTTACAAAGGAAAAACTTATCATGGCTGAAGAAAATCAAGGCAATTTAGGCAGCGCCGGCACGACCGACGCGTCGGGAAAAATCGAGAGCAGCAAGACCAACGCGCGGCGCGCGGCGGACGATCTTAAATCGGCTGCCAGTGAGATGGCGGGCGAATATCGTGGCAAGGCCGAGCAGGCTTGGGGCGAATATCGCGGCAAAGCTGAGCAAGCCTGGGGCGATGCGCAGGATAAAGTCCGCACGTTCCAGGAAGACGGCGAAGCCTACGTGCGTGAGAACCCAACGAAGGCTGTCTTTACGGCACTCGGAATCGGGTTTGTGCTCGGAATGATCTTCCGGAAGTAGCACTGCGAATGGCTGGCGAACCGATGCGGTTCCGCAATCCGGCGGGACACGCAGGATTGGTCAATAACCTTGTGTCGCTGGCCAATTCGTTGGCCGGATTTTTCGAGACTCGGCTGCATCTTTTTGCGCGGGAATCGAAAGGAGCGCTGGTCCATCTGGTGCTCCTGGCCGCGGCGTTGATCGCGGCGATCGTGCTCCTGGTTTCCGGTTACATTTTCCTCATCGTGAGCGCGATCTTCGGGATCGCGCAGGCGGCGGGAATCTCGTGGATCTGGATTTCATTGGGCGCGGCGGTTTTGCATTTTTTGCTCGCGCTCGGCTGCGGACTGTTTGCGAAGAGCCGGCTGACGAAACCAATGTTTAAAGCAAGTGTGGAGGAACTGAAGAGGGACCGAGAATGGCTGAAAAGCGTCAACCGAAAAGAGAACTCCACGAACTGAGGCAACAGATTGCGCACTCGCGCGATCATGTGACGCGCGATCTGCACGGCCTGCAGTACGAGCTGGATTTTCCGCTCAAGTTCCGGAAGTCGTTTCAGCGCAACGCGGGCGTCTGGATTTCGGCCGCGGTGTTGACCGGCGTGGCATACACCGCGCGGGCCTTTCCGAAGAAAAAAATTATCTACGCGACCGACAGCAAGACCGGTCAGCAAAAGAAGGGCGAAGAGCAAAAGAAGGGTTTGCTGCAAGCGGGTCTGGCGATGGGCGGGCTCCGCCTCGCGGCCTCTTTGTTGCGTCCGATCGTGGTTCGTTTCGTCGCGCAAAAAATTGGGGGCTACGCGAATCGTCCCGGTGCGCGGCGCAGCTGGTGAGCGGCTCTTAGCATCGGTGAGATGCCTGTGCCAATGACCGGTCTCGCGCATTCTCGCAGTTGCTGAATTTTTCGTCGCTCCTGGGACACTGCGCGCGTCTAACCGTGGCGGCGAAGCGCTGGTGACTTCGTTGTCCGGCAACCGGGTGCCCTGAGGGTTGGTCGATTGGGAAACTGACTTCGGGCCAGAGGCGAGCTGGCGGCAAAGCGCGGCGCCGAGCCCGTCCTCGGCCCAAGTGTGTGAACCGTTTGGGATTTACGCAGTAGCGTGGACAGCCTATTGATCGTCGCAGCACGATCATGGTCGCTTCTTCACCACCCGCGTCCGTCCTCTCCCATGTGGACGATTACCTCGCGCTCGGACAGGAAGCGGGCGCGTCCGACATTCATCTGGGGGTCAACGCGCCGCCGATCTGGCGATTGCAGGGCACGCTGCAACCAATCTGGCCGGATGCGCCCCGGCTGACCGCGGAGGACACTGCGGCGCTGGCGGATGGTTTCCTGCCGGAAGCGCAGCGTGCGCATTTGGCCGAGCGCGGCGACGCCGATTTTGCTTACGCAAATGCGCGGGGGCGATTCCGCACCAGCGTGGTGCGCCAGCGGCTGGGAACCGACCTCGTCTTTCGCATCATCAACACGCAAGTGCGGACGATGGATGAACTCGGATTGCCCGAGCATCTGAAACTCCTGACGCGTTATCAGAACGGTTTGATCCTGGTGACGGGCTCGGTCGGCAGTGGAAAATCGACCACGCTTGCGGCGCTCGTGGAGCAGGTGAACATCGAGCGACGGGAGCACATCATTACGCTCGAGGACCCGATCGAATACATCTTCGCGCCGAAGGGTTGTCACATCACGCAGCGCGAAGTGCATACGCACACGCGCTCTTTCAGCACGGCGCTCCGCAGCGCGCTACGCGAAGATCCGGATGTGATCATGATCGGCGAGATGCGCGATCTGGAGACGATCTCGCTCGCGATCACGGCGTCCGAAACGGGACATCTCGTGCTGGGAACGCTGCACACTGGTAACGCCTCGCGCACGCTCGATCGGCTGCTGGACGTTTTCCCGGTCGATCAACAGGAGCAAGTCCGAACGATGGTGAGCGAGTCATTGCGGGGCATCATCAGCCAGCAACTCGTGCCGCGGGCGGATGGAACCGGGCGATTGCTGGCTTTGGAGACGCTGACGAATACGCCCGCGGTTTCCAATGTGATCCGGGAATCGAAGACCTATATGTTGCCCGGCATTATCCAGACCGGGAAGAAGCAGGGGATGCAGTTAATGGATGATGCGTTGCGCGATTTGTTCGACCGCGGATTGATTAGGGGCGCAGAAGCGCTGGCGCGCTCGGAGCAGAAGAAGGAGATGCGGGAGCATGTCGGGGAGGAGAATTTCTAACCGCGGATTGCGCGGATGACGCGGATGGGAGAGGTGATTCACAGCGAGCTGAGTGGAAGAATCATTGGCGCCGCGATGGCGGTGTTGAATGAACTGAAGCCCGGATTGGATGAGAAACTTTATGAACGGGCGCTGGTTATCGCGCTACGAGAGGCTGGGCTTGAGGTTGAAGTGCAGCGGTCGCATCCGGTTTTCTTTCGTGGAGAGTTGATTGGAAATCTGCAGCCCGATTTGATCGTAGATGGTGCAGTAATCGTTGATCCCAAGGTCACCGCTTCATTCAATGAGGCGCACGTTGCGCAGATGATTGGCTACCTGAATATCACCGGCTTGGAACTCGCGCTGCTTTTGAACGTCAAGAACGCGCGGCTCGACTGGAAACGCGTCGTCCGCCAACAACGCCCCGATCCGCCAGCAGACTTCCAATCATGAAATCCCCATCTGCGAAATCCGCGTAATCTGCGGTTAAAAAAATGTCCTACATCGATCAATTTTTCGAAGTGCTCGTCGCGGAAGGCGCGTCCGATTTGCACATCGGCGAAGGCCAACCGCCTAAGATCCGGAAGCACGGCGAGGTGGCTCCGATACGTCCAGAAGCCGTCACGCAGGAGGAGGCGGCCTACATGTTGAGCGAAATGGCGGGGCCGGAAAACTGGGCGCTCTTCGAGGAACGCGGTGATCTCGATTTCGCCTATGAGATGGATCGGCAATCGCGTTTTCGCTGCAACTTTCTCAAGCAAGCCAACGGATACGGGGCCGTCTTTCGACTTATCCCGACGGAGATTGCGTCGCTGGAACAGCTCGGCATTCCGCCAGCAGTGAAGGAATTCGGACACCTGCGCGGCGGCCTTGTGCTAGTGACGGGTCCGACCGGTTCAGGGAAGTCGACCACGCTCGCAGCGCTGGTCGATTACATTAACGAGAATTTTTCGCGTCACATCGTGACGGTGGAAGAGCCGATCGAGTTCGTGCACGAGAACAAGCGGAGCATCATCACGCAACGCGAGGTGCCGGTAAACGCGGCGAGCTTTCCGGCGGGATTGCAGGCCGCGCTGCGGGAGGATGCTGACATCGTGCTCGTGGGCGAGATGCGCGACCTGGAGACTATTTCGCTCGCACTCACTGCCGCGGAGACCGGCCTGCTCGTCTTCGGAACTCTGCACACAAACAACGCACGCAAGACGATCGACCGGATGGTGGACGTCTTCCCCGCGAACAAGCAGGCGCAGGCGCGGACGATGCTGGCCAATTCCTTGCGCGGCATCGTCGCGCAGCTTTTGCTGAAGAAAGCGGACGGCAGTGGACGCGTGGCGGTGAATGAAATCCTGATCGCGAACGCCGCTGTCTCCGCGATTATTCGCGAAGGCGCGTCGCAAAAGTTGCAGGACGTGATCGTGGCCGGGAAAGGGCAGGGAATGCAGTTCATGGACGATGCGATTTGGTCGCTTTTGCAGCAGGGAATCGTCTCCCCGCACGAAGCCTTCATGAAGGCGATCGATAAGAATTTGTTTAAGAAATTCCTGCCGATCGAGGAGCAGGGGTTTGCCAATTCGGCCGGCGCGTCGCCGGATGACGAAAAGCGGGCGCCGGGGAATTTCGTGAAGGCAAAAGGTGGTGCGGGGCGCGGGTGATTCCGGGTAGCGCAGGCTGCCAGCGTGCTGGTCGCGGCAGCTTGCCGCGACTCTGCGCGGGCGGCCGGCGTGATGACTTCGATTTCGTTGCGCGCGCGAAGATGTTTCCGGCAGGCTGCCGGAAACTGCAGGCTGGCAGCCTGCGCTACCCAAGCGTCGGAGGGCGCGCGTCCCTACTGCCAGCATTGACAGGCGAGAGGCCGAATGGTATCCGTCGCCCGATTTCTGAACGCGTTACTCGATAGTCAGGTGCTGGTGCTGAACCGACTGTGGCAGGCGGTGAATGTCTGTTCCGCGCGTCGTGCTTTTACCCTGCTTTACCAAGGGCACGCGCAGGTCGTTTCCTCCGATCCGCAGAATAATTTTCTGACCCATGACTTCGCGAGCTGGCGCGATTTTTCTACGGTCGCGCCGGAGCCCGAGATGGTGACGACGATCTCGTGGAAGATCCGCGTGCCGCGCGTGATCGTGCTGTTGCTCTTCGATCGGTTGCCCAAGAAGGAAGTGAAGTTTACCCGGCACAACGTGTTCGAGCGGGATAAGAATACCTGTCAGTATTGCGGTCACGTTTTTGATCGGAGTGAGCTGAACCTGGATCACGTGTTGCCGCGCGATAAGGGCGGGCTGACGACGTGGGAGAATGTGGTTTGCTCCTGCATTCCGTGTAATACGCGGAAGGGGAATCGTCTCGCGCACGAGGCGCACATGGCTTTGATCCGGAAGCCGAAGCGTCCGAAGTGGCGGCCGTTTGTGCACGTCACGTTTTCCTCGCAGCATCACGAGAGTTGGCGGCACTTTGTGGATCTCGCGTACTGGAACGTCGAGTTAAGCGACTAGGGCTCCAGCTCGTTCTCGTAATTCAGAGAATGGGAAAGCGGATACCGCGCTTCGGTTTAGCGGTCGCTCGAGACCTCAACGGGGGTCGGCCGCAAGGCGTTTAGGATCGGCTGCGGATAGACGCCCAGCACGATGATGCCGCCCATCAGCGCGATGATGGTGAAGCGTGAGAGACCGCTCAGCGGAATCGCTCCGGCGGCCTCCGCTTTTTCCCAATACATCGCGCGCACGACTTTGAGATAATAATAGAAGCCGCAGGCGACGGTGAGGACGCCGAGCGCGACGAGAAAGGTTTGGTGCTGGCGGAGCGCGGCGTCGAAGATGAAGAACTTGCCGAGGAAACCGGCGGTAAACGGCACGCCCGCGAGCGAGGCCATCGCGAGGACGAGCGCGAACGAGAGGAAAGGCGACCGTTTGGCGAGGCCGTTGAAGTCGGCGATTTGCTCGCCGGTGTGCTGGGCCACGATGATGAGAACGGCGAAGCTGAGCATCGTCATGAGCAGGTACGCGACGAGATAGTAGCCGACCGCGGGACCGGATAACGAGACGACGCCGATGAGCAGATAGCCGGCGTGGGCGATGCTCGAATAAGCGAGGAGGCGTTTGAGATTGGTTTGCGGGATGGCGGCGAGATTGCCGTAAACGAGCGTGGCACCAGCCAAAATGACGAGCAGGCGCTGCACTTGCGGCAGAATGAAGAACGGCTCGAGCACGCGGAGGAGCACAACAAAGCCGGCCGCCTTCGAGCCGACGGAGAGGAACGCGGTTACAGGCGTGGGCGCGCCTTGATAAACATCGGGCACCCAGATTTGAAACGGAACCGCCGCGATTTTGAAACCGAGCGCGACGAGGATGAGCGCGATGCCGAAAAGCGCCGGCACTTGATCGAACCCGCCGCCGCGCAGCACCTCCGTGATGCGGGCGAGATTCGTCTCGCCGGTGACGCCGAAAATCCAGGTGATGCCGTAAACCAGGAAGCCGGTGGAGAGCGCGCTGAGGATGAGATACTTCACGCCGGCCTCGAGCGTGAGCGGGTTACGGCGGGTGAAGGCGACGAGGACGTAGAACGACATCGTGACCAGTTCGAGCGAGACGAAGATCATCACGAAATCGACCGCGGAGGCCATCCACATGAGGCCAGCGCAGGTGAAGAGCGGGAGGGCGAAAAATTCGCCGAGGCCGGATTGATGGGTGGCGCCGTGGATCGATTGGCGCACGACGGGCGCGTAATCGATCATGAGGAGGAGAACGAGGATGGTGGTGACGAGCGCGAAGCGTTTGAAGAAAATGGCGAGCGAATCCGCGGAGTAGAACGACCAGAAGCCGTTGGCGGTGGCGGCGGGAGCGGCTTGCAGGAAGAAGGTGGCGCCGAGGATGACGGCCAGACCAACCACACCAGCAAGGGCCAGCGTCCGTTTTTCGATTTTTTCCGCGAACGCTTCGACGAGCAAGAGGAGCAAGCCGAGAACGACGACCGCGATTTCGAGGATGGGCGCGCCGATCATCGGACGTCTCCGGGTTCAATCACGGGGTAATTTCGGAAAGTGGGTTTTAAAAAGCGGACCATGCTCTGGGGGAAAAAGCCGAACCAAAGCAAGGCGGCAAGCAGGATTCCGAGCGGCACGCGCAGATGAGTGTGGAGATCGGGCAAGCCGCTCCAGCGTTCGTTCAGGCTGCCGAGGAACGTGGCCCGATACGCGCGCAGCATGTAGACCGCGGAAATGACGACGCCCCAGAGCGCGAGGACGGTGGCGACTTGATAAATGTGGAAGCTGCTCAGGTCGGCGCCGTTTCGAAACGTCCCGAAGAAGACCATCACTTCGGCAGCGAAGTTCGCGAACCCGGGGAGGCCGATGGACGCGAACGCGCCCAAACCGAAAGCCACACTGGCCAGCGGCATCACTTTGCCCAGTCCGCCCAGTTCCTTGAGCACGAGCGTGCCGGTGCGGACACGCACTTCGCCCGCGAGCGCAAAAAGGAGAGCAATGGAGAGACCGTGCGCAAACATCAGCAGGCCCGCGCCGCTCAAGCCGATGATGCTGCCGCTCGCGATCCCCAGAAAGATGTAGCCCATGTGCATCACGCTGGAGTAGCCGAGCATCCAATCGAGTTTCTTCTGCGCGAGCGTGACCAGGCCGACGTAGATGATGTTGCAGAGCAGGAGCGTGATGAGCAGCCAGGCCCAGTGTTTCGCGCCTTCCGGCAACATCGGAAGGGCGATCCGGATCAAACCGTAGAGGCCGAATTTTTTGAGAACGCCGGCGTGCAACATCGCGGCGGGCGCGGGTGCGGAGGCGTACGCTTGCGGCGCCCAAGTGTGGAAGGGGAAGAGCGAAACAAGAATGCCGAAGCCAACCAACAGGACGAGGTAGATGTGGTTCTGTGACGCGGCAGGGATTTGGCCGGCATTCGCGGCGGTTTGGAGCACGCGTAGATCGAAGCTCCGCGCCGCTTCCGGCACGCTTCGGTAAAGGAGGATCAGGCCGAGCAGCAGAATGAAACTTCCGGTCGCGAGATAGATTGTGATCTTCCACGCGGCGGCCTGACGGTTGCCGCTCCCCCAAATTCCGATGAGGAGAAACGTCGGGATGAGTGCGAGCTCGTGGAAGGCGTAGAAGAAAAACAAATCGAGGGATGCGAAAGCACCCATCGCGCCGGCCGCGATCAACAACAGGCAGGCGTAGAACGCGTTTTCGTGGCGCTCGATTTTTCCCGCGAACCAGATTGCCGCGAAGGTGACGATCGCCGTTAGGAACACCATCATGAGGCTGAGACCGTCGAGTCCGAGGATGAAATTAAGCCGCCACTCTTCGCTGATCGGCACCGTGGTGACGTAGCTGAAATCTGTTTGGCCGCGATGGAACCCGAGGAAAGCGGCGAAGGTCGCGGCCAAGGTGAGGCCGGACGACCAGAGAGCCGTTTGGCGGGCGGGCGAGCCAGCGAGGACCAGCGCCGCGGCGATGAGCGGCGCGAAGACGATGAAGAGCAGGATCATGCGAAGACAGTCAGATAGATGATCCCGATGATGCCGAGGCCGAAGAGAAAGGCGTACGCCTGCAGATTGCCCACCTGCAAGAGCCGCAGGAGGGAACCGAATCCGCTCGCGGTATTCGTCGCACCTCCGACTGCCCCGCCGTCGATCAGGTAGCGATCGAGGAAGGCCGAGATGTTGGCGAGCAAGCCCTGCGTAGCGCGGATGAGGAAGGCGTAGAGTTCGTCGAAGTAGAAACGGCGGCGCAGGATGGCGAGATCGATCGGATCGGTTTCACGATTGCGATAGAGAAGGAAGGCGAGGATGACGCCGGCGAGCATCGCTGAGCTGGCGAGAAGCGGGACCGTGTGGCCGTGCGCTTCCAAATGCGGCGGGGTCAGGAAGCGGTTGGCGAAGAAGCCGAAGCCTGCGAGCGCTGCCGGCACCGCGAGAACGAGCAGTGGTCCGGTCATGACGAACGGCGCTTCCCTCCCGTGCGCCGCGTGTTCGCCGCGAGGTTTGCCGAAGAAGACCACGAGCACGAGCCGCAACATGTAGAAAGCGGTCAGGAAGGCGGTGAAGAGTGCGAGGTAAAAAATGGGTGCGCTCTTTTCGTGGGCAATCGCAAGGATGGCGTCCTTGCTGAAGAAGCCGCTAAACGGCGGGCAACCAATGAGCGCGAGCGTGCCGATGAGGAAGGTGCCGAAGGTGATGCGTAATTTGCCCGCCAGGCCGCCCATTCTCCAAATGTTCTGCTCGTGATGGAGCATGATGATGATGGAACCGGCGCCGAGGAAGAGGAGCGATTTGAAGAAGGCGTGGGTGAAGAGGTGGAACATCGCCGCTTCGCCGGAGGCGAGACCGACGGCCATGATCATGTAGCCGAGCTGGGAGAGAGTGGAGTAGGCCAGAATGCGTTTGATGTCGTTCTGCTGGGTCGCGATCAGGCCGGCCATGAGCGCGGTGATGATGCCGATCCATGCAATGACGTGGAGCGCTTGCGCGGAGGCTTGAATGAGGAAGCTGACGCGCACAAGCATGTAAACGCCGGCCGCCACCATCGTGGCAGCGTGGATGAGCGCGGAGATGGGCGTCGGGCCTTCCATCGCGTCCGGGAGCCAGACGTGCAGTGGGAATTGGGCGGATTTGCCGGCCGCGCCGCAGAAGACGAGCAGCGCCCCGGCCGTGAGATAACCGGGATGTGCGGTCAGGCTCGACATTTTCCCCGCGATCTCGCCGAAGACGACTGAGCCCGTCGAGGTCCAGACCATGAGAATGCCGAGCATGAAACCGAAATCGCCGATGCGATTGGTGAGGAAGGCTTTGTTCGCGGCGTCGGCGGCGCTCTCGCGCGTAAACCAATGGCCGATGAGCAACCAGGAACTGACGCCGACCAGTTCCCAGAAGATGAACATCATGACGAAGTTGTTCGCGAGGACGATCCCGAGCATCGAGAACATGAAGAGCGAGAGGGAGGCGAAATAGCGCGCCTTGCCGGCGTCGTCGCGCATGTAGCCTAACGAGTAAATGTGGATGAGCGCGCCCACGCCGGTCACGAGGACGAGCATGGTCTTGCTCAGGTCGTCGAGGATGAAGCCGAGGGGGATGTCGAGGAGCGGCTTGAGATTGATCCAGGTCAGCTCGAGGGCGGTGGTGGTGCCGGAGGCGAAGATGAAGCAGCTGAGGACGAAGCCGATGATGGACGCGCCCACGGAGACGAAGGCGCTGATGCCGCCGTTGCGTCGGGTGACGAGCGCGATCATGGCCGCAGAGATCAGCGGCAGGAGGAGGATATACCAGGGGAGCGCGCTAGACATCCTGGCCCTCCCGATTGTTTTGGCCCCAGATGAACCCAGATGAGACACAGATGGGATCAGGGCGGCCAGTGCCGGCCGTCCTTCCGCATCGGTGTAAATCGGTGATCATCGTTGGCTAAAATTTTAAAGCGCTGATGTCTTCGACGTGCGTCGTCTGCCGAGCGCGGTAGAGGGCGACGATGATGGCGAGACCGACCGCGACTTCCGCGGCCGCCACGGTGATAATGAAGAAGACCAAGACTTGCGCGTTGTAGTTTGGGAGGCCGTCCGCGCCGACGCGGAAACGCGAGAAGGCGACGAGGGAGAGGTTGGCGGCGTTCAACATCAACTCGAGCGACATGAAGATGATGATGATGTTGCGTCGCAGGAGCACGCCGGCGAAGCC
>JBDSNB010000108.1:0-3910 GCA_039915555.1 Chthoniobacterales bacterium | reverse complement strand
GCGGTTCAGTTGTTGGGCTTGTGTTAGTGAGCGCTAGGCTTCCCCGTTGAAGGGCGCTCTTTATTCAGTCTCAACAGCTATCGACACACAGATGTCGGCCACGGGGCTCTTCGAGGAGTTCCGCAGTAAATAGCTCGCTGCTGGTTTAACCGCCGGCGGCAACAGTTTGCGCAGGGCTCGAAGTCTGCGCGCGAAGAGACATGAAACCTACAGTCCAAAATGGCCGACCTGCTCGGCTGAGCGACGCCTTGCGTCCCGCTCCCCAAGTCAACAAGCGCCCGATCACCGATTGGGCCTTCCAGCCCGTCGGGACCGACCTCCGCGGCGGCTCCCTGCCCTTCCATCCCGGTGCGAGCCGCGTCTCGTTCCGGCCCGGCTTCCACACCCTCAGCCAGGGATTTTTCTCGGCCGAGGCAAACACAGAGTCGCGCGTCGAAGGCGCGGTTTTCGGTTTGATGGTGGTGCTGGCCGCATGGCCGATCGCCCTCGCGGTGCAAGCCGCGGCGACGTTGCTGCGATAAACTTCCTCCCGCCCGCTGCGTTGGCGTTTCGTCAACGTAGCGGATGAGGTGTGCCCGCGATTCGCCGTATCGTCCTACTTCCGTCCGAAAAACTTCCGGAAGGTTTGGAAGACTCGATTCGGTACGGCCTGCGCGCGTTCCACCGTTTCATCGAGGCGTTGCGCGAGCTGCGTTTGATAGCCACCGTGAATCTGGCAGGCCCCGCGCGGCACTTTGTCGACGGGTAACGTGATCTCGTAGCCGGCACCCGCGGCGAGGCATTCGTTCGTCGCGAGCTGGTTGGAATTGGCGCACACCGTAGCCCGCGCCAATTGCATCGTGGGCTGGAACGGTTTCGCCGGATAACGCTGCGACGCTTTCGCCATTGTGCTCGTCCAGACCGGCAACGCCAACGCGGAGCCATACCCGCGCGACATGATGGTTTGCGGTTGATCGAATCCCACCCAGACTCCGCAGGTTAACGCAGTTGTGTAGCCGAGAAACCACGCATCCTTGTAATCGTTCGTCGTTCCTGTCTTGCCCGCCGCAGGCAGCTTGAACCCAAGCGACCGGGCACTGGCCGCGGTGCCTTTCGTCATGACCTGCTCAAGCAGTTGCGACGTCATCCAGGCCGCGCTCGGATCCACCGCCGGCACGGAAACGTGCGCAGCACGATAGATCGGGTTGTGGTCGGGATCGTCGATCCGCTCGATGATGTACGACTGCTTGCGCACGCCGGCGTTTGGAAAGACGGAATAAGCCGAGGTCAGGTCCTTCAAATTGCTCTCGAAAGAACCGATGTAAGTCGCCGCGCCGGCCGGAACTTTATCGCCCAAGCCGAGCATGAGCGCTTCCTTCTGCACGCCCGCCGCGCCGGCCAACGCGCCGATGCGCACACTCATCGTATTGCGCGAGTGGATCAGCCCGTAGGAAGCCGGACGGATCCCTTCATACTTCCCATCCGAATTCCCGGGGCTCCAATTGCCTGCCTCCGGAATTTCGCCCGGCTGAATCGGCCCATCATCGATCGCCGCACCGGGCAGCAACCCCCGCGAGAAGGCGAGCGCGTAGACAAAGGGCTTGAACGACGAGCCCACCTGCCGATTGGCCGGCGCGATCGCGCGATTGAATTTACTGTCGCCGTAATCGCGACCGCCCACGAGCGCGCGCACGCCGCCGCTGGCGTTATCGATTACCACCACCGCGCCCTGCAAATATGGCATGGCGGCGTCCTCCCCCTCGGTGGGCGCTTGATAATTGGCTTTCGCCGGATGCTTGAAGTTCCCGCCGCGCTCCACCTTGCTCAGGTGCGATTCGAGCGCCTGAGTGGCGGCGGTCTGCACCGTGGGATCGAGCGTGGTGTAAATGTAAAGGCCGCCAAAGTCGATCTGCTCCGGCGTGAGGAGGAGGTTGAGATCGCGCTGCACGGCGTCCATCGCGTAGTTCTCTTGAATCTGAGGCAACCGTTTCGGATTGGACGCGACCTTGCTCGCCTTCGCTTCCTGCGCTTGCGCGGCCGTGATTTTCTTCAACTCCAGCATGCGGTCGAGCACCGTGTTGCGTTGCAACGCGGCGGCCTCCGGGTTCTTCAAAGGCGAAAACCGATTTGGACTCCGAATCAATCCCGCCAGCACCGCCGCTTCCGAGAGATTCAACTTCGAGGCATTCTTGCCGAAGTAAGCCTGCGAAGCGGTCTCCACTCCGTAGCAGCCGGAGCCGAAATAAATCCGGTTCACATAAAGTTCGAGGATTTGCTCTTTCGTGAACTGCCGTTCGATCCGCAACGCCACCATCGCCTCGAGCATTTTGCGGCGGAGATTGCGGCCGCCCAGCGGGAGACTGTTCCGCGCGAGCTGCTGGGTGATCGTGCTCGCACCTTCCTTCACCGAGCCCGAAGAAAAATTACGATAGATCGCGCGCGCCAACCCACGCGCATCCATTCCGCCATGCCGATAAAAACGCGTGTCCTCGCGCGCCAGCAACGCCTCGATGAAAAGCGGTGAGACTTCGCTGAAGGGCACGATAAGACGGTTCGCGCCCGCCAGCCGGCTGTAGATTTTCCCATCCACGTCGAAGACGGTGTTGCGCTCCGGCATCTCGCCCACCTTCTTCATGTCGAAGGTCTGCGCCCAAAGCGCGTAGAAGGTGATCAAGCCAAAGCCGGCCGCGAGCACGAGGGCCGCAACGAAAATCTTCCAGCCCCAACGCAGCGGGCGTTTCCTGCTGCTGCCTTTGGACGAAACACGGCGGGCGAAGAGCTTCATCAATTTGGAGGCGTTCGCCGCGGCGATCGCCAGACGTTATTTCCCGACCTTCTGCCTTAGAGTCGCATCCGCACGGGACTCTCGTGCTGTTCGGTCGGGCAAGGAGCGTTGATCGGGACCGCAGGCTCGGTGCTGCTTTGCTCCACCAGCTTCTTGCTGATGAGATATTCTTCCACTTCCTCACCGCTCACATCGGCCACCATCTCGCCGTTGATCTCGACGCAAGGCGAAAGCGATTGACCGCTTTTGGTTTCCATTTCCCAACGGAAAGCCGGGTTTTGAATGATGTCTTTCTCAGTGAAGGGGAGATTGTATTTCGCGAGCACCGCGCGCACGCCGGCGCTCCAACCGCATTGAGTCTTCAGGTAAGCTGTGATCTGTGGCGTTTCCATTGCGCGGAATCTAGCACGCGCCCCGCGACCCGTCCCCTATTTCTACGCAGCCCTTTCAAAATCCTGGAGCCGCACTTCCGTTTGCAAATAACGAACCAGCGCTTCTCGCTCCGTCGCCGGAAGAGCCGACAACGCGCCGTAGAGATTCGCGTCGCGCGCGCGCAGGTCTGATAATTTTCCCTGTTCGAGCAAGCGGCGGCTCACGAGGTCGTCCATGAACTTATGGATCAGCGCGAGCGTGATGAGGCTCGACCTAATCGCTCGGGAGCGGGAGTTTGCCGACCAGGATATTTCGGGCGGCGTCAATGCGACGGTTGGTTTCGGCATTGAGCATGGCGAAAGGCTGCGAGCGGTCCCCTACCCCCGCTTCGGTCTAAGCAGCGGGAAGAGGATCACATCGCGAATCGATTCCGCGCCGGTCAGCAACATCGCCAGACGATCGATCCCCAAGCCAAATCCGCCCGCCGGCGGCATGCCGTGTTCGAGCGCGAGGAGAAATTCTTCGTCGAGCTTTTGCGTTTCCTCGCCCGCCTGTTCGAGCAGACGGCGGCGTTGCACCACCGGGTCGTTCAGCTCCGAATAACCGGGCGAGATTTCCTGGCCATTGATGATCAGTTCGTAAACGTCCACCAGCGAATCGTCCTCCGGGTTCTGCTTCGCGAGCGGGACCAACTCCTTCGGGCAATGCGTGACAAACAGCGGATCGAAAGTTTTCTCCTCCACCAACTTTTCGAAAACCTGCTGCGTGACTTCG
>JBDSNB010000032.1:0-4880 GCA_039915555.1 Chthoniobacterales bacterium | reverse complement strand
TTCTGGGCTAATCCGCCCGTTTCTGCATCCGGAAAGTATGCATCGGCGTTATAATGTCTGTGCGCCGATCCTTCGCGACCAGTAAATCATTTGTAGCGTTCTTCGTTTTTTCAATCGTCGGGATCCTTAGTGTCGCGGCGTTTTTCTTCATCACGCGAACGGTGCCAGGAGAAAGGGCCGTGCCGCAGTCAGCGAAGGCCGCACCGCGTGCGCTTGATCCGCTGCAGGTTGTCTTGACGCCGATCGGTGGCGACACCGCGATCGATAAAGAGATCAGCTCTTTACAGTCGAAGCTGAGCGAGCGCCCGGAGCAAGCCGGGTTGCTGGAGCGCTTGGGGTGGGCCTTCGTAGCGAAAGCGCGGCTAACGAGCGATCCGGGTTTTTATAATCTCGCCGAGCAGGCGGGGAAGGCGATTGAAGCGACGACACCGGACGATCCGGCTGCGCAGTTATTGCTCGGCCACATCTACGACGCGCAGCACAAGTTCGTCGAGGCGGAGAGAGTGGCACGTGCGTTGACGAAAAGTCGCGAGTTTGTTTTCGATTATGCGCTGCTCGGTGATGCGCTGATGGAGCAGGGGAAACTGGATGAGGCGGTGGAGGCCTACCAGAAGATGGTGGACCTGAAGCCTTGCCTGCAGACCTACAGCCGTGTGGCGCACATGCGCTGGCTAAAGGGCGACCTGTCGGGCGCCATCGTGATGGCGCGCATGGCAGTGAGTGCAGGCAGTCCGCGGGAGCCTGAGCCGAGCGCGTGGGCGTGCACACGTTTGGCGGCGTATCTGTGGCAGGCGGGCGAGCCAGACCGCGCTGCGACCAACGTGGACCTCGCGCTGCAATTGGCGCCCGACTACGCGCCGGCTCTCTTGATGCGCGGTAAACTACTTTTGAGCGCAGGGAAATTTGAGGAGGCGACAGCGCCTCTGCAGCAAGCGGCGGCGATCAGTCCGTTGCCGGATAATCTCTGGACGCTTTCCGAAGCGTTGCGGGCTGACGGCAAATCCGCCGATGCGGAAAAGATCGTCACGGAACTGACTAAGTCCGGAGCGGTATCCGACCCGCGCACCTTTGCGATTTTCCTTGGCACGCGGCGCGAGGATGCGACGCAGGCTCTGCGTTTGGCCACGGATGAACTCGAGGCGCGGCAGGATGTGTTCACGTATGACGCGCTCGCCTGGGCCCAACTGGCCAACGGCGATGTGCAGCCAGCGCAAGAGAACATGAAGCGCGCTCTTGCAGAAGGCACGCAGGACGCGCGTCTCTTTTATCACGCCGGCGCGATCGCCGCCGCGGCCGGCGATGCAGCGCGGGCGCTCCAGTTTTTGAACAAGGCCCACGCGATCCAGCAACTGCTGTTGCCCTCGGAGCGTGAGGCGCTCGTTCAGACGACCGCAGCTCTCCTTGCGGCCGCGCCACAATTGTCAGTGAAGTAAAACAGAAAACAGCAACAAACAGAAACCGACGAAAAAACGAAATGATATCCAGGAAAATCTTTAAACGCACGGCACCAGCCTGCGCTGCGCTGCTCGCGCTTGCGCTGCTCGCTCCGGCCCCGGCGCGCGCCTCCAGTCACATGGACGCACCGCTCATTACCCTCGACCCGGCCGCAAATACGACGGACGTCTATGCCTTCCTCACGCGACGCAATGGCGTGAAGTATTTGAGCACTTCGCTGGCGGTTTATCCGTTCGAAGAGCCGGGTATCGGGCCGAACAAGTACAACTTCGACGACAACGTTCTCTACAAGATCAACGTCGCCCTTGGGAACGATGTCGCCGCCGGCGTGGCCACTGTGACCTACGAATTCCGTTTCACGACGCGCTACAAGAATCGCGACACGATCCTTCAATCCTACCTCGGCGTGGTCCAGAACGTGGACGATGCGAGCCAGAATCTGACCCAGACCTACACGGTGACGAAGGTCGTGAACGCAACGAATACGAGAACAGCGCTCGGCACGGGCGTGGTCCCTCCGAACAACCAGGGCATCGCGACTCCGTTCTACAACACGGGTGACAATGGAAATAACCTGGCCCGTCCTGGCGTTTCGGATCCGGCGCAATTGGACAAGTACACCGCGCAGACGATCATGCCCCTCACGGGTGGATATCGTTCGTTCGCAGGTCAGCGGGAAGACGGTTTCTACGCGGACGTGCAATCGATCTTCGATCTCCTTCAGCTCCGCAGTGGCTCCGCCACCTTCGACAGCCAAGCCGGTTTCAACGTCCATGAAATGGCGTTGGAAATTCCGGTCACCGACCTCGGTGGCGATCAGCAAGTGGTGGCGGTTTATGCCACTACGAGCCGCCAGACGACTCGCGTTTTGACGGACGGCGTGGCTTCCACCGACCCGGTAAACACGGGTCCATTTGTGCAGGTTGGCCGTCAGGGCAACCCGCTCTTCAACGAAGGTTTGGTTGCGATCAAGGACAAGGATCTTTACAGCCGCACCCAGCCTTCCGCGGACGCTACGCTCTTCCGCGATTACGCACTTAATCCCGAGCTCGCTCGTTTGATCAACGCCCTGGTCTTCACCGGTGGGCAGCAGCCCGCGCCGGAAACCAATCGCACGGACCTCGTCGGAATCTTCATTCCCGACATGATCAAAATCGATCTCTCGACCGGCCCGGCCAGACTCGCCGGAGGTGGCGCAAGTTTTGCGGCCAACCCGGATGACGCTGGTTTCAGCCGCCTCGGTATCTTCGGTGGCGACACGCTGACCAGCACGGTGCAGACCTTCCTCGGTAGCAACCAGGTTCCTGGTGGCTGGCCGAATGGTCGCCGTTTCGGTGACGACGTGGTTGACATCGCGATCAGCGCGCTGATCAGCGACTTGCGGAGCACCCCGCCCGACATTCGCGTGGCCGACGGGATCGATAACGTGAGCAAGAACGACAGCGTTTATAACAAAGTGTTCCCGTACGCTGGCACGCCGCATAACGGCCGGAATCACGAGCATCACAACACGACCGCCGCGGGTGCGGGCAACTCCACCAATCGATTCCTGAACGTCGCCACGCGCGGACTCGTTCAAACTGGCGACAACGTGTTGATCGGCGGCATTATTATCGGCGGAACGAACAACAGCCGGGTGCTGGTGCGCGCTCTCGGGCCGTCCTTGACCGGCATGATGGTGAACGGCGTTCTCGCCGATCCGACCCTCGAAATTTATCAGGGCGGGGTGAAGATCGCGGAGAATGACAACTGGATGGTGCCGGCCGCACAGGTCGCCGCCATCCGGGCCACCGGTTTGGCTCCCACGAATGACCTGGAAGCTGCGGTGCTGATCGACCTCGCGCCGGGCAACTACACGATGGTGGTGCGCGGCAAGAATGGCACGACTGGTGTCGGCCTCGTCGAAGCATATCAAGTGCAGCGGTAGTCTGTATGTAGGTTAAGGCTGCGGGCCGATCTGGTTTATTCCGGATCGGCCCGTATCGCTTTACGCCGGACCTCAAGGATGCGATGAAGGCAATGATGGTTTCTATTTCCGGCGGCAAGCGATTGGTTTGCACGGCCCTCTTTCTGATCGTGACCTGTCTCACGAGTCGCGCGCACGACCCCGGGCTTAGCTCGGCCAATTTCACCCTTTCCGGCCATGCGACGGAGGTGAACCTGACGTTTAACGAACGGGATCTAGCCGCCGCGGCGGGCAGTACGGCGGAAGAATTGCGCAGCCTAACGACCGAGGCGCAGCGGAAGCTGGACGAGACAGCGCGGCGGGCGTTTCGGTTGACGTTCGACGGCCAACCGGCGGCTGCGAGTTCCGTGACGGCGGGCGTCGATACGAATAATAACGTGGAATTTCACTACAGTTTCCCGGCCCCGAACGAGGGCGCCGAGGTGGTGGTTGACTCGCTTCTTCTTCCGGAAATGTCGTTCGGGCACCGACAGGCGTTCGCCGCGATGGATGCACGCGGGGAGGCGGTGGCACGCAAGATTCTAAGCGGACGGGATCGCAGTGCGCGTTTTGTCTCCAACCAACCCGCAACTGCCGACTCCGCTGAAAACGGGCAACGCTTTCTCGAATTTTTCCTCCTCGGCATTCGACACATCGTGACGGGGTACGATCACCTGCTGTTTCTCTTTGGCTTGCTTATCGTTTGTCGCGGGCCGCGCGCCGCACTGCTCTTGATTACCTGTTTTACCCTCGCGCATTCACTCACTCTCGCGCTCTCCACCTTTGGCCTGGTGACCCTGCCGAGCCGCTGGGTGGAAGCGACGATTGCGGCTTCGATTCTTTATGTCGGACTCGAGAATCTGATTCGACGCGATGGCGCGTTACGCGGCCGTTGGGCGCTCACCTTTGCCTTTGGACTCATCCACGGTCTTGGCTTCGCGAGCGTGCTGCACGAGATGGGTGTGGCGCAGCAGGGGACGGGCGCGATCATCCCGCTGGTGTCGTTTAATCTCGGGGTGGAGGCGGGGCAGTTGGCCGTCGCGGCGATTGTGCTGCCGATCATCTGGAAGCTGCGCGAGCGTGGCGCATTTCTGCGCATCGGGGTCCCGGTGTGTTCGTCACTCGTGGCGGCGGCCGGTGCGTTCTGGCTGCTGGAACGGACCGTCTTTTAATCAGAACTACTCGTTAGCCGGCTTTGTAGCTTCGAACGTGAGGGTGGCGAAGTCGCTTTCCCAATCCGTCTCCGCGCTCGCGGACTTGCGCACATCGGTTCCGCGCAGGAGCCAGCGTCCGGTTTTCTCGATCTTGAACGCCACTTTGCCTTCGCCGTCCGTTTTACGTGTCTCGCCTTTGGTCTCTCCCGCGGCGACTGCGTTTAAGGGGAAATCGGGAAACGGCTTTCCGTTTTTTAAGACGTGAACGGCAAACTCCGCGCCCGCCTTCGCTGTGGTCGGATCCTGCGCGGGGACGATCTCCAGCG
>JBDSNB010000216.1:0-9607 GCA_039915555.1 Chthoniobacterales bacterium | reverse complement strand
TTGAAATTATCCGTCAGCCGCACGTCGAACTTCGAGCCGGTGCCCACGGTGTTGACCCCGTCCTTCAGCCAGAACAATCCCGCCAGCGTCAGCCACCCAGTCTCCTTCTTGAGATTGGTCTCCCGCTCGCTGCGCGATTGTTCGATCGCCTTCACGTAGTCCGATTGCGCGAGCACGGCGCCGAGCGAGCCGAGAACGATCGCAAGCCAAAGAGCGAATTTCTTATCCATCGCTTCCCTTTATGGACCGGAGAACTCCCTTTGGCGAGGACGCCGCTAATCCCGCTTCCTTTCCGACCAGCCTGCTACAGATCGCGGACGTCGGAACGAGGGTGCATTTCAATTAATCACTCATCCTTTTTCACCCGTGAGGCAGACGCGTCGGGAGCTCGACGGATGCAAAGCCTTCCAAGCCGGAGGGGGACGGCGAGGGGTCCGAGCTCACTATCGTCAACCAGAGTTCGGCGACGCAAACCTGTCCAACCCGGCGTCGCCTCGGACCCGAACTTGCAGCAATCGCGGCGCAGCTTGCGGCCAACAACTGCGTCTGCCGTTGCCCACTTCGCAGACGGGTAGCTGAATTGCCTTGCGAGAAGTATCAAAGGCTATTTCCGACCGTTGCCGATGCCGGTGTGAGTGCCAGGCGCCGCGGCAGCGGCGGATTGATTCCAGATGCAAGTTTGCGAAATGGCCCCGGCCGGCGGGCTCGGTGATGACGAGCGCGTCGGTAGCTGGTCGCCAATTCGCTGGCGAAGAACGGGGTGGTTGCCGTTGACCCGGAAGATTCTGCGCGAGATCGGGGCGCTGCTGCCGGAGGACGATGCGCAATTGCTCGTCTGGATCGAGGGAGCGAAGAAAGCGGGCGATTCGAACGAGCTGGTGAAGCTGCTTTACGCCGCAGGGGTCAAATCATCCGCTCAATCTTCCGCGCGCTCGCCGGGCGGGCACATCTTGACCAACTTCGGATCGAAGCGACCGAGGACGTCGACTATTCTGCCTGTGCTGCCATGGCGGCGTGGATCGTCCTTAGAGACGCCGGGCACTTCGGGCTCCGCGTCCGAGACCGGCTCGCTACGGCAGCGAGCGCCCGGTGTTCGCTTTGACCAGCCCGATGTCGCTGGCATTGATGCCGCCGCTGACGTTGGTATCGGCGCGGAAGTTTACCGTAGTGAGGGCGTTGCCCGCGACGGCTTTGGTTTGGCCGACGTCGCTGCCGTTGACGGCGCTGTTCGGGACCACATCGCCGAGCAGGAACTTCACGGTGACCGAGGTATCAGGCAGCGTCTGGGCGGCGCTATCGGTGACGCCGCTGAGAGTGACGGTGAGCTGTTGGACGTCGGTGATTCCCGTGAGGCTCACTGACATGGTGTTGGCGCTGAAGGAGGGACTGCCTGAAACGCTACCGGTCCCGGAAGAGACGCTGGCGCTGCCGCTCACGATCGTGTTCGCGAAGGTGATGACGATGGTGTGATTACCCGGGCTGGCGCTGGTCCGGGATTCGATCCCGAAAGGCGCGCTCGGGGGCAAGGGCACATCGAAGGTTCCGCTGGCGCCGTGCGTTTTGCGCGAGACCGCGGAGTTCAAGGTCAGCGGCCCGACGACGGAGGTGAGGGTGAACGGAACCGTGCCGGGGCCCGGGACAGTGGCGTTGATCGTGAACGTCCCTGCATTGGCGCCGGCGGTGAAGGAGGAAGAGGTTGCGACACCACTGGCATTAGTGAATGCCGTCCCAATTCTTGTCCCTGAGCTGGCGAAAGTTCCGCTGGCCGTGGGCGCAGTGAAGGTTACGAGCAAGCCGGCGACCGGCGGATTGATGGTGACCTGGAACGGCACGGCCGTGGCGTAAACGTTCACCATCTGATTGTTGCCGCCAGAGGCGAGGATGGAGTTGGGCAGTGCATTTGCCGACCATCCTGTCTCGCGCAGAAGGGAGAAGGTGAGGTCGAACGGCGGAATTACGTTGTGCGTGAGGTCGCCGTTGATCGCCGGCTCCATGAGAATGTTAGGTGTGGCGATCGGGTCCCAATGCGAAACGGACGAGCCGGCGACGACGGGATTCGGAGCGTTCAGCAGCGCCTTGCCTTGTGGGTCAGTGCCGGCGCGAACGGAGGTGTCCAGCTGCACAGTCGCGTTGACGGGCGCAGCGAGTTGGGCCTTGATCGTATTGCCATCCGGGAGGGTGAGCGAAACGGTCGGAATGGTAATCGGGGTCGTGATGGTCGCATCATCGGTCAAACTGGGGGCCGGGGTCCCGGCCACATTGTTCACGATGATGACGGCGGTGGCACTGGCATTTTGCGCGTTCAAGGTCTTGGTCTTGAAGGTGCAAGTGCCGCGGTCAATGAGCGCGACCTTGCCGGCGAAGAAACCCGGAGGAAATGCTTCGCAGCCGTCGGTCACAGAAACACCTCCACCATCGTTCGCCAAAAGCAGGTCGCCAGTGATCCCTCCTGCGGTCGGCGCGGGACCAAAACCAGCCGTGCCGGCACCATAGCTCCCGGCGATTCCCGCCGGCGAGTTGACCTTCACCACCGGGATGCCAAAAGCGAGAACGGAGGGGACATCCGCGAACACCCGCGGGCCAGTCCAAGAGAGCTTGTAGGAGTTAATCGCAGAAGCCTGCCGCTCGGCATTGGTCATCTGCAGCCAGCTCTTCCCGCTATCGTCATCCATGAGGAACCGGTCGTAGATGGACGGGAAACCGCCGTTCTGCGCGCCGGTGGAGTTGCTAGTGAAGGTCTGGAAACCGAGGCCATGGGCAAACTCGTGGAGGAGGACAGCGATCAGATCGACGTTGTTCCCGTGGTTGTTGTCGTAGCCGAGGTAGAAGAACGTGCCCGTGAAACAGCCAGTCTGGCCCAGGTTGCTGTTAAAAGTGGCGTTGATGTCGGGGTTGGCGGCGCTGAGGTCGCTCCCGGCCAGCTTATTGGCCAGCGCGGCACTATACTGAGTGCCGGCGAACGGGGCATTAGCGAAGTCCCGATGGATGGTGACGGCCCCGGCTGAACCAAGCACCGCCGAAGTGGCCGTGCAGGTCAGCGGATCGAACTGCGCTCGAATGACAATGACGACGGAACTGTCGAGAGTGGCTCCCCAGATGTTGACCGCCCGTTGGAAGGCGTTGAGGCGTTGCGCGCCAAGCGTGGTTCCAGGATTGCCGCCGACCGGCGTCGCGGCCGTGGGATCGTTGAAGCCTTCGCCGGGTCCGTCGTTGTTAAGAATCGCGATCGTCGCGGCGGCGAACGATGGGGCCGCACTCAGCATCACAAATGACGCGACGAGTACGACGAGAAAGAATCGAGAGATGTTCTTTTTTATGATTGTTTTCCTTGGAAAGGATTAGCGATCGGCTGGCTGTTCCGGTTGCGGTTTTTCGGGCAGACCCAGAGTCTTGCGATCGAGGCCGAAGAAGCCGGCGGCGGCGTCGAGGTTGTTCACGCAGCCCTGCGTGATCGTTCCGCCGGCTTCTTTTTTAATCACGGTCACGTTCTGGAAACGGCCTTGCAGATCCGTGGAGACCGATCCGTCCGCGTGCTTCACGGAGACCAGGTCGTCCGCGGAATCGTTCAGCAGGGGTTTGATTCCGTCAGCGATGATTTTCGCTTCCTGGGCAGTGAGCTTGCCGACTTGCGGATTCGATTTCGGCGCCTGCGCCTGAGCGGTCGAGCTGGAGAATAAAACGACGGACAAGAGCGCGAGGACAACGCCGGTCGCGCACAGCGCGAGGGTGATGATGACGCGTGGATTTAAAAATGCGGATCGAGGAATGGACTTCTTTTTCATTTTATTTGTGAGCGAGGTGCTCTCGGACGGAGGTGATAGCCCCCGCGATTGCGTCCCCACGCCATGTGAACAACGATAGTTCTAACGGCTTCAGCCCAGACAAGGCAAGGTTCCGTCACTGCACTTTAATATCGAGGGCTGCCGCGCCGGGTCCGAAGCTCAATCCTCCGCCCGCTCGCCGGCTGGGCACATCTTGACCAGCTTCGGATCGAAGCGGCCGAGGACGTGGATGTCTTTGTAAACCCCGAGCACTTCGTCGAGTCCGGCTGAGAGCAGGGTAACGCCGGGATCGGCGAGCAGCTTTTTGGGTCGCGCTCCGGGTAAAGGAATGCTTCGCCTTCGTGCGGCTCATGACGCGTCCGGCGCCGTGCGAGGCGCTGGCGAGCGATTCGATTTGCTCCTTGCCTCGCACGAGGAAACCGGGCGACGCCATCGAGCAGGGGATAGTCCCGAGCACGCCGATGCCGGCGGGCGTGGCGCCTTTGCGGTGCACGATCACTTCGCGCTCTTTCCAGGCGAAATTTTGATGGTTCTCGGTCTCGAGGACGACGCGCGCTTCTATTGATCACTCGATCGTTTTTCAAGCCCGTTAGGCCGATGCGTTGGGAGACTCGACGTAGGCAAAAACTTCCGAGCCGGAGTGTAAATCGGACCCGGCCACAAGAGCGCGTCGCACGAATCACTGATATGCCCGCACGTAAATCCAGCAGCAAGAAAGCCCCCAGCAAAAAGACCACCGCCAGCAAAAAAGCCGGCGCCAAGAAAACAGGTTCGAAGAAAGCCACGAGCGCGAAGAAGCGCTCGAAAAAGACGACCGGCAAAAAAGGATTCTTCTCGAAGATTTTCGGATAGGAGCCGACGACCGGCAGCATAACCAAGCGTTTGGAATCGGCGCTGGTACCGACGACATCAGGCGGATGACGCGGCCAAGAAAAAAAGCGCGAGATGCGGTAGCAGTCGTCCGTTTGTCCCGGCTCCGACTAGACGTGTTGGTCCACCAGGATGGTATTGCCGTCGGGATCCGTCATCATGAAGCTTGCTGGGCCGGTGCTGCTGTCGTCGGCTTCGGTCTGGAGCGTGAGACCTTGCTTCTTTAGGCGGCGTTGATGCTCGCGCACGTCGGTGAACTCAGAGACGGGCTGCGCTTTGGCGTCCCAGCCGGGGTTGAAGGTCAGGACGTTGTTTTCGAACATGCCTTGGAAGAGCCCGATCGTGATCTCGCCGTTGCGAAGGATGAGCCAGTTGTGCTCCGGGGCGCCCATCACTTTTTCGAAGCCGAGTTTTTCGTAGAAGGCGCGGGAGGCTTTTAGGTTCTTCACCGCCAGGCTGACCGAGAACGCACCGAGTGAACTTGGTTGTATTGTCATGGCTGGCGAGGTTAGACGCGGATCACGAGCCTTACTTGCCAAATCTTGCGAAGCGGTCGGCTCATCTATTTTCCCTGCGAAAAGACCCGGCGCGGCCATGGCAGCCAGTCCGGCGCCCAATCCGCGGAGCACGCGCCGGCGGGTGATTGTGTTGGGTTCACACCTGTCCATCGCAGAGACATGGGTTACCGCGCTCGAGGGTGCGGGTTGTTTTGTCATAGGTGGCGAGGTTACGCTGCGAGCGTCGTGGCTGACTTGCCAAATCTTGCGAAGTTCGACTACGTGGCGCGGGTGAATCGCGCGGTGGATCACATCACGGCACATCTCGATCAACCGCTGCGACTGGAAGAGGTGGCGCGGGTGGCTTGTTTCTCGCCCTGCCATTTCCACCGAATCTTTCGTGCGTTGATGGGCGAAACGCTGGCCGCCTTTGTGAAACGCGTGCGGCTGGAGCGCGCGCTCTATCTGCTTTCGCATCGCGAGCGCGCGAAGCTGACGGAGGTCGCGCTGGCATGTGGATTTTCGTCGAGCTCGGATTTCTCGCGTTCCATTCGCGCGCAATACGGGGTGTCGCCCAGCGCGTTCGATCTGCCTGAGTTCCGGCGTTCGCGTCGGGAAGCGATGCGGTCGTCGCTCGCCGGGTCGGAACATCCACACCAGCTCGCGAGTTTACCCGCGAGCGAAAATCTGGATGGCTTCGCCGTGAAGTTGCGCCAGATGCCAGCGCGACGGGTGGCTTATCTGCGCGTGCATCGCCCTTATGAGGGCGACCATGTCGTGCAGGCCATCGCGCGATTGCTCGAGTGGGCGGACGCGCGCGGCTTGTCCGACAGCCAATGGCTCGGGTATCAATGGGAAGACCCCGAGATCGTCCCGCTGGAGAAATGTCGCTACGATGTCGGGCTCGAAGTTCCCGGTGGCATCGAGGGCGAAGGCGAGGTGAGCATCACGACCTTTGCAGCGACCTTGCTCGCCGAAGTCGAGATCGCGGGCTCCATCGAACTGGAACTGCGCGCGCTGGATTGGCTCTTTCGGACATGGCTCCCGCGCAGCGGCTACGCGCCCGCGCATCAGCCGATGTTCGAAGCGTGGAAGGGTCGCCCTTTCGCGCACGGGATGGAGCACTTCGAACTGCGGGTGCAGTTAGCGCTCGTGGACGCGAGCGTGCCGTTGTGAACGCGCCCGCGCATACGGCCCGCAACCTCGCCAGACTCGACTCGAAAATGCACGGAGGATCGGATGAAAGCCGTCCTGGCCGGTTTCCAAATGCACCTCGCCAAACCGGTCGAGACCGCGGAACTCCTGGCCATGGTCGCGAGCTTGACGGAACGGACGGGCGCGCGCGGCTAACGAGTGCGGCCACCTGTCCGGCATCGCGTCACACGACACCGGAAAAAAACCTTCATCGGCGCCACGGACGGCAGACGCGCTGCTCGGGAACGGCGGTGGCGTGCACGGCCGTGGTTTCAACCAGCGCTCGCCGCCGCAAGGTTTCCAAGGCGGTCTGGACGGCGCTTTTCGAGAGGCCGGTCGCTTCCGCGAGAGTGCGCAAGCTGGCGGCGATCGGCTTCCAGCGCGCCCGTGCGGCCTGCCCGTAGAGATACAGATAAACGAGATAGGCGGCGGGCTGGCGATCGTGCCCTACGAGGTCGCGCATCAGGACGTCGAGGACGTAGTCGTCGATCGGGAGGGAATGAATGCGCATGATTTGCCGAGGGCTGTCTCTATTCCTACACGCGGCCACCATGCCGCTATACCGATTACCGGACAAGACTTTCCGCCTCGCGCGGACAGTCGTCTCTGGACGGCGCGGCGGCGGCGCTCTTACGCTCGGCTTGCCATGATTAAACAAATCAAGTTCGTCAGCATCCCGGTGGCCGATCAGAATCGGGCGCTGGATTTTTACACGGATAAGCTCGGGTTCACCATCATCACGGATCAGCCGTTTGATGAGACGCAGCGATGGATCGAGCTGCGCATTCCGAAGGCCGAGACGCGCGTGGTGCTCTTCACCGCGCCCGGAGAGGAGAAACGCATCGGCTCGATGATGCCGATGTCGTATGTGTGCGACGATATCGACCAGTCCTATGCGGAATTAAAGGGGCGTGGCGTGGAGTTCGACGGGCCGCCGGAGAAGCAGCCTTGGGGGACATATGCGATGTTCAAGGACAGCGAGGGCAATCGCTTTGTGCTCTCGGCAGAGTGAGCGCCGACGTTTTTGCTGGGGAAGTGGGCGCCAGGGTCAAGCGAGTGAGACGGAGCGCCATCTGCGCACCGTGCAGAACCTGAGTCGCAGGAGTCTTCATCCCGCGATTGTCCCGGCGAGGGCGAATCGGAGTCAAACCACGAGCGCTGAGCACCCTTAAACCACACAATACCTCCCGGCGGGCAATACCCGACACGACGCAATGCGCGCTGGGGGTGACCTACTCTCGTGGCCCCTGAGTGCGCAGTTTAGTTCGCCGCGGCGGCGGCAGCTTTCGCCTGGAGCTTCACCGTCCACTCGGCGCGGAGGATTTTCATCTCGGCGTTGAGTTTGGTGAGCTGGGCCTGCACGCCTTTGTATTTCTTTGTGACCCCGTTCACCGTGCGGGTGACGGCGCCCTGATTAACGAGCCCTTGCAGTTTCTCGTAGGTGCGGAGGCGGAGCATTTCTTCGCCCCCACTGGCGGCGTTGCGTTCGCGCAGATTAGCGAAGATGACGTCGAAGAGTGCCTTGAACTCGTAGGACGCTTTCGACGAAAGGACTGCCACCAGTTCCTCAGTGATATTGTCGGGAGCGCGGCGGGTGAAAGAAGCACCGGTAGGTTTAGCCATCGCCCACGGTAGCAGAAATTTGAGCTTTTGCCTCCTGCTTCTTCCGTCAGGGTATGGCAGAGAGGATTTGATCGAGCAAAAGCCCCGGCACGAGGCCCAGGAGAAGGACGATCGCGGCGAGGAGAGCGATGACGGATTTTTGCAGGAATCCGGGGTCCCCTGACGCGGCGGAGCCGGCTGCGGCATCTCCGAAGATGGCCTTCAACACGATGAGGTAATAATAAAGGGAGACCAGGCTACCGAGGAGCGCGAGGGCGACGAGCCAGAGAAGGCCGTGATTTTCGTCGGCGCGGAACGCGGCGCTGAAAAGGTAGAACTTGCCGAAGAAGCCGGCGAGCGGCGGGAGACCGGCGAGCGAGAGGAGGAAGATCGCCATCGCGCCGGCGAGTAATGGCGAACGGGATGCGAGCCCGGCGAAGTGGTGAAGATCGTCGCCACCTGCTGCGCGGCGGACGCAGCCGATCACGCCGAAGGCTCCGAGCAGCGTAAAGGCGTAGATCGTGGTGTAAAAGAGCGTGGCGCCAAAGCCTTCGCGGCCACCGGCGATCAGGCCCAGCAAGGTGTAGCCGGCATGCGCGACGGCGGAGTAGGCGAGCAAGCGGCGGACGTTTTTCTGCGCCAGCGCGGCGAGGTTGCCGATCACAATCGAGAGCGCGGCCAGCAAAGCGAGCATCGGGGCCCAGCCGGGCAACATCGCATGCCAGCCGGCGTCGCCCTGGAGAGGCGCGAAGCCGACGAGAACGATTTTCCCGAGCACGAAAAAGGAAGCGACTTTCGATCCGGAAGCGATGAAGGCGGCGCTGGAGATGGGCGCGCCTTCGTACGTATCCGGCGCCCAAAGATGAAACGGCGCGGCGGCGATCTTGAAGGCAAAGCCGATCAGCGTCATGACGATCCCCGCCGCGAGGAGCGGGGAAGCGGATTGCCCGGCTAATTGTTCCGCAATCGCCGGCAAGGCGGTCGTGCCGGCCATTCCATAGACGAGGCTGAGACCGAAAAGCGTGAACGCGCTCGCGGTGCTGCCGAAGAGGAAATATTTCAGGGCGGCTTCGGCGGAGCGCGGGTCGCTCTTGTGGAACCCGGTCAGGACGTAAAGCGAGAGACCGGTGAGTTCGAGACCGATGAAGATCATGAGCAGCTCTTCGCTCCCAACGAGGAGCATGAGGCCGACGGTGGCGAGCAGGATGAGGGCGAGGTATTCGCCATGATTGCGGAGCGCCCGGTCGCCACTCGCGAGGAGGACGGTGAGGAAAGCCAGAGCGAGGCAGATGATTTTGAAGAGCGAGGTCAACGGCGTGATGACGAGCATCCCGCCGGCGAGCGTGGCACTGGCCGGCAACCGAAGAACGGCGAAGGCGGCGAGCGCGAGGCCGAGGGCGGCCAGGAGCGTCAACGCTTCAACGGAGCGCCATTTCGTGAGGCTGAACGTCAGGACGATCAACGCTGCCGCGACGACATGCGCTTCCGCGAAGGCGAGGTGGAGAAGCTCGAGGTAGTTCATTGCCAGAACCTCATGGCTTCGATCGCTGGAACGATCTGGTCGAGCAGCATCTTCGGATAAAGGCCGACCGCGAGAGTGCTGAGAATGAGCAGTGTGGCGCCGAGTTTCTCTGGCAAGGTGATGGGCGGTTGGGCGGGGGG
>JBDSNB010000005.1:0-3866 GCA_039915555.1 Chthoniobacterales bacterium | reverse complement strand
ATTTCCTCCTTCACTCCGTCGGCGAAATAGGCGTTTTCGGGATCACCGCTCAGGTTGGCAAACGGGAGGACAGCGATGCTTTTTTCATGCGTTACCGGGACTGTGCTCGCTAAAATGGTCTTTGGTTCGGGTCCGGCGAGGATTTTCTGGAAGCGCGGATGACTGCGCAGTGAATCCCATTCCCACCGCAACCGGAGATCGGCGAGCGTCATGCTCATGGGATAATCGGGCCATTGGACGGGACCGGGCGTGGTGAGCAAGCGTTCGATAAGCGTGATCGCGTGCTCCTGTTCACCCACGAGCGCGTAAATCAGGGCTAATTTTGCCGCGCGAAAAGCGCCATGATATGCGTTCCGACTTTCCGGTTCCATTTCGACCGCGCGACGCCCTTCCCGCAGAGCGTCGTCCTTCCTCTGCATATAGGCGTAGAGCAATCCCAGGCTCGCCCGCCAATCCAGGTCGCCGGGATCTTCCCTCACGTGTCCGTCGAGAGCCGGCAGAGTTGCGCGAAAGTAGCGCTCCGCCGATTCGACGTCGCCGCGGGCGAGAGCGGTGCGGCCCTGGTGAAACGTTTTCGGATGTGCTTCCTCGTTAGGGAAATTTAGCCCGGTAAAATCAGCCAGGATTTTTTCCGCAGCCACGTAATCTCGTTGCAGCATGGCGAGATCCCACCGCGCCGAACTCACCTCCCCGTCGGGATTGCTGTGCGCAGGAATGCTTTGCAAAATTTTTCTGCCGGCCGCCGGGTCGTTGTTCTGAAAGACTTCCAGGTAAGCGAGGGCAATCTCTGGATAGGCCGAATCTGGAACGATGTTCTGCGCGCGGTTAAACCCCGCCCGCGCGCCGGACCAATCGCGCACCAGGGCGCGACCGTTGGCTGCTCGGATCAGCACATCGCCATTGCGAGGATCGAGCCCTGCCGCGCGCTGAGAAGCGGCGAGTGCTTCATCCCAACGTCCTTGGCGGCGGTAAACGGCCGCCATCTTAACTAGGATGTCGGGCTCATTGGGAGAGGTCGCCGCGGCGATGGAAAATTCTCGGAGGGCGGCAGCGAAATCTTTGCTGCTTTTATATAAAGAGATACCAAGGGCGGTGTGGGCTTCTCCAAGAGAGGGCGAGAGGCGGAGGGCTTCTTCGGCGTCGCTGCGCGCTTCCACTCGGAGAGCGTCCGCGCCTGCATCATAGGCCAGCTCGCTCGTAACTATGGAACGGCGCGCGTAGGCGAGGGCAAATCCGGGATCAAGCGCAATCGCTCCCGTATACCATTGGACCGCCGCAACCCGGTTGGCCTTTGATCTGTTCACCGCTCCTTCTTGCCCGCGCCCCTGTAGGTAGAGTGCATACGCTTCTGGGTTCTCGGTCGGTCTTGTCTCCAGATTTGTCTTTTCTGTCGGCGCCAGCTGAGCGCGAAGGGCCGCGGCGATCTGAGTGGCAAGTTCGCCCTGCAATCCAATGGAATCGGCCAGCGTGCGATCGTAGCGCTCGGACCAAATGTGAAGATCGCTCCGCGCGTCGATCAACTGGATGTTGACGAGCACGCGATTACCCGCGCGGCGGACGCTCCCTTCGAGGACGTTGGCCGCGCCCAGCGCCTGCCCAATCTCACGCATGTTGCGACCCTCTGGTTTTTCGTAGCTCATTACGCTCGTGCGGCTGATAACTTTCAATTCGCGAATTTTCGAGAGGGTCGACAGGACATCGTCTTGCAGACCAGCGGCGAAGTAGGCGTTTTCTTTTTCATCGCTCAAATTCGTGAACGGCAACACGGCGATGCTCTTTTCGGAAATCCTGAGAGCTTCGGGCGCAGTGCTCAGCGCGGCAGCGACCGGGGTGGAGGCCTGCCTGCTCCAGAGAGCGAACCCGACGAGGGCCAGCAGCAAAATTCCCGCCGCCGCCAGCAGAAGGGATCGAAGCTTCAGTCGGCCGAGCGCCGCGGCGTCTTGCGGCCAGAGGTTTTCCGGGGGCTCGCCTTCGACGATCTGCGGCACTTGATCGGATCGCGGCGAAGTTCCGCTTAAGGCCGCTCCGTTCTCTGCCTGTTTAACCTCGGGAACAAAGCGGTAGCCGCGCCCCGGCGCCGTCACGATAAACTCATTGGAGCCGCGCTCCTGCCCGAGCACACGCCGGAGGATGGAAATGTTCTGGGTGAGGTTATTCTCCTCCACCACCGCATCGGGCCAGACCGCGTCCATCAAACGTTGGCGCTCCAGCACCTCCCCGCTGTGCTCCACGAGGTAGAGCAGCGTTTCGAAAACGCGCGGCGTTAAGGGAAGCACAGAGCCGTCGCGCCGCGTGAGCAGGCGCTTCGCCGTATCGATCCGGAAGCCGGCGAACTCATAAACAGGGGCGGAAGCGGTGTTCACGGTGCGGCTTTTAGAAACTTTTAGAAAAATTCACTCGCTTCCTAACGACTTTTTACACCGCTCGGGGCAAAACTGAATCTACGAAAGCACGATCCAGTCCGCGATGAAAAAATCCGAAAGAATATCCACCATGAAAAACCCCCTGGCCCTCCTTCTCTGTCTGCTCAGTGTGATGTGCGGCCCCCTCCTCGCCCAAGTCCCGCCCTTGGTAAATTACCAGGGCCGCGTCGCGGTGGACATGGTCAGCTTCGAAGGCTCGGGGCAATTCAAATTTGCCCTCGTCAATACCGACGGCACCCTCACTCTCTGGAGCAACGACGGCACGAGCACGGCTGGGAGCGAGCCGGCCAACGCGATCACGCTGCCGGTGAGCAAAGGGCTCTATTCCGTCCTTCTCGGCGATACCAAGCTGCTCAACATGACTCCCCTCCCGCCCGCCGTGTTTGCCAATCCCGATGTGCGTTTGCGGGTCTGGTTTGACGACGGCGTGAACGGCTCGCAATTGCTCAGCCCCGATCAACGCCTCGCGCCCTCCGCGTATCTTTCGGACGGTGCGGTCACGACGCCCACCATCGCCGACGGCGCAGTCACGAACGAAAAAATCGCGGCGGCCGCGGTCACCGGCACAAATATTGCGCCGGGTTCCATTGAAGGGACGAACATCGCGCCGGCCTCGCTGGATTTCAGCCTTCTCACCGTGCCAGCCGCACCGGCGTCGGGGCAGGTCTTGAGCTTCGACGGCAATGGATTCAACTGGACCGCACCCGGCGCGGGCGACGGCATCTGGTCGCTCAATGGCGCGAATGCCTTCCGCGCCACCGGCAACGTTGGCATCGGCACAAACGTCCCCGCGACGCGGCTGGAGTTGCGCACGGTCTCGGGCGACTACGGGCTGATCCATTCCGACGGGACGATTAAGGTGGGCTCCTACGTCGGCAGCAGCTCGTCCGGGGCCACGGGTGGTTGGCTGGGCACGCAATCGAATCACCCTCTCTACTTTTTTGCCAACAACGGCCAGCCCGCCGCGACCATTAGCACCGGCGGCAACTTCGGCATCGGCACGAGCGTTCCGGGCGCCAGGCTGCACGTCTTCCATCCCACCGCCACGGTCGGTGAAGTGATCGAGACCGGAGGCGCCATCAACACGCAATCGGTCATCGGGTTCAAGAATCTCAACGGCCAGTGGAACATCGGCACGTCTCGCGGATTCAATAACGACATGTTCTTCCTGGACCGGATCGGCACCACGCCGATTGAATTACAGCTTTCCGCGACCGGCTCGCTCGGCCTCGGCATCGAGCCCTTGGCCAAGTTGCACCTCTTCGACGCGACGAACTCAGTCAGCCACCGGATCCAAAGCAATGGCGGCACGAACACGTGGGCGCGGGTCGAGTTCGCGAATCCGAACGGGCAATGGACGATGGGCACTTCGCGGGCGTTCAACGGCGACCAGTTCTACATCTACCGCGAAGGCACGCCTGGCATCGCTTTCGCGGTCCAGCC
>JBDSNB010000052.1:0-8420 GCA_039915555.1 Chthoniobacterales bacterium | reverse complement strand
TTGGCGCGCGGGGCAACGCTCGTTCACCGATCTGACCCTGACCCGCCGGCAAACGTTTAATTTTTCGCCCGTGGGAGCTGGTGCGCCGGAGCGCGTGGGCGGCGGCGAAGTGACTTACAATTTTCTCGCGGTCATCGGACTGAAGCCGTTGCTCGGCCGCGATCTGCTCGAGTCGGATGACGTGCCGGGCGCGGCGCCGGTGGCGTTGATCAGTGAGCGACTTTGGAAATCCAAGTTTGGCGCGTCGCCCAAGGCTCTTGGGCAACAGGTGATGCTGGATGGCGTGTCGCGCGAGATCATTGGCGTGGTGCCGGGGGCGTTGCGCTTGCCACGTATGGCGGAAATCTGGGTACCGCTGGCCGATTTGCGGAAGGAGCAGGGAGTGTTGGCGCGTGGCAACCATCCGGGATTCTCTTCGATCGGGCGCTTGAAACCCGGTGTGTCGGTGAAGCAGGCGAAGGCGGATCTGGATACAATCGCGGCGGAGCTGGAGCGGTTGTATCCGGATTCGAACGCGACGCGGCGGGTGCAGTTGGATTTGCTGCTAGAGTCGGCCGTGGGTTCGTATCGCCACAGTTTGAATCTGCTCCTGGCGGCGGTCGGCATCGTGTTGCTGATCGCGTGCGCGAATGTCGCGAACCTGCAATTGGCGCGGGCCATCGCGCGGAGCAAAGAGCTGGCGGTGCGCGTGGCCTTGGGCGCGAGCCGGTGGCAATTGATGCGACAAATGCTGACCGAAAGCGTTTCGCTGGCGGTCTTCGGTGCGGTCGCGGGCATGCTGCTCGCGATCTGGAGTCTGGACGCAATTCTCGCGCTGAGCCCGGCGCGGGTGACGCGATTCCAAGAGACACGAATCGATCTGCTGGCGCTCTTTTTTACGGCGGCGGTGGCGGTGGGCGCTGGAATCCTGGTCGGCATTTGGCCGGCATGGCGCGTCTCGAAGAATGCCGCGCTCTCGATGGTTTTGCACGAAGCCGGAACGCGCGGTGGAAGCGGTGGCGCCGGACGGCAGAAAGCGCGCGCCGCGTTGGTCATCACGCAGGTGGCGCTGGCGGTGGTGTTATTGGCCGGCGCGGGTTTGACCTTGAAGAGCTTTTGGCGCGCGCAACAGGAGCCGATCAATTTCGATCCCACGAATGTGCTAACAGTCGGCATTTCGCTGCCGGATTCACGCTATGAAGAAGACGAAAAATCGAGCGCGTTTTTCCAGCAATTAGTCGAGCGGGTGCGGAACTTGCCTGGCGTGGAGGCGGCCGCGATTGGCACCAATATCCCCTTCGACGACAGCGAATGGGACAGCAGCTTTCACGTTACGGGCACGCCCGAAGTGCCGCCCGGCCAGGAGCCGTCGGCCGAGATCAATATCGTTTCGCCGGATTACTTTCGCGTGATGGGAATGCCGATCATTCGCGGGCGAGCCTTCGGACCGGAGGATGTGGCGGACAAGGGGCGCTCGCGCTCCATCATGATCGACGAAACGCTGGCGCGGAAATATTTTCCGAACGAGGACCCAATCGGGCGCCAGATCGATGACAACCAAACATTCGATGAGAATCCGCCGCCGCTCACGATCGTGGGAGTGGTGGCGCGGACGCGCAACGAAGCGCCCGGCGAGGACAACGTGGAGAGCCTTAAGTTTCATCATATTTATTTCGCCGCCGCTCAGTACGCGAATACGGCCAACATGCTTCTGGTGCGCGTGAAAAATGGTGACCCGCTCGCGCTCGTGCCGGCGATCCGGCGCGAAGTGCAGACGCTCGATCCGGATCAACCGCTCGGAGCGGTGGCGACGATGGAGGCGAACATCGCGAACAGTCTCGCGGCGCGTCGCCTAACGATGAGTTTGTTGGGAGCGTTCGCGGCGCTGGCACTGGCGTTGTCGACCCTGGGACTCTATGGCGTGATGGCGTTGAACGTGACGCAGCGAACACGCGAACTTGGCATCCGGATGGCGCTGGGCGCGGCGCGGGCGGATGTGTTTCGGCTCGTGCTCGGGCAGGGCGTGACGCTGGTCGGGATCGGCCTCGGCGTCGGGTTGCTGGGCGCGATCGCGGCCGGTCGCGCGCTCGCGAGCGTGCTCTACGGCGTCGGCGCGATCGATGTGATGGCGTTAAGCATCGCGCTCGTTTCGCTTACGGGCGTGGCGCTGCTGGCGTGTTTCGTGCCGGCGCGTCGGGCGACGCAGGTGGATCCGATGGTGGCGTTGCGGGAGGAGTGAGGCCGCAACGGATTACAACGCGTCAGGCGGCGTGAGATTTTCGCCCAGCTCGTCGCTGATGATGAAGAATTTCTTCAAGATGGCGCGACCGAAATTTGTCGTCATGGCGACATCCGCGGCGTCGCGCCCGCGCGCCATCACGATGCGGCCGATGCGCGGTTTGTTATGACGCGCGTCGAAGGTGTACCAATGGCCACCGAGATAAGCTTCGAACCAGCCGCTGAGATCCATCGGCAGCACCAGAGGCACACCGATGTCGCCCATGTAACCGGTGGCGTAACGCGCGGGAATGTTCATGCAGCGGAGGAGAGCGATCGCGAGATGGCTGAAATCGCGGCAGACGCCGCGGCCGTCGCGGTAGCAATCGAAAGCCGATTTCGTGGAGTCGGCGAAGTGGTAACCGAAGGTGATGTGGTTGTGCACCCAGGTGCAAATGGCCTGCGCCCGGGCCCAACCCGGAGGGGTAGAACCGAAGAGCTGCCAAGCGATGTCGGATAACTTATCGACTTCGCAGTAGCGGCTGGTGAGAAGAAATGGCAGCACGTCATCGGGCAAATCCTGAACGTTGTGCTGAATCGCATCCGGCACGACGGGATCAGGCTGGCCGCTGTCTTCAATCGTGGTTTCGAGAGAGAGGCGAAGGTTGCCGGCGGGCGCGAAAATGCGAGCGCAGCGGTTGCCGTAGAGATCGGAGAACTCCGTCAGCGGCATTTCGGGTTCAATCCGGATTTTTTCCTCCGCACGAAGATCGGCCTGCCGCGAGGGATGAACGTAGAGCATCAAGATCACGGGCGTGGGGCCGGGGAGCTCGAACTCGATGTCGAAGCCGATTTTGATGAGCATGGTGGGAGACCGCCGGTGGCGGCGGGGGCGCAACATACAGGCGGCCTCCGCTTTGTCATGCGGGGGGCCGTGACGGGTAGGACGGGACGGCGCGGGCCTACTTGCGCGCCCGGAGCGATCGCCGTTGGCGACGGTGAACGCAGGGAGGGCTAGCGTTTTAATCCCCCCATGCTAAAGGCCACGCGTGGTGGCGGCCAGCGGGTCGTTGAGGCGCGGACGATTAAGCACCGAACTCGGCTTGCACGGTGATCTTGTCGCCAGCCGCCAGACGGACGTCGCGCAGTCGGATATCGCCGAGGGGCAGGGCGAGAAGTGAGAACGTGCGGCCGTCGAGTTTTTGAAGATGAGGGGCGAGCACCCCGCACGCGAGGGTGCCGATCGCGCCATCGCCTTTGCAAACGAGACCGGTGATGGTGGCATTCAATTCGTCATCGAGATCGAGGTCGCCGGCGATGCGGATGGTGGTGGTGAAGAACAGCTTCTTCGCCTTCAACTGCACTTCGCCGCTCAGACTCCGGGGGCCGCGTTCGCGGAGAACGAGATTCACGCCTTCGATCGTGACTCCCTGCCTTCCGCCTTCCGCGCTGGCGATGGCCGCGATCGCATTCTCGAGCTCGGATTTGTCCGCGGTGATTTCGACTTCGCCGGCGGCGGCGCTTTGCAGCATCAAGATAATGTTGTTCTCCGAATCGCGAACTTGCTCGAGTCGCACCTCACGCGCTTGCAGGCGTAGATCGGCCATGGCGGGACCGAGCGAGAGGCGCGAGCCTTCGAGGCGCAATTCCTGGACCTCCAGCGCGGGCGAGCGCTCGCCGGTAACAACGGGAGGCCGGGGGGCGTCTGGGCGCAAGCGGGCGTCGTCCAACTGGACGCGCAGCACCTGCAACGCAGGGTAGGATTCGCTCGCGATCGTCACTGGATCGCCGCTGGTGCTGAAAACGCGCTGCACGCTTTCGTTCATCAATCTGGCGAGGTCGGAGGCGTTCGCGGGAAAGCTCTGGGTGTGCAGCGGAAACATGGGGTGGAAGGTCAACCGCCGAAGGTCGGACGTCCAACGCTCAAAGGGTGGAGTGGCAGAGGGGAAAATTCGGTTGCAATGCCCGGAAAGGCCGCTAGCTTCCGCGTTCCTTTTTATGGCGAAAACTTCCTGGTTAAATCGAAATGAGCGCAAGCGTGCAACGGTCAAAAAGTACGCTGAAATTCGGGCTGAGCTGAAGGCCAAGAAGGATTATGCCGGTCTCTCCGCCCTGCCGCGCGATGCGAGCCCGACCCGGGTCGTTAATCGTTGCCTCGTGAGTGGACGGCGTCGCGCTTTCATTCGCCGGTTCCAGGTGTCGCGTCTCACTTTTCGCGAGCTCGCCTCCGCGGGGTTAATCCCCGGAGTGACGAAGTCGAGCTGGTAAAAGCCACTCCGGTGGTGCGGGTTTCGGATGCGAAGGTCGCGTCCGTGCGATGAGTATTTCATCTTTTGTCTTTGCAACCGAGTGGCCTCTCGCCGCCGGAATCGCGCAGGAATGGGACTCGGGCGGCCTCATGATGGCCAAGTTGAGCGTCATTGTTGTCCTGGTAGCGCTCAATGGATTCTTCGTAGCGGCAGAGTTTGCGCTCGTAAAAATTCGCGGAAGCCAGCTCGAAACTCTGGCCGCGGAAGGGAACAAACGCGCCATCACCGGGCTGTACGTGACCGAGCATCTCGATGCCTATCTTTCCGCGTGTCAGCTCGGGATCACGCTGGCGAGCCTCGGACTCGGCTGGGTGGGGGAACCTTTCCTGGCGCAGATGCTCCAGCCGGTCTTCGCGGTCCTTCATATTGAATCGCCCGCGATCATTACCCCGATTTCGTTCACGATTGCGTTCTCGATCATCACCTTTCTGCACATCGTGCTCGGCGAGCAGGCGCCGAAGATTTTGGCGATTCGGAAACCGTTGCCGACCACGCTCTGGGTGAGCGCGCCGCTCCGTTTTTTCTACGCCATCTTCAGCCCGGCGATCTGGTTTCTAAATGCTTCTTCAAATTGGGTCCTGAAGAACATCCTGCGCGTGCAGCCGGCGACGGAAGGGGAACTCTCGCATAGCGAAGAGGAACTGCGTTTGATCTTGAATGAGAGCGAAAAATCGGACGAGGTTTCCACCCTTGGTCGCGATATTTTGGTGAATGCGCTCGATATGCGCCGCCGGGTGGTGCGCGATATTATGACGCCGCGGGGCGATGTGGTTTCGCTTGATCTGGAGGAAAGCTTCGAAGCCAATGTGGCGAAGGCGCTCGAGTCGCGGCACACGCGTTTTCCGCTCTGTCGCGGCCATCTCGATAACACGATCGGCCTCATCCACATCAAAGAGCTGGTGCCGATGATGCGCGATCCGCAACCGGACTTGATGCGCATCCGGCGTGACGTGCTGAACGTGCCCGAGATGATGCAGCTGGAGAAGTTGCTCAACATGTTTCTGACCAAACACGCGCACCTCGCGGTGGTGGTGGATGAGTACGGCGGCACGGTCGGGATGGTGACGCTGGAGAATGTGCTGGAAGAATTGGTGGGCGATATCCAGGACGAATTCGACACCGAGAAAGCGGAGTATCGCGAGATCAACGAGAACGAGTTCACCCTCGAAGGTGCGGTGGGTTTGTATGAGCTGCAGGATATGGCGGACCTGACTTTGGAAAGCGCGGACGTGAGCACGATCGGCGGCTATGTGACGCATCTGCTGGGTCATTTGCCGAAGCAGGGCGAGCAGGTGCAGATCGAGGAATATTTGGTGACCATCACGAAAACGGACGGTCGGCGGGTGGAAGAACTGCACTTCCAAAAGTTAAGCGGCGAAGCGCTCGAAGAGCGGACGAACAAGTCCGACGCGTCAGTTTAGCGCAGCGATGGATTTGATGGTCGAGACAGACATTGGCTGTCCGCATTGCGGCGAGACGTTCCCGCTCGTGGTCGACACTTCGCAGAGCGAGCAAACGCTGGTGGAAGATTGCAGCGTTTGTTGTCGCCCGATCCAACTTACGATTGCATGTCGTCCAGGCGAAATCTTGGAGGTGCAGGAAGCGGAGTGATTTAGCTGAGCCGCCGCTCGAGCTCGCTTTGCAGCTTTCGGCGGGCCTGATGCTTTCGAGCGAGGGCGGCATTGTGGCGCACGAGTTTCCCCGGACGCAGGCGCGGTGGTTGGATCCCAAGCTTCTCGAGGGCCAGAACCGCCGCGCCGCGCAGAGATGCTTCGGGTTCCCCATAGATACGAATGTCGTGCGCGATGCTATCGGCAAGAATTTTCAAAGAAGGCAGTGAATGTAGAATCCCGCCGGAAACGATGATCTCGGTCCGTGCGGAGACGTCGAGCCGCGCGAGAATTTCGGCGAGGCGATAAAACGTGCTCGTGGTGGCCGCGCGCAGAATGTCGGCAGCGGTGCTGGCGGCGGTAAGGCCGATGATGCTTCCGCGCAGATTCTCGGGCCAGGTGGGTGCGCGTTCGCTCACCCAAAATGGGAGAATGGTCAGCGCATCGTCAGCCGCAGAGGTTCTTGAAAGCACCTCCGTTTCGCGACCGATTGGAATCTTCAATTCGCGCCGGATCCATTGCCGCAGATTTCCGCCATTGCTGGTGGCGCCGCCGATCACCACCCGGTCCTCGTCCACCGCGTATTTGAAAAGTCCGAACGGAATGCGTTGCGATTTGTTGCTCGCAACCAAGCGGGCGGCGGCGCTCGTGCCGACGGTGATTGCGATCCGCCCTGCGAGGTCCGCACCCGAACCGAGATTGCTCGCCGCCCCGTCGCCCATCGCGGAAAATACCGGGACGCCGGTCAATTCCACGTGTGCGGGCTCGAACGCCTCGGCGTGGTCGGAGAGAGGACCGAGCTGATCGGGCCGGACATCGCACAATCCGCAGAGCTCGTGGTCCCATGAAGCGGTGCGCAGGTTATAAAGTCCGGTTCCGCTGGCCATGGAATGGCTGGTCGCATCGACGCCGAACAACGCGCGAAAAATCCACGCGCCGGGTGAGACCCAACGTTTCGCGCGTTTGAAACGCGGCCGCGTGCGCCGAAGCCAGCGAAGTTTTGCAGGCCAAAATGGGGCGCGGATCATACAGCCGGTGCGGGCATGAATCTTCGCTTCGGAAAGCTCGCCGCGGAGTCTGACCGCATCGGCGACACCGCGGGAATCGGCCCATGTAAAAATCGGGCTGATCGGCTTCCCAGCGCGGCCCAACGCAAGCAAGCTGTGCCAGAACGCGGAGCCGGACACAGCGATGATCGGCGCGTCTCGAAAATCGGGCGATCTTCGGCGACATAACAAACTCTTGAATACGCAACTTCGGGCCGCGCGCAACAGGGCCTCCGCATCGAGTTCCGCGCCGCCATCATCGGTATAACGAAGGGCGTAATTCACGGTCGAAGTGGAGGGCAGGAGGCGCGTCCCCGCGTCAGTGAAAAATGCCGTCCGAACGGAGGAACTGCCGATGTCCATTGCGAGGACGAGCAAGCGTGAACGAACCGGCATTGGAGTTTTTTCTACGGAGTGGAGTCGCTGATCTTCGCCAGGAGAGCGGGGCGGCGGCGCAGTTGCTGCGTGAGAGCCTCGATCGCGCGCAAAGTCGGCGGGCTGATGTGATGTTCCATCCCTTCGACGTCGTGCTCGATCACCTTGTCATCGAGGCCGAGCAGTTGCAGGAACTCCGCCAGCAGTTCGTGGCGGCGCGCGATATTGCGGGCCAACGTTTCCCCGGCAGTGGTCAGGACGAGCCCGCGATACTTTTCGTATTTGAGCAGGCCGTCGGCATCGAGGCGCTGCACCATGTTGGTCACGCTGGCCTGTGAAATTTTAAGACTCTCCGCGATATCAACGACGCGGGCATAACCCTTCGAGTTAATCAACTCGAGGATGCGTTCGAGGTAATCCTCGACTGCGGTGGAGTTGCGCAGGGAATTGGTTTTCGCGGACATGACGGGAGTCTCAAATAGGTGCAGCGTCCAATAATGGTCAAACAAATATTATTTTCCGATTGACACTTTAATAGGATAAGACAAAAAAGTTAGCCGTGCCTAAATCTCCGGAAACCGAATCGACTCACACCAAGGCTGGTTTCCATTCCCAGCCGGAAATGCCGAGTTTATCGGAGGTTCACCGCAGTCTCGTGGTGCCACAGAATGCCGGTTTCTTCCGGAAGCTGCTCGCCTTTGCGGGGCCTGGGTTTCTGGTCGCGGTCGGCTACATGGACCCGGGCAACTGGGCCACGGATCTCGCGGGCGGCTCGAAGTACAACTTCGCGCTGCTCTCGGTGATCATGATCTCCAACCTGATGGCGATTCTGCTTCAGGCGTTGTCGCTCAAGCTCGGGATCGTGACCGGTCGCGATCTGGCGC
>JBDSNB010000017.1:0-15845 GCA_039915555.1 Chthoniobacterales bacterium | reverse complement strand
ATACACCGAACTCATCCGCCTGAAACGCGCCGCCGGACGACCCCAGGACTTGACCGATATCGAACAACTGGAGTCCATTGCCAAAGCGAAACGGCCATGAGCAACCTCCTCGCCAAATACGGAATCTCGCCCGAACGGGAGAAAGAAATGTGGAGACGCCAAAACCTGGCCGACCTTCTTTTTCACGCCGATCTGCCGTTAACGAAAAAAATTCAAATGCTCGAAGAGCTGGAAGAACTCGCTAAGTCCATGCACGGCGGAAAACTTCCCAAAAGTCCCGAGCAAATCGAAGCCGAGAAAGTTTTGGCCCGATTTACCGACTCCGACGCCTAACCAACGCGCATCACCCCATGCCCATCCGCATTCTCGTCACCGGCGGCACCTTCGATAAAGATTACGACGAGCTGACCGGACAGCTCTTCTTCAAAGACACCCACATCGCCGAGATGTTGCGCCTCGGGCGTTCCCGCATTGATGTCACCATCCGCACCGTCATGATGATCGACAGCCTGGAAATGACCGAGGCCGATCGCGCGCTCATCGTGCAAAATTGCGCCCAGTGCGAAGAAGAACGCATCGTCATCACGCACGGCACCGATACCATGACCGACACCGCCGCCGCGCTTGCGCAGACGATCAGCGACAAGACGATCGTCCTCACCGGCGCCATGATTCCCTACGCTTTCGGCAGCTCCGACGGCCTCTTCAATCTCGGCAGCGCCCTCTCCTTTGTACAAATTTTGCCACCCGGAATCTACGTCGCGATGAACGGCAAATGCTTCCCCTGGGATCGCGTGCGGAAAAATCGCGAGCGCGGCGAGTTTGAAGAACGACCGGCAGGGTAACGCAACGAGCGCCGTCCCATGCGTCGCAGACCGAACCCGGCGCGCTTGCTCAGTCAGATTGACACGACGCCAAGCAAAAATATTCTGAACACAGCATGGACGCTTCCCTGCTCGCAGACCTCATAGGAAAAAATCAGCCGCTGCGCATCGAAACCGCCTCAGGGCGAATATTCGACGTGCGCCACCGGGATTTCCTTAGTTTCTCGCCCAAGAAAACTTCGCTCCTCATCTGGTATGAGGAAGACGGCGAAGAGCATTTCGCGCTCGTCCCGCTCCTGACCGTGACAGCCGCGATGGCGAAAGCCTGAGCCGCGCCTCGAAGAACAGCCGCGCTTCCAAAACGCAACTCCGATTTCCAATCGCAGCCTAGAGCGTGTCATGCACTATGGCGTGTTCCAGAGAGGGGTCTGCGAGGTAGGGGCGCCGCGCTGCGGCGACCGAAACGGGTGGCCTGCGCGGGACCGTCCGTGCGTCCACCGGCGGCCTCGTCTCTCGGACAGCGCAGCGCGCTGTCCCTACCGCGCCCTCGCGCGAGATCGCCAAGTGCATGAAACCCTCTAGGGCAGCGTGAACGCTTCGACGAGCGCGATGCCGCTGGTGCCACCAGTTCCGCGCACGATCGTGGTATACGCGGCGGCGGGGAGCGTCGCGACAATCGCTGATTCCAGATTATCAGCGGGGGCCACGTTGGTGGCGATGATGTCGGCTTCCTGGCTGGTGCGCCAGTTATCGTTCGAGGCGAGGAGTGTGCCTGAGCCGTCGCGCAATTCCAGGGTTGGATCGCTGAGGCGTCCCGACATGGGCACACCGCCGATATTTAACGATGGCCCGAGCGCTCGGACGAGGACGCGGCGGGTCCCGGAACCCTCGACGATGATGCCGCCGATCATGACGTTGTCGCCTGTCTGCACGCGGCCGCGGGTGGAGATGTTAGCCAGTTGGGAATCAACACTACGCTCCAGATCGTAAACTTCGACTTGCCCGACGCCGGTGGCATTTCCCGCTCCGCGCACTACCGCGGTGTAGGCCGTGGTGTTAGCCGGAAGGGTGGCGATGATGGCCGACTCGAGATCGCTCGTCGGTGGGAGCTGGCTGGCGATGATCTCGGCTTCCTGTCCGCCGGTACGCCAGTTGTCGTTCGTGGCGATGGCCCCGCCGGGGCCGATCAGTTCGAGCGTGGTATCTGCGAGGCGTCCCGCCACCGGCGCGCCTTGCACATTGAGCGACGGACCGATGGCCCGCACGATGACCTTCTTCGGTTGCGTTCCCGTGACAATAAAACCGCCGATGAGCACATTGTCGCCGGTCTCGACGCGCATCCGGGTCGAGATGTTGACGGCCTGCAGAGTTGGTGTGGCGGTGGGTGTGGGCGTGGGGGTCGGCGTTGGCGTTGGCGCTACGTCGCAGGCATTTGGCCCCAGGATGGCCACCGTGATTGGTGATCCGGTCTTGAAGAAACCGATCGTTGCATTTGTCGCCCGTGGCGGTTTGTCGGAATCGAATCGAAAATTGTAGGAAGTCCCCCATCGAACCGCGTTCGCATTCTGGTTCTGCGCAAAGCTCTCCGAGCTCCAGCTCAATGCGGCGGTGGTCTGATTCGAGTTCCAGGCTGCGTTGCTATAGCCCGCGGCTCCCGCGGTTCCGTCGTTGGCGAATCCAGGATGGTTCAACGGGGCGTGGAATCCCAGGTTGCTCAAGGTGATTCCGCAGCCCAGCGGCACGCTGAAGGATTGAATCGCGCGATCCAGGTTCTCGTTGTAGAGCGCGTATTCATAATGCCAGACGCCCGCGGATGGGTTCGTGACTTTGTAGGCGAGGAACGCGCGGCCATCGACTCCTGGCGCAGGCTCGATCGGGTGGATCGTGGCTCCGGTCCAGGCCGTGATCGCCGGGGCCATGCGCACCGTCGCGCCCGCGGGCGAAAATGAAAAATTCGTCGTCCCGCTGACGTCGTAACGGCGGTAGGAGGTATTGTTGTACATGTTGCACTGACCCGGATGGGACTGGCACCAGGAGTATTCATCCGAGCTGATGTATTGCACCTCGGTGTAATAAGAAGCGCCCGGATTTAGCGTGGTGTTCAGATCGCTCCCTTCCACCAGAATGCGGTGCGATGTCCCGGTGTGCGCGTGGCCTGCATGGTTGTTCGAAGCGGATTGGAAGACGCCGGTAAAGGGATTGATGAAGGCGCGCGAACCCAGGCCGCTTTGCGTCGCGTTTTGATAATTGGCGTAGGTATCAGAGCACCCCACGCCGAGATGAGAGAAGTCGCCACCTGGCTGGCAGGCGAAGCAGTTGTCCGCCTGGTCCGCCCCGAAGGCGTGCTTCACCCAGGATTGCCCGATTTGCTCGAAGCGCTCGTTCTGGCCCGCGCCGCCACTCATTCGATAGAGATTGTGCATGATCACGGGATGGTTCGGGCTGGGCAGCACCACAAAATTCACAACCACGTTTCCGGCGTTGCAGGAAGTCGTGCTCACGCCCAGGCCGACCTGAGTTCCACTACTTCCGAATTGGGCCAGATCACCGATCTCACCGATGTCTCCGGTAATAATATCGGGCCCCGGGTTGAACCCTTCCGGAGCATTGAGCGCCGCGATCGGAGCGGCAATTCCCGCGCTCTGACTCAAGAGCAAGAGGAGCGCGGCGGTGAAACAATGCACTATGTTTTTGCGCATGGTCCCTAATATCTCCAGTTACCGCGCGTTTGGAAGTCGTGAAACCGGCAGCGCTCTCGCGCTCGCTCTAGGACCAGGCGATCAAGCGCAGCTCATGCGCTTGCACGAGATGCGGATGAGTGGGCACGACGCGGACGCTGAAGCCATACATTCCGCTTTCTTCAGCGGGCACGGAGCCGTGATAGAGATAATTGCCGTCGCCTTCTTTTTGGTCGCTTTGATAGAGCGGAGTGATGGCGGGATTGCGAACCTGATCGTTGTCCGCGTCGCCGTGATAGGCTTCGACGCGGACGTGTTGCGGATCGACACCACCGAGATGCACTTTCGCGGAAACACGTAGCGCGTCGCCGACGAGAATCTTGTGCCGGTCTTCGTTTCCGATTTGCACATCGTAGACATGGACCTGCGCCCAATCCTGTCGGATGCGCGCTTTCCATTGGCTTAACTCGACGGCGGCCCGGCAGTCGTCGCGCGTGAAGGCTTCCTGGGCCAGCTCCGCCGGACGATAGAGACGTTCGGTGTATTCCTGCACCATGCGGTGGGTGTTGAAAACAGGCGTCACGCTCCGGATGGATTCGCGCATGAGTTGCAACCAGGCGAGCGGCAGCTTGCCGTCTGGCTTTGCGTAATAGAGCGGGATGATCTGGTTTTCGAGCAACTGATAGAGACTGTTCGCGTCCACTTCGCTTTGGTGCTCGACGCCGCCGTCGTCGATCTCCTCGCCGATCGCCCAGCCGTTTTTGCCGTTGTAGCTTTCGCACCACCAGCCATCGAGCACGCTGAGGTTGAGGCCGCCATTCGGCGGAAGCTTCATCCCGCTCGTGCCGCTGGCTTCGAGCGGGCGCAGCGGATTGTTGAGCCAAAGATCGACGCCCTGCACGAGCCGGCGAGCGATGTAGGTATCGTAGTCCTCGACGAAAACGATCCGGTTTTCGAAACCGGCCTGTCGGCTAAATTTGTAAACTTCCCGGATGAGCGCTTTGCCGCCTTCGTCGCGCGGGTGCGATTTGCCGGCGAAGATAAATTGCACCGGACGCGTGGTGTCGTTGAGCAGGCGGATGAGGCGCTCTTTGTCGCTGAAGAGCAACGCGCCACGCTTGTAAGTCGCGAAGCGGCGCGCGAATCCGATCGTGAGAATTTCCGGATCGAGAATGCTATTCGCGCGCCGGATGGCTTCCATCGATTCGCCCACGCGCGTGCGGCGAAGGCGGACGCGATTGCGCACGAATTCGACCAGGCGCCGTTTCAATTCCTGATGCGTTTCCCAAAGTTGCGCATCGGGAATATCCATCACTCCGCGCCAAAAATCTGCGTCGGTCAGCCGTTCTTCCCAATCGCCGAGGTACTTCGTGTAGAGCGCGGAAAACTCCGGCGCCATCCAGGTCTTGGTGTGAATGCCATTCGTGATGCTCGTGATCGGCACTTCCTCCACCGGCACGCCCGCCCAGACATCTTTCCAAAGCGACCGGCTGACCGCGCCGTGCAGTTTGCTCACGCCGTTGGCGTGCCGGCTGGCGCGCAAGGCCAGGATCGTCATGCTGAACGGATCGGCGGCATTGACGCGCGTCTGGCCGAAGGAGAAAAGCTCGTCGAAAGGGACGGCCAATTCTTTGGCGAAATCGCCGAAGTAACGCTTCATCATCTCGCGCGGAAACGCGTCGTTGCCCGCGGGGACCGGCGTGTGCGTGGTGAAAACGTTGGCCGCGGCCACGACCTGGAGCGCGCTGTAGAAATCGAGATTCTTCTCCGCGCGCAGAGTGCGAATGCGCTCGAGCGCGAGAAAGGCCGAGTGGCCTTCGTTCATGTGGAAAACGTGCGGGTCGAGGCCCAGCGCACGGAGCGCGCGCACTCCACCGATGCCGAGCATCATCTCCTGGCGGATGCGCATTTCGAGATCGCCGCCGTAGAGCTCGGCGGTGATGAGGCGATCTTCCGGCGCGTTTTCGGCCACGTCGGTATCGAGCAGGTAAAGGCTGATCCGGCCGACGTGCAGTTGCCAGATTTTCGCGTAGACCTCGCGGTCGAGGATCCGCACCGAGATGAGGACGCGCGCGTTGTCGCGCCGCACTTCGCGGATCGGGAGGTGATGGAAATTTTGATTCAGGCTGACGGCTTGCTGGGTGCCATCGCGGTCGATCTGCTGTTTGAAATAGCCGTGTCGATAAAGCAGCCCCATCGCGACGAACGGCAGATCGAGATCGCTCGCCGATTTGCAATGATCGCCCGAGAGAATGCCGAGACCGCCGGAGTAGTTGGGAATCGATTCGTGAAAACCGAACTCGGCCGAAAAATAGGCGACCGGATTTTGGAGCGCCTTGCCGTTCCCGTTTTTCCCATAGGTGTCCTGGCGCGCGAGATAATAACGGAACGCGCCATGCACCTCCGTCAGCTCGCGCAGGAAATCTTCGTCATGCGCCACTTCCACCAGCCGCGCCTGCCGGGAGAGCTGAAGCATGCGGACGGGATTATGATTCGTCCGATCCCAAAGTTCCGGGTCGAGATGCCGAAAAAGGCGGCGCGCGGAGGGCTCCCACGTCCACCAAAGATTAAAGACGATCTCGCGCAGCGGCTCGAGGGCGGGCGGGAGGGTGGGGATGACGTTGTAGGTATGATACGTCGGCATTGGGAGATGGGCGGCGTGAAGGGCAGGGGTCGGAAGCGGGATATTGTCAGCAATCTCGGTAGCAGCAAGCGTTCCGTGCCCTACCACGCCTCCTGCTGCGGCGCGAGCAGCAGGCCGATGGCAAGCCCGCTCACCAAACCGCAGAGATGCGCCGCCATGCTGATCTGCGGCGTCAGAAAATCGAAAAACGTCTGCATAACCACGATGGCACCGATCGTCACCAGGCGCCGCCGCGCCATCGGCAGACGATGGTGGCGCAGAAGCAAACCCGCCCACGCCCCCACGATTCCCATCACTGCGCCCGAGGCACCGACGAGCAAATCGGCCCGCGTCCAACCCAGACGCCAAAGCGCCACCACACCCGCGCTCGAACCAAGCCCTGCCACCAAATAACAAACCGCGAAACGAAACGAGCCCAGCGAGGATTCCAATGTCGGCCCCAGCACGTAGAGCGCGTAGGAGTTCACGAACAAGTGGAGCACGCCGTAGTGCAGGAAGAGCGCTGCGCCCAGGCGCCAATATTCGTGGCGGGCCAAAACGGCAGACGGCTCGAGCGCGCCGAGGCGGTGGAGGGTGCCGTAATTTGTCGAGCCGCCCAGTTTCGTTTCGAGCAGAAACATCGCGACGTTCAGCACGATGATCGCGGCCACCGCGAAAGTCGGCAGGCTCGACTCGGGCGCGAGGACGGAGCGGCGGCGGGTCGCGAGATTTTTTTCGAACCGTCGCACGGTCGCTTCCGTGGTCGGGGTCAGCTCCACGCGCGCCGCCTGACCGGGCCGAAACCGTGTGGCGGTGTCCGCCCGCAAGAGCGCGTTGCGAGTTTTGTTCTGCAACGCTGCGAGACGCTGGTGACCGGCGCCGGTCGCGCCCGCGGCCAGCTCGCTGGTGCCGATCCAAAATTCTTTCGTTTCTGCTGGCATGCGGGCGAAGCGAGTCTTTAACAAATGCGCCAGCGCCTCCACGCGTCCGGTAAACGCCAGCATCGCCAGCACACTGGCGTCGAATGTTCCCTGATGTTGCGGCGAGGCGAGCAAGCGCGGCGCCTGCCCGACGACTTGCAGGACGAGATCGTCGAGCGCGCCGGTTTCGCCCAGCCCGCGAAAGTAGAGCGGTAACACCATCGGCTCGCGACCGAGCGTGACCTGCGGCAAACTCCCGCGGCACCAGCCGATCAGCCCGGCCCAATCGCCGCGGATGCGAAAACTTTGCGCGACGACTTGCAGGGCCGCGCGCGTGTCTCCGCGCAGGTCGTGCAGCAATTGCGCGGCTTCTTCAGTCGCGCCGTTTTGGGCGGCTTCCATCGCGCGCAGGAAAAGAAATTCATCGCGTAACGCGCGCGCGGGATGAATCCACCGGAGTGCGCCAATGACGCGCCGCGCCGCGCCGTAACGTTCCGCATTGACCAATTCCGCTTCCTTGCGCAACCCGACCGCGGGCAGAAAAAGGAGCACGAACCAGGCGCCGCCGCCCACGTAGCCGGCCAGGTGGGGAAGTGCCAGCCACGCTAGACCGGTGACGCCGAGAACCAGGAAAGCCGCCAGCTGCCACGCGCGATTAAGTGCGGCGCGCCGGGCCGTCCGCACCAGAACGACGACCGGCGAAAGGATCGCGATGAAAAGGAGGAGGCGGTTGAGATCGAGCACGCGATTGGGGCGTTGGACGGTTGGGAGCGTGATTGATTTCTGCGGACGGAACGCTCAACGTCCAACGCTCCACCTCCAACGTCCAATGGGAGAAATCGCTCCATGAAAATCACCGTCACCCAATATCTCGACGTCATCTCCTCCTGGTGTTTCTGGGCGCATCCGGCGTGGGAGGAGTTGCAGCGCCGCTACGGCGATCGCGTTTCGTTTCAATGGAAGATCGCGCTCATGGACGCGAGCGGTCTGCCCACGTCGCACGCGCAGATGGATTGGTTCTATCGCCGCAGCGGAATGATGATGCGCTCGCCCGTGAGGTTGAAATCGGCGTGGCACGAAATCGGGCGCACGGAATATCTGGAACCAAACGCAATCGCAGAAGCGGCGCGCGATATGGGGGTGATCGACGACCGCGTTCGCCTGGCGCTGGCGCGGGCGGGATTGATCGAAGGCCGCCAAACGGGTCGTTGGGAAATCGCGGCCGAAGTGGGCGCAGCGGCGTCTGGTTTGGAAAAAGCGAAATTGCTGGAGCGCGCGCGTTCGCCGGAGATCGAGCAGCGGATTCGTCAGGACACGGCGGAGTTTCAGAAATTGCAGGTCAACCAGCGGCCCACTTTCGTCATCGACACCGAGATCGGTGATCGCGCGTTGTTTGCCGGCTTCGCCCAAGCGGCGCCGATCGCCGCCGCCCTCGACGCGATGCTGGATGATGCCGTCGCCTATGACGCGCACGCTGCGCATTTCGGCTCGCCGCCAGAGAATTGATCGAAGGTAGAAAACGGCGCGCAGCTCGGGATGACGTCGCCCGGTTCGGTGTCTGGAGCCGGTCGACCGAAGTGCCGACCTGCCAGATTCGTCTTGCTACTGCGCCCATGATGCACTCAACTTCCCGCAATCAGCGCCTGGGCGCCGGTTCGCAGTCGTGGGAGTCGCATCCGCGATGGTGAGGAGTGTTCGGGGCGGGTAAACCGCGCGGGAAAGATGCGATAAAAGAAACACGGCGCCGCGGTTCACTCCCCACGTCGCCGGCTCGGAGCTAGATCTACACTGCAACCACAAACTCGTGTTAACGGCCGGATTCGCGCACGCGAAATTCGGGTCATCATGGGCGCTTCCGGCGAACAGCTCGGCGTCATGAAATTGTCCGATGCGCTGCGCAAAGCGCAGGGTCTCGGACTCGATCTTGTGGAGGTGGCGCCGACGGCCAATCCACCGGTTTGCAAAATCGTGGACTTCGGAAAGTTCCGTTACGACATCGCGAAGCAGGAAAAAGAGAAGCGGACCGTCGGGACGAAGCTGAAAGAGATCAAGTTCCGCGTAAACATCGACGCGCACGATTACATGACGAAAATCCGTCATGGCGAAGCGTTCCTCGACAAGGGGAACAAGGTCCGCGTGCAGCTCCAATTTCGCGGCCGCGAAATGGCGCACCAGGAAATCGGGATGCAGCTGATGTATCGGGTGCGCGACGATTTGAACTCGATGTCGCAAGTGGAGATGGACCCGAAGGCCGCCGGCCGGAACATCACCATGACGCTTTCGCCGTTGCCCGCTGCACGTCGCAAACGCCGGTTCTCCGTGGAAGCGGACGACGCCGATGCCGAGAACGAAGTGCAAGACGACTCCGACGACGCGGAGGAGTAGCGTTCGTTAGGCCAGGAACTTCGGCAGGCGCCGGGCAGAGAGCCGGACGGTAATTACGACAGCGAGTACGGTGACGGCGACATACGGGCCGATCGCCTTCAGGGCCACGGGCAAAGGTCTGCCCTGCACGGCTAGCGCGACGATGACGCTGCCCATGAAGATGGCCAGCGTGAATTGCAGGAAAGACCGCCGCCATTCCCGCACCCGGCGCGGAATATCAGGATCTTCCCGGCGTTGCTGGAGGCCACGCACGCGCAGCAGCGCCAGAGTGGCGAAGATGAGGGAAAAATCGGAGACGTACAGTGCGAATGAGGGAAGCGCCATCCAATGACGGAGAAACGTCTGCACCGAGTAGGGGAGGACGGCGATGGCGAAGAGGAACACAAAATTGAGCACCGCATCGAACATGGAAGCAATAAAGCCGTAGCGGAAGATGCGGTAATGCTCGACCCAAAAGCGGCAGACGAGCCCGAATGTCCCGATTACCGCTAGCCAGCGCGTCGGTTCAAAAATATCTTCGACCCTCGCGGGAATCTCCAGCCGGGCCGCGAGTAGGGAGAGGCTGAAGCCGAAGACCAGATCGCTGAAAGCTTCCAACCGGACGGTAAATCGTTCGTCCCGGGTTGCCGTTGATTCGTGGGCCACGGAGAACGGTGTAAATCACGCGGGCATCCTTCACAAAGCAGAAACGTCCAGCGACCGCCTAATAGCGCAGTCACAAAATGCAGCCCCGACACCTTCAAACTCGCGTCGTTTCCGGCTGAGACTTTTGTTCCGGTGGCGTCTCCACTTCGATCAATTCATTCACCCGCGTAATCGAAACCGCGCGCCCAGTAGTCTCATCCACCTTCACCACCACGCCGCATAACCGCACCGCGCCTTTCGCCACTGGAAACGGCGTGGGAAGATTCGATATAAAGCGCCCCACAATCGGATCGATCGCGCGGCCGAGAATAGATTCCGACGGGCCGCACATGCCGGCGTCGCAAAGGAACGCGGTGCCGCCGGGAAAAATTTGTTCGTCGGCCGTTTGCACATGCGTGTGCGTGCCGACCACAGCCGACACGCGCCCATCGAGAAATCGCCCGAACGCAATCTTCTCGCTCGTGGTTTCGCCATGCGCGTCCACGAAAATCACTTTCGTTTCCGCGCGCACTTGCGCGACGGCCGCGTTCAAAGCCTCGAACGGGTTCTCAAGAATCGGCTGCATGAAAGTGCGTGCCTGGACGTTAATCACGCCCACCTTTCCCTTCGCCGTCTCCAGCACGATCGTGCCGTGGCCCGGCGCGCCGGGCGGGTAGTTAATCGGACGCAGCAAGCGCGGCTCCGTCCCGATGAAGCCCGCGAGATCCTTCTGATCCCAAATATGATCGCCCGTCGTAATCACGGAGACGCCCGCGCGCAGAAGATCGATCGTGATCTTCGAGGTAATGCCGCGCCCGCCGGCCGCGTTCTCGCCGTTCACGATGATGAAATCGGCCCCGTGCTTTGCCTTCAGCGCCGGCAGTTGCGCGATCACGGTGCTGCGCCCCGGTTCGCCGACGATGTCGCCCAGGAAGAGAATCGTCAGCATTTTGCGAACATGGTGTTAAATAGGGCGAAATCCAATTTGTGATCGCGTCCCTCGACAGATTCCTCCTCGCGCGCCGCGCCGCCACCTTTTGCGTCGGCTGGGCTCTCGTTCTTCTTCCCGCGCGCGCCGCGGAAAACGTCAGCCCGCTGGCGAAGACGCCAGATTGGAGCGCGTTCGAAAAATATCAGGAAACGATCACGCACGATGAGTTCGTGCGTTTGCTGCAGAACGTTTACTGCACGCGCGGCGTCAGTGAGACGCTCATTAACGTAGAAGCGGGCTCGGTGAAGATTGCGACCGGCCTGGAAGATCCGAAATGGTTCACGCTTCGCTTTGCCGCCGACGAAGGCGCGGCCAAACCCGCGCCGCATACCTGGCGATCAGCGAAAAAACTTGGACGCACTTCGCGCTTCCGGGAATTGAAAGGCCTTCACATCGCGCTCGATCCTGGCCACCTCGGCGGCAGTTGGGCCCGTATGGAAGAACGCTGGTTCCAAGTCGGCGACAGCAAGCCGATCCAGGAAGGCGACATGACGTTGCTGGTGGCGAAAATTCTCGCGCCGAAACTGCGCGCCCTCGGCGCGAAGGTTTCGTTCGTGCGCGACAAAGCGGAGCCTGCGACCGCGAAGCGACCCAAAGATTTGGAAGAGGTCTCGAAGAAAATTCTCCTCCGCGCGGGCGAAGCGCAGCCGCGGGAAGACTACACGGGGCCGGATGACCCGGAGAAAGAACACACGGTGCGGTGGCATAACGAGTTGTTGTTCTATCGCAACAGCGAGATCCGGCAGCGCGCCGAGTTGGTCAACGAAACGCTGAAACCGGACCTCGTGCTCTGTCTGCACTTCAACGCCGAGAGCTGGGACGAACCAACGAAACCGACCCTGATCGATCGCAATCATCTCCACTTGCTGGTGAACGGATCGTATCTCCCGCCCGAGCTCGAGTTCGATGATGTCCGCTTCGAAATGCTGGAGCGTTTGCTCAGTCGCACGCACGCGGAAGAGATCGGCCTGGCAGATACGCTCGCAAAAGCGATGGCGCGGCGGACCCGGTTACCGCCGTACAAATACACGACCGAAAACGTGACGAAAGCGGGCACGAGCGGTTACGTCTACCTGCGTAATCTGCTCGCGACGCGGCTCTATCACGCGCCGGTGATTTACTTCGAACCGTATGTGATGAACAGCGACGAAGTTTTCTGGCGTGTGCAGGAAGGCGACTACGATGGGATCCGCAATGTGAACGGCACGAACCGGCCGAGCATTTATCGCGAATATGCAGCCGGCGTGGTCGACGGGCTGATCGAATACTATCGCGCAATGCGAAATTGATGTTGTAGGGCGTTTTTTCAAAACGCCAAGGCGTCTGGCACGGACGCCCTACAATCGCGCCACGGCCGTGCGGATGTCCTCCAGCGTCACATCGTCGGCTAAATGCGCGGAGCCCAGGCGCGGACTGACCACGAACCGCACCGCGCCGCCTTCAAACTTTTTGTCCTTTGCTACAGCCGACAAAATTTCGTCGCGCGCCAGATCGGGCGGCAACTCGGTCGGCAAGGCGAATTTCTCCAGCATTGCGACCACCTTTCGGCGATCCGCGTCCGGCAATCCGACTTTGCGCACGGAGATTTCGCACGCCGCCACGAGTCCCAAACTGATCGCCTCGCCGTGCAAAAAACGACCGTAGCCGGCGGCGCGTTCAATCGCATGGCCAACGGTGTGACCAAAGTTGAGAACGGCGCGCTCGCCAGAAATATCGTGTTCATCGCGCGCCACGACCTCCGCTTTTATCTCGATGTTCCGCCGCACCAGCTCACCCAGATCGATCTTCTTTGGATCGCGCAGCAGGTCAAAAAGCGAAGCGTCCGCGATCACGGCGTGCTTGATAATCTCGGCGAAACCCTGATTGAACTCGCGCGCGGGCAGCGTCTCCAGGGTGGCCACATCCGCGAGCACGAGCGCCGGTTGATGAATCGCTCCTAACAAGTTCTTCCCGTGTGCCGTGTTCACGGCCGTCTTCCCGCCGATCGCGCTATCCACCTGCGCGAGGAGCGTGGTCGGGATCTGCACGTGCGGAATGCCGCGGTGATAGATGGCCGCCGCGAAACCGGCGAGATCACCCACCACCCCGCCGCCCAACGCCACGACAAACGATGAACGATCCAGACCCGCGGCCGTCATCCGGTCACAAACTTCGCTTGCCTGCGCGAGCGACTTTGCGTTTTCACCCGCGGGAATCGTGACCCGCGCTGGTGCAAAGACGGCTTCTCGCAGGCTGGCCTCCACCTTCCCGGCAAAGAGCGCGCCGGTCGTTTCATCCGCCACGATCACGCAACGTGGCCCGCGCAGGCGCGCGGCGATGTGCGTCCCGCATTTCGGCAGCAAACCGGAGCCGACGAGCGCGTCGTAGCGCGCCCCGCCGGCGTGGATGGAAATTGTTTTCAAGGGCTCAGATTCTGGCGTACGCGGTGGGAGTTAACTTGACCCACGAGGGTGATTCCCGTCTATATATAAGCATGAGCGACCCCGTTGATCCTACCCCACCGCCGGCCGCCCAAGGCGGGGCGAAATCGGGCTCGACCGGTTTGCCCTCGAATGTCGCGGCCGCGCTCGCCTGTATTCCGCTAATCGGCGGCATCATCTTCTACATCCTGGAAAAGCACGATCAATTTGTCCGCTTTTACGCGATGCAATCGATCATCTTCGGCGGGGCCTGGATCGTTTTCGGGATTGTGGCGCAGATCGTGCACGCCATCTTTGCCGCCGTCCCGGGAATTGGCGGCCTGCTCGTGGTCGTGTGGGGCCTCATTTGGGCCATCGTAACGATCGCGTTCCTCGTCGTTTTCATCATCACGTTGATCAAAGCGTTCAGCGGCGCGCGTTGGGAAATTCCCTACATCGGTCCGATTGCCAGCAACCAGGTCGACGGGCCGAGCGCAGGATAAGTTCAATCGCGGGCGAGGAGCTTGACCACGATCTCGGTCAGGATCAGTTCGTGATCGCGCTGGCTGCTCACGAGTTGCAGGTTCGCCTCCAGACACGCGTCGAGGCCGGCGATTAACTGCGGCGTCTGGAAGCGATGCGCGGACATCGCGGCGATCCCGAGCGCGTAGGTATTCACGCTGCCGTCCTTCTTGCGGGGCAAATGTTCGGTCGCGCTCGCCGGGAGCCGATTCACGGTGGAGATGAACGAGAACGGAGCGGACGGCCGCGAGAGGCGATGACGTTCCATTAGATCTTTGGCGAGAAGGAGATTTCGCACCGTGGGCAAAATCGCCACGAGCAGGATGCCGATCGCGCTCTCCCCTTGGTCTAACAAACTGCGCACGAGCGCGAGGGCGCGATCGAGATTGCAGGCGGCGAGCGCGTTGCCGAGTTCGAAAATGACGCCGGCGCGCGAGAGCGGCACGAGGGTGCGGACCTCGTCGGTAGTCACGGTGCGCTTTTCGCCCACGTAGAGATCGACCTTCTCCAACTCGTTCTCGATCTGCCGCGTGTCGCCTCCGGTCAGGAGGACGAAGAGGTCGAGCGCTTCTTCTGCGAAGCGCAGGCCGCGCGTCTTCGCCCTGCCGCGGACGATCTCAGTCGCCTCCTCTTCCCAGCCGCTGCGCGAGGCGTCGAGCTTGTCGATGATCTGGAGGTCGGCGCGTTTTGAAAGCGCTTTGTAAAACGCGCGGCGTTTGTCCACTTCCGTCGCGCTGATCAGGAAGGTAATGTCCGGCGCGAGCCCGCCGGCCAGCACGTCGCCCAATGCTTCGAGCGCGCTCTGGACCGACGCGGAGCGCCCGATCACGGTGTCGCCTAACGAATTTGCGTTCTTCAACCACACCAGCTTTCCGCCGAAAAAGGGCAGCGTCTGCAACGCCTCGATCGCCAAGCGCACGCGCGCGGCGGATTGCTCCGAGTTGTCACCCGCGCCATCGATGATCTCGAGGCCGAAATCGCCCGCATCTGGTGGAGTCAGCTTCGCGGCCAGTTCAGCGGCTTCGCGTTTCACTTCGCTCTCATCCGAGCCGACCACAGCGTGGATATTAGAGGAGGTGGGTGCGGCTTTGGCTTTCGGCATGAGTGGAAAGCTTGGTCGCAATGCGCGGCGCGCTCAAGTCATCCCGAACCGCGCAGACGATCGAGAGATCTTCCAAGGGGGAGGATGACACGAGCCGGCGTCGGCGAGGAGCGACAGATCGGCGTTCTCGTGTCTGCGTAGCTACCGTCCGGTTCCATCCGCGAGCGTTACCGCAACTCCGTCGGGGAGATCTCTCGGCCGTCTGCGCGGCTCGGGAGGACAGGCGCTTTGGGAGTTGCAGACGGTCTGCGGCTGGCTGTGGCGCGCCTATGCGCACCCTTGCCTTGCCGAGGAGAGCTGTTAAACCGTTGCTATGCAGAGGCACTTGTTTTGTTTCGTCTTGCTGGCTGCCCTTGCGCCGATCTCCGAATCCCAGGTTGATGCGCCGCGCGGGGTTCCGGTTGGCCGGGTGAGCGACATGCCGGCTCCGAACTACGCCACGAAGTGGATGGTCGCGCCGTCCACGAGGGCGACGCCCGCTCCCGATCAAATGACGGCCGTCACTTACACGGTCACCTTCACCGACCCCGGCGGGACCTACGCCTCGTTCTATTCGAACATCACCAGCGCCATCCAGGCGGCCGGCGCGGAGTGGAATCGTTACCTGACCGGCTCGGCAGTCTCGAAGTGGAAGTATCGTTTTCCAACATCCCGACCGTGAATGGCGCGAGCGCGACGAGCGGCTTCGTGCGCAACGACGGCACGCGCGACATCTTCGAGCAGGGCGCCGCTTTCGAGATCCGCACCGGGATGGACCCGAACGGTTCGCAGCCCGAC
>JBDSNB010000196.1:0-12442 GCA_039915555.1 Chthoniobacterales bacterium | reverse complement strand
TGACCGTCTTGTTGCGACCGTCGTAATCGACCACCACCAGACTTTCGTCGCTCACCACTTTGTATTTATCGAAGATCTCTTTCGCGCGGGAGAGGCTGCGCGTCGGGTCGATGTTCTCGACGTCGATTTTATCCTTCGCGGCGTACTGATATTGCGTCAGCAGGTTCTGCACGTCCTGCGCGATGGCGTTGTTTTGATCGAAGAAAACCGTCAGCCGGATCTTGCCTTTCACCGTCTCGAGGAAGCGTTTCGATTTATCCGAGAGCGCGTACTTTTTGTTCCGCGAAAGATCCCAGCGCTTGTAATGTTCGAACCCGAGATAATTCACCATCGCCGCGAGAAACAGCAGGAGCGCGATCTGCACGAGCGCGTTTACGCCGATGCGCAGACGATGAATCTTTCCGGGGGCGCGCTTGGTCTCGGTCGCCATTTTTAGAGCCTCCACTTCCGCGTTTGGAAAACCAATTGCGTCAAGGCCAGGACCACGATGGTCATGCTGGTGTAGAGCACGATCGGACGAGTATCGATCTCGCCTCGGGAAAGCATCCCCATTTGCTCGATCGCGGAAAAGTAGGCGAGCAACTGGCGCGTGGCCGAGCTGACGTCTTGCAAAATAAAGGCGAGCAACCCGGAGAAGAAGTGGAGCGTGATGACGGAAAACGACATGATCGCGGCCACGATTTGATTTTTCGTCAGGACCGAAGCGAGACAACCGATCGCGATGTAGAACATCCCGAGGAGCAAGAGCATGAGATAGCTGCCGTAGTAGGCGCCCACCGCGGTCGCCGCGGGCTGCTTGGTCACAAACTGGAAGATCACGAAGTAAAGCAGCGTCGGAATCCAGAGGACGATGAAGAAAACGAGCGCGCCGAAAAACTTCGAGAGGATGACCTGCCAGTCGCGCACCGGTGCGGTCATCAAAGGCTCAATCGTCCCGAGTTTAAACTCCTCGGAGAACAACCGCATCGTGATGAGCGGAAAAGTGAGGACGAAAGCGAACCAGAAAAAGATGGAGTTGAAGAACGCTTCCTGGATGGAAAACGGCACCGCTTTTCCGTTCATGTAAGAGAGCTGGAAGTAGAGGTCCGTCCCGCTCAGGAGGAGAAAGAAAACGAGAACGACATACGCGATCGGCGAGTAGAAATAGCTCCGCACTTCGCGCTTCAGAAGGGTGAAAAACTTACGCATTAGATCGCGCCTCCGTGTGTCATCCCGAGCCGCGCAGACGGCCGAGGGATCTCGCCGTCGTGCGAGCGCCTCCCGCCATGGTTCGTGTATCCGACACTGCGTCGGGGAGATCCCTCACCGTCTGTGCGGTTCGGGATGACGGCGGTGTGCGTCGCTAATAAGAAGTTCATCATTCCGCGTGCGTGAGTTCCACGAAAACGTCTTCGAGAGTCGCGCGTCGTTGTGAGAGTTCGCGCACCGACCAATGTCGCGCGGCCGCCAAACGAAAGACTTCCTCGCGCACATCGGCGCCCGATTCGACGCGGAGGTTAAACGTCTGCCAGTCTCCCTCCGCCGCGCTCGTCACATCGCGCACCCCGGTGATTTTCTTGAGCTGCTCGACCCCATCGTCCGGGCCGATTTTTGCTTCCAGGATCACACCGGTCGCGGTCCGGATTTCGCCCAGCAAATTCTCCGGCGTGTCGCACGCTTCGATCCGGCCCTTGTTGATAATGATGACGCGGCTGCACGTCATCTCCACTTCGGGCAGAATGTGCGTGGAAAGCAGGATCGTGTGCTGCTTGCCCAGATTCTTGATCAGGTCGCGCACCTGGCGAATCTGATTCGGATCGAGTCCGCTCGTCGGTTCGTCGAGAATCAGGAGATCGGGCTCGTGCACGAGCGCATCCGCGAGGCCGACGCGTTGCCGGAAGCCTTTGGAAAGTGTACCGATTAATTTTTTCTCCACCTCTTTCAGCCCACAGAGTTCCTTCACATCGCCCACGCGTTCGCTGATGCGGCGATGCGGCACGCCTTTCAGCGCGGCGCGGTAATCGAGATATTCGGTCACGCGCATATCGGTGTAGAGCGGCACGTTTTCCGGCATGTAACCGAGATGCGCGCGCGCCTGGAGCGATTGCTCAAAAATGTCGTAGCCCGCGATGGAAGCGCGGCCGGAAGTCGGCGGCATGAAGCTGGAAAGAATCCGCATCGTGGTGCTCTTGCCCGCGCCGTTGGGCCCGAGAAACCCCATGATCTCACCTTTGCCGACCTCGAAACTCAGGTCCTGCACCGCCGTGTGGCCGGCATAGCGCTTGGTGAGATTTTCAACCTTGATCATGCGAGATAATTTCCTGAGACAACCGAAGCGACCGCGCGTTGCAGATTTTTTTCTACGCTCAACGCGCTGTCAAGGTGACGCGTGCCACCCGCGGGGACTGTCCACCGCTCCGCACGATCCCGACAGTGAAATCGACCGGCGTCCCGGTTTGCGCGCGCACGAGCAGTTTCTCCACCTGCGCCACGGTGCGCACATCGTATTTTCCCACGCGGTAAACCACGAGCCCGCGCTCGATGCCAGCCTCTTCCGCCGGGCTGCCCGATTCCACCGAGCTGATCAGAACGCCTTTGCCTGGGATCAGACCGAGCGCGTCCGTCAATTCGGCCGTGAGCTCTTGCAATTGAATCCCGAAGAGTCGCTCGGTGTTGGATTCCCCGCGCGCTTCGTCCGCGGGGGATGCGCTCGGTGCCGGCTGATTGTCCGCGATGCGTTTAAACTCCACGACTGTCTCGCGCACGGTTTCAGCGGGAATCGCAAACCCGAGTCCTTGCGCCGGCACGCCTTGCGGAGTGAAGGCCATCTTGGCCGAGCTCACGCCCACGAGCCGGCCCGAGAGATCAATCAACGGGCCGCCGCTGTTTCCAGGATTAATCGCGGCATCGGTCTGGAGCAGATTCTTGTATTCGAAATCGCCGATTGTGATGTCACGCTTCACCCCGCTCAAGACGCCGCGGCTGATCGAGCTGCTATAGCCGAGCGCGTTCCCGAGCACGATGACGGATTGGCCGAGCAAATTGGGCGAAGGATCATTCAGGTCGATGAACGGCAGTGGATCTTTCGTATCGATCTTGATGAAGGCGAGGTCGCGCTTCTCATCGCCCGCGATATAGCGCGCGTTCACCGTTTTCCCGTCGCTGAGCGTGACTTCAATCTTGAGGTCGGCCGCGCGTTCCACGACGTGCTGGTTGGTAATGATATAGCCCGCCGGATCCACGATGAACCCCGAGCCGAGACTCTGCAGCGTCTGCTTGATCTCGCGCGGCCGTGACCGGTAGTTGCCGAAATATTGCGCCGCGAAATCTTCAAACGGATCGCGCACCCGCCGACGCACGACGCGTTCGGTATTAATATTCACCACCGCCGGCAACACTTTCGCCACCGCCAACACAGTCGGCTCCGACGCTGGATCGGCCTGTGCATAAATTGCGGACGCCGTGCCGCTCGCGATGAGCCCGCCCAAAACGAAAGCCAGCCGCCGAATCCTATTCCGCACCGGGGCGCTCCTGGATTTGCGAAACCACGAGGATGACGACCGCTTCCGCGAAATCGCTCGCCCCTCCGTTCGTCACCGAGTCATACACCTGTGCGGCCGTCATCTGCCGATGAAGTAACGAGCCGCTTCCGCACTGTCAACTTGCCCTGCCCGCGGGCGCGCCGCAGATTGGCGCTCACATGCGACCGTCGTTTGCGACTCATCTCAACCTCGATTTACTCGAGGAAAACTACCGCCGTTGGCAGGACAATCCCGAGGCCGTGGATTCCGGTTGGTCGGCCTTTTTCGAGGGCTTCGAGCTGGGGAATCTCGAGAAGCGCAACGGCGCCGCCACCGCTTCCGCGCAAGGCCGCGGCGGGACGGCGGAAGGCTCGCTGCAAACGCGGGTGGACGGCCTGGTTTACGCCTACCGCACGTTAGGCCACACCGTCGCGCAGCTGGACCCAATGGCGGATCAGCGCCCGCAGAATCCTCTGCTCACGCTGCGCGAACTGGGCTTCAGTGAGAAGGATCTCGACCTTCTCGTCTCGTCGAAATTCTTCCTCGCCAACGCGCGCATGACGCTGCGCGAGATGATCGCGAAACTGCAAAGCATCTACGCGGACGCGATCGGCGCCGAGTTTCAACACATCCAGAACACGCGCATTCGCAATTGGGTGCGGCACCGCCTGGAGTCCCGGCCGCCGAAACACAGCGCCTCCAAGCGCGTCCAGATCGGGCTTTTGAAAGCGCTCATCGAAGCCGAACTGTTCGAGACTTTCCTGCACACGCGTTACGTCGGGCAGAAGCGCTTTTCGCTCCAGGGCGCGGAATCGCTCATAGTGATTCTCGACACCATCCTGCACAAATGTCCCAATAGCGGCATCGAGGAAATCTGCATGGGCATGGCGCATCGCGGGCGGCTCAACGTGCTCGCAAATTTCCTCCAGAAATCTTTCCGCGTGATCTTCACCGAGTTCACCGAGAACTACGTGCCGAACCTCGTGGGCGGCGACGGCGACGTGAAATATCACCTTGGCTATCGCACCATCCGCAAGCTGGCGGCCGGCGCGGAAGTCGAGATTCGTTTGGCGGCCAACCCGAGCCATCTCGAGGCGGTCGATCCGGTCGTGGAAGGAACCACGCGTGCGCGCCAACGCATTCGCGGGGATGCCGAAGAGCGGCGCCGTGTCCTGCCGTTGCTCATCCATGGCGATGCCGCTTTCGCGGGGCAGGGGATTGTTTACGAGACGCTGAATATGTCGCAGCTCCCCGGTTATTCGACGGGCGGCACGGTGCATGTGGTCGTGAACAATCAGATCGGTTTCACCACTTTACCGGAAGACGCGCGCTCTTCCATGTATGCGACCGACATTGCCAAGACGATCGAGGTTCCCATTTTTCACGTGAACGGCGACGACCCGCTCGCGACCATGTTCGTGACCGAACTGGCACTCGATTTCCGCCAGGAGTTCGGCCGCGATGTCGTGATCGATATGTATTGCTATCGGCGCTACGGCCACAACGAAGGCGACGAGCCCTCGTTCACGCAGCCCGATCTTTATGCGAAAATCGATCGCCAACCGTCCGTGCGAAATCTTTATAAGAAGGAGCTGATCGAGGCCGGCCGACTGACGGAAGAAGAGGCGACCGCGCTCGAAAGTGAGTTCGAGCAAAAGCTGCAAACCGCGCTCGATGACGTGAAAGCGCACGCTCACGATCCCGCGGATCGGAAGGAGCAATTCAACGAATCGACTGCGGTGTTTCAGCCGGACTTCTCGTTTGGTTCGCCGGCCACTTCGATCAGCTCTGAGATGCTGGCGCAGATCGTGGATGGCCTGACGCGGGCGCCCGAGGGTTTTAAGATCTTGCCGAAGGTGAAGGCGACCGTGCTGGCTCGACGCCGCAAAAACTTCGAGGCCGGAGGACCGTACGACTGGGGTTTCGCGGAAGCGCTCGCCTTCGGTTCGCTCCTCCTGGAAGACACGCCGGTTCGACTTTCCGGGCAGGACAGCCGGCGCGGCACTTTTAGTCATCGTCACGCGGTGCTTTACGACGCGTCCACGGGCGAGCCGTACGTCCCGCTTCTGCACCTCGCGCCGGAGCAAAAGAAAATCTGCATTTACAACAGCCTGCTCTCCGAGGCGGCCGTGCTCGGATTCGATTACGGCTACTCGTTGAACTATCCCGAGATGCTCTGCCTCTGGGAAGCGCAGTTTGGCGATTTCGCGAACGGCGCACAGAATATCATCGACCAGTTCATTGTCTCGGCGGAATCGAAATGGCAACGCCCCAGCGGCATCGTCCTGCTCCTCCCGCACGGCTACGAAGGCCAGGGTCCAGAGCATTCCAGCGGACGGGTCGAGCGTTTCCTGCAACTCGCGGCGGAGGACAACATCCAGATCTGCAACCTCACCACGCCCGCGCAGTATTTCCACGTCCTGCGCCGGCAGATGAAGCGCGATTTCCGCAAGCCTCTCATCATCATGACGCCGAAGAGTCTACTCCGCGCCGAGCACGCCACTTCGCGCACCGAGGATTTCACCGAAGGAGGCTTTGAGGAAATCATGGGTTCGCCCACGCTGGGCCCAGTCGATCAAATCAAGCGCATCGTCCTCTGTTCCGGCAAAGTGTATTACGATCTCCGCAAGCATCGCGACACGCAGAAAATCGCGGAGGCCGCCTTGATTCGCGTGGAACAGATCTATCCGCTGCACGAAGAAAAGCTGAGCGAACTGGTGAAAGCGTTTCCGAGCGACGCGAATCTCGTTTGGTGCCAGGAAGAGCCACAAAACATGGGCGCATGGACGTTCATGGAGCCGCGCCTGCGCGCTCTCTTCGGGCGCGAAATCGCCTATGCGGGCCGCAACGCGAGCGCTAGTCCGGCGGTCGGCGCGCTTACCTTGCACAAAGTCGAGCAGGCGCAGCTCATCTGGGAAGCGTTGAGCCTGTAGCGGGTGCCACTTTCGTGAAGTCGTGCGGCAGATTGCAGGACCACGGACCGCGTGATCACGGGACACCTGAGCACATCTTGAGCGATCCTGGAAAATGGGGGCGGAACAAACGGCGGTGGCTCGTTTTGTTCTTCCTCTTCGTGACGTACGGCGCCTTCGGTTGGTCGCACCGCGCCGTTGCCCAGGCGTCTTCCCTTGAAACAGTCCAGCGTCCCACGATCGCGATCGAAGAGGTGACGGTGGTGGATGTGATCGGCGGCAAGATCGACGGCCCGCAAACGATTCTCATTGTCGACGGACGGATCGCCGCGATCGGGAAGCCCGGCGAGATCGAGCTACCGCCCGAAACGGTGCGCCTGGCGGGGCGCGAACGCTATCTCATTCCCGGACTGGTGGACATGCACGTTCACCTTTTCAATAACGCGACCCGCCGGCCGCCTAACGAGTGGGCTTTTCCGCTCTTTATTGCCAACGGCGTCACGGCCGTGCGCGAGATGGCGATCGAGCCCGCGCAAATGGCCGTGGTAAACGGTTGGCGCAGCAAGGTGGAACGCGGCGAACTGGTCGCACCTCGCGTCCTCGCGGCCGGTGCGGTCGCGCGGGCCGAAACGGCGACCAGCGTGCGCGAGCAGGTGCATGCAAGCAAAGCGGCGGGCGTGGACTTCATGAAGGTCTTTTCGGACATGCAGAAGCGGGTTTGGCGCATGCTTCTGGCCGAGGCGTCCGCCGCACGCTTGCCGGTGTGCGGCCACATACCGGGCCAGGTCCGTCTTCTCGAAGCCGCGGCCTCGGGTCAGCGGAGCAACGAACATCTTACCCAGGTCTATGAGGCCTGCTCGGCTGCAGAAGAAAAGTTTCTCAGCGCTCGCCAGAGGATGGAGGGGACGAAAAGCGCTGCCATCGTCCAAACACAGGAGCGTGAAGTTCTGGAAAGCTTCGATCAATTGGCGTGCGAGCGCGTCGCCGCCGCACTGGCCCGCACCGACCAGGTGCAGGTGCCGACGCTGGTTCTTTCCTATTTTGAGGCAAAGTATATCGAGGCAAACGAAGCATGGGCCAAAGTTCGCGACGACAAACGCTGGCCCTATCTGCGTGCGGATGAGCAGGCGCGCTGGCAAAGGCTTCTCACAGAACGAACGGACGCGGACAAGACGCTTGCTCTGCGACGCTGGGAGGTCTCCCGTCAGATCGTTCAGACGCTGAATACAGCCGGCGTCCGCATCCTTGCCGGAACGGATGCGCCCATGCCGCTGGTCTATCCAGGATTCGCGCTGCATCAGGAGTTGGAGTTGCTCGTGCGAGCCGGGATGAGCACCGCAGATGCGCTGCGTTCCGCGACCATCTGGCCGGTGGAGTTTCTTGGTCAGGCGGACCAGAGCGGCACCATCGCGATCGGAAAACGGGCCGATCTTGTTTTGCTTGATGAAAATCCGCTGACTGCGATCGAAAACACGCAGCGTGTTCGCGCCGTCATTCTTGATGGACGCGTGCGGGAGCGAAGCGCGCTCGATTTGCTTCTATCGGCGACGTCGAGGGGTGAGCCAGCGGGGGCTTTGCCGCAAACCAAAAGCATCCCCGCCGACGCCGCGCGTTAGTGCGCAGCCGAGGGCGCCAACGTTCAATTCGACCGCGCCCCGCGTTTACGCATACTGTAGGTCCTTCATGAGCATCGAAGTCAAAATCCCCGCCGTCGGCGAATCCATTTCCAGCGGCATCGTTTCCGTCTGGCACAAGAAAGACGGCGAACAGGTGAAAGCCGGCGAGCCCCTCTTCACCTTGGAAACCGACAAAGTCTCCACTGAGATCGTGGCCGAGAAAGCCGGCCTTCTGAAAACCCTCGCCACCGAAGGTCAGGAAGTGAAAATCGGCGAAGTGGTCGCGACGATCGACGAATCCGCCACCGGCAGCGCGCCTGAGAAAAAAGAGCCGGCCACCACCCAGGCCACGCCGGCGGATGTGGAGGACAAACCTGATCCGAATCGGCCTGAAGCACCGACGAGCGGCGAGAAGAAATCTCCCAACGCCGAAGTCATGTCGCCCTCCGTGCGCCGCATCGTCGAGGAAGAAAAACTCGAGGTCGCCAATCTTGCCGGCACCGGCAAAGGCGGACGCCTAACGAAAGGCGACGTCCTGGCCGCGGTCGAAAAACGCGGTGCCGCGCCCGCCGCGGAAGCTGCTCCTGCGCCCGAAACCGCCCCTGAGTCCGGGCAATCGGAGACCGGCCGTTTGACTCGCAAACGCATGTCGCCGCTCCGCCGCAAGATTGCGGCCCAGCTCGTCATGGCGCAGCAGACCGCCGCCATCCTGACGACGTTTAACGAGTGCGACATGACCGCAGTGATGGAACTGCGCAAGAAATCGCAGGACGCTTTCACGAAGAAGCACAACATGAAGCTCGGTTTCATGTCGTTCTTCATCAAAGCCGCGGTCGAGGGATTGAAAACTGTTCCGGCGATCAATTCCCGGATCGAAGGTGACGACTTTATTCAGAATCACTACTTCGACATCGGCGTCGCCGTCGGCACCGAGCGTGGCCTGGTCGTGCCGGTGGTGCGCGATGCGGATAAAAAAAGCTTCGCCGATCTGGAAGGCGACATTGCCGGCTACGCGACCAAAGCGCGCGAAGGAAAAATCAAAATCGAAGAGCTGCAAGGCGGCACCTTCACGATTTCCAATGGCGGCGTGTACGGCTCGCTCCTCAGCACCCCAATTTTAAATCCGCCGCAAAGCGGCATCCTGGGCATGCACACCATCCAGCAGCGCCCGATGGCGATCGACGGGAAGGTTGTCATTCGTCCCATGATGTATCTCGCGCTCAGCTACGATCACCGCGCCGTGGACGGCAAGGAAGGGGTCACGTTCCTCATCAAGGTGAAGGAGTGCATCGAGGATCCGACCAAGCTCCCGCTCGACTTCTAAGAGCGTCTCAGAATTTATGGACACATTCGACGTGGTAATCATCGGCTCCGGCCCCGGCGGCTACGTGGCCGCAATTCGGTCGGCGCAGCTTGGGCTGCGCACCGCCATCATTGAGAAAGACACGGAACTCGGCGGCACGTGCTTGAACATCGGCTGCATCCCGAGCAAAGCGCTCCTCTCCTCCAGCGACCATTTCGCTTTCGCGAAAAAAGAGGCCGCCAAGCATGGAATCAAGATCGATAACGTGAAGCTCGATCTGCCGGTCATGCTCGCCCGCAAAGACAAAGTGGTGAAGCAACTCACCGGCGGCGTGCGCGGCCTCATGAAGCTGAACAAAGTCAGCACCTTTCAAGGCAAAGGCTTCATCACCGCGCCCGGCAAAGTTTCGATCCAGCCGGCGGAAGGTGATGCGCAGGAGATCGAAGCGAAACACATCATCATCGCGACTGGCAGCGTGCCGGTGGAATTGCCGAACATGAAGTTCGACGGCGATGTCATCGTCAGCAGCACGGAGGCTCTGACGTTTTCCGAGGTGCCGAAAAAACTGCTCGTCATCGGCGGCGGCGCCATCGGGCTCGAGATGGGTTCCGTTTGGAGCCGGCTCGGCTCCGAAGTGACGGTCCTGGAATTTCTCCCCCGCATCGCGCTCGGCTTCGATCTGGAACTCGCCACGGCATTGCAAAAGGCCCTCACCGCGCAGGGCATGAAATTCCATCTCGAAACGAAAGTCACGGAAGTGAAAGTCGAGAATGGCAAAGCTACCGCGAAAGCTACGAAAGGTGACGAGCAGCTCACCTTCGAAGCCGACAAAGTCCTCGTCTCCGTCGGTCGGCGCGCCTTCATGGAAGGCGTCGGCGCGGACAAGCTCGGTGTCGAACTCGACGATCGGAAGCGCATCAAAGTGGACGCGCATTTCCGCACCAACATCAAAGGAATCTACGCCATCGGGGACGTCATCGCCGGTCCCATGCTCGCGCACAAAGCCGAAGAGGAAGGCGTCGCTTGCGTGGAAATGATCGCCGGCAAATCCGGTCACGTGAACTACGACGTCATTCCCGGCATCATCTACACGAACCCGGAAGCGGCCGGAGTCGGGGTCACCGAGGACGACGCGAAAGAGAAGGGGCTGGAAGTGCGGGTGGGTAAATTCCCCTTCGCCGCCAACGGCCGTGCCCTCGCCGCGGATGACGCGACCGGCTTTGTGAAATTCGTCGCCGATGCGAAAACCGATCGCATCATCGGCGCGCACATCTTGTCGCATGTCGCCTCCGATCTGATGGCGGAATGCGTCGCGGTGATGGAATTCGGCGGCAGCGCCGAAGATCTCGGCCGCACCGTCCACTCGCACCCGACCCACAGCGAAGCGGTTAAAGAAGCCGCTCTCGCCGTGAACAAAGGCGCGATCCACATCGGGAATCGGTAACGGGTCTAACCGACCTCCGCTTCCCGTCGCCGGATCGCGAGCAACGCCACCAGCCCCGCAATCGCGCAGACCACGCCGCCAAAGGCAAGCGCGAAGGGCGCGCCCAACCATTCCGCCAACCAGCCTGCTTCGAGGCTGCCCAGCGGAATCATCGCGCCGAAGACCAGGCCCCACACCCCGAGAACGCGCCCGCGCATTTCATCTGGCACGATCGTTTGCATCACCGTATTCGAGGTCGAGAAAAAGAGCAGCATGCCGAACCCGCCCAAACACATGAGGCCGAGCGCGAGATAATAGTTGGTGGTGTAGGCGAAGGCGATCAGCGCCGCCGCGAAAAGCCAATTTCCCGCCAGGGCCACATTCCGCGCGGGAAAAACATGGCCGGCGGTCGCGACCGTCAAGGCTCCCGCGAGCGCGCCCACGCCGCTGGCCGACATGAGCCCGCCGTAGCCATTCGCGCCCGCCCCGAAAACATCCCGCGCGAACGCCGGCAGCAAGACCGCATACGACCAGCCGAACACACCGACCGTGCCGAGCAATCCCAGGATTGTCCGCACTCGCCGATGCCCCGCGACATAGCGCAGCCCGCTCCACGCGCTCCCGGGAACGGCGGCTTCCTTCGGCGCGGACGGCGGCAACCTCATCATGAGCAGCCCGATGATGACCGCGATGTAGCTCAATCCGTTGATTAAAAAGCAGACCGGCGTCCCCAGGCTGCCGATCACCAACCCGGCGAGCGCCGGCCCGATGATCCGCGCTCCGTTAAAGATCGAGCTGTTGAGCGAGATCGCGTTCAGCAAATCCTCGCGGCTCGTCATATCGAGCGTGAACGCCTGCCGCGCCGGCATATCGAACGCCATCGCGATTCCGCTCACGACCGCGAGCGCGATGATCATGCCCGGCGTGGCCCATCCCGCCCAGGCCAGGCCCGCGAGCAAAAACGCCGGAATCATCTGCGCTGTTTGCGTGCAGAGAATGATGGCGCGTTTCGGATAGCGATCCGCGAGCGCGCCGCCCCAGAGCGAAAAGAAAATCATCGGCGCTGAGCTGGCCGCCGCCACCACGCCGAGGAGTAATTTCGAGCCCGTGATTTGGTAAACCAGCCAGCTCATCGCGGTCGTCTGCATCCAGGTGCCGATGAGCGAGACGAGCTGGCCGTAGAAAAAGAGCCGGTAATTCCGATGCCGCAGCGCGCGAAAGGTATCGCGCAGGGAGATTTTCCCCACCGGCGTGCGCCCCGAGCGTCCGGTCAGTTCTCCGGGGATCTGGGCTGTTTTCGTCGTCTCCATCGGGCGGGTCAGCGGAGAAGATACGCATCTCCGTGCGCTCTGCGCATTCGGAAGTCGGGCTTCCAGCCGGACTCGGCCGACAGGCATCCTGCCTGTCGCTTCCAGATGGACGGGAAATGTCTCAGCAGGCTGGAAGCCTGCTGGCCGAGACAGGCTGGAAGCCTATCCTCCTAGGATGGAAAGCACGCACGCGATTCTGCTCCGCAAACGCAAGCTGAGCGACACGAGCCTGATCATCTCGTGGTGCACCAGCTCGCTCGGAACGGTGCGGACGGTGGCGAAAGGCGCGCGCGGTGCGAAGAGCCCGTTCGCGGGCAAGCTCGATCTGTTTTACGAAGCCGAGATCACGCTCGTGCGCAGCCGGAAATCCGATCTGCA
>JBDSNB010000028.1:0-14058 GCA_039915555.1 Chthoniobacterales bacterium | reverse complement strand
GGCTCCACTCCAGCCTTGCCTATCGAAGCCCTCTCCAGTTTGAATCCCATCTAAACCACAAACAATTAACCCAAAAGAATTGATCCCCTAAAAACTGTCCGAGAAATCAATGCAAGCCCAGACTGACCCCGATTATCCGGACCCCGATTGTCGCGCGCTGACGAGCCCGCAGAAGATGCGGGCGAAACGGCTCGGCTGGTGGAGCCGATTGCGAGTGCGACCCCTCGCAATCGCCAGATTGCATCGTTAGGAGGAATTCGGCAGGATGCGTACGGTTTTTCCTTGCGCGTGCCCGCTGGGCGTTCTCCGAAAATGAATAGTATATCCGAGACTGCGCCGCAAAAGTCAGGCGGGAGAGGCCTCTTCCTGATCCTGCCGAAAGAAGATTGGCTCGCGATCGGCTGGACGCTTGCGATCAAGCTGCTGCTGGTTGTTTTCGGCGCGGAGAGCTGTCAAATCCTGACCAACCAACGAGGCACCGGCCTCCGCCAGTCGCTGGAACTCTGGAACCGCTGGGATGCGCTGCACTATCTGAGGCTCGCTGAGTTGGGCTACAGCAGCACCGACCCGCTCAAGGCATGGTTTTATCCGTTGTTTCCCTGGACGGTTAGATTGTTTGCCTTCCTGACCCGGGATTATCTCGTGGCGGCGTTCGTCGTCTCTGGTCTCGCCCTGGCGGCGACGGCGGTTCTCTTGCGGAGATTAGTGGCGCGCGACTACGGGCCGGAAGTGGCCATACGGGCCGTCTGGTTCTTTCTCATTTTTCCGACCGCATATTTCTTGCACATCGGATATACGGAATCGCTCTTTCTTGCCTTCCTCCTGGCTTCTCTCCTCGCGGCGCGGAATGAACGCTGGTGGATGGCAGGAGTCCTCGGCGCGCTTTGCTGGATGACACGCCCCACTGGCATCGTCTTGTTGCCGACGCTGGCGATGGAGGCAGCACATCAGTTCTGGGAAACGAAACGCTGGCGCTGGCACTGGCTTTGGATTGGATTGGTGCCAGCGGGTTTCGGCGTTTATCTCCTCTTGAATCTCAAGATCGCAGGGAGCGCTTTTGCGTTCCTGCCGATGCGGGAACAGCTTTTCCATATGTCCGGTGCGTGGCCCTGGATTGGGATGCGGGAGGCTTATCGTAATCAACTCCAGACCCCCACCGCCGCGAGCATGGTCGGCACGCAGGAACTCCTCTTCGCGTGCCTGGGGCTTTTTTGCATGGGCCTCAGTTGGATCAAATTGCGGCCGATGCACGCCGTCTGGATCACAGGATCCTGGTTGCTCGTGACATCAGCTAGTTATCTGGCGAGCGAACCGCGCTACGCGCTGACCCTCTACCCGATTTTCATCCTGCTCGGTTTCGCCGGGCGGAATCGATTCTGGAATGGAATTCTGACGACCGCGTCGCTTCTTTTTCTCGGCCTATTCGCAGGACTTTTCGTTCGCGGTTGGTGGGCCTTTTGACTCGGAGCGACTTTCTCCGCGGCCGGGCCGAGGCCGACCGGGCGTTTCGCATTGGAAAGCCCGGCCGTTGCTGCGCATCCGTTACGGCGGCCTTCATGTTTTGGCTCGCCGCCGCCATGGCTTAGGCGTGACTGGCAGAGAGGATTACGCGCTGCCTTTGGCATAAATCGCCGAGCGCAGAAGGTTCGCGGGGCATGAAGAAGTCATTCGTTGCCGGTGAGGAACCTCGGCGGTATCATCTCGGCATGACCTAGCTTCTGGAACGCGCGTTCGCCGAGGCTTCGCAGTTGCCGGTGGCAGAGCAGGACGCGGTGGCGTCTTTTCTCCTGGCTGAATTGAAATCGGAGCAGCAGTGGTCGAAGTCGTTCGCGTCATCCCAGGATCAACTCGGCGCGCTGGCCGATGAGGCATTGCGCGAGTTCGAGGCCGGCGAGACCCAGCCGCTGGACGGGGAGTGATTTCCCGAACGACCAAACGGTTTCGGAAGCTGCTGGCCGATCTACCGCTCCCATCCAAAGACAGGCTCAGGAAGCCTACCGCCTCTGGACCTCGGACCCTTGGCACGGCAGCCTGCAATTCAAGCAGATCCACACAACCAGACCGATCTTCTCGGTGCGCATCGGCCTCGACTGGCGGGCAGTTTGTGTTCGCACTGGCGACACGGCCATCTGGTATTTCATCGGCTCGCACGCCGAATACGATCGACTGATCAAGAATTTGTGAGAGACAGGAACAAATCGAGGGCAGTCTGCCATCTTGAGAGATTGTCTCGTCGCCAATGATGGCCGGCATTTGCTGCCGACGGCGTGTAGGCACAGCGAAGTGTGAAAGGCTTCGCCTCGCGTGGTCTCGGTGTTTTATTTGAGTGGTGATTATCCACTTGGTCGACGGTACCTACGAGCTTTTCCGTCATTTCTACGGCTTGCGGCGGTTCAACAAGGGCAAGGATCGGCCGTTCGGCGCCGTGGTGGGGGTTCTGCAGACGGTTTTGCAGGTGATTGAGAATGAAGCCGGCGCTACCTATCTCGGCGTGGCGACGGATCGCGTGATTGAGTCGTTTCGGAATCGGCTTTGGGCGGGCTACAAGACAGGGGCAGGGATCGAGCGCGCGTTGCGGGCGCAGTTCGAACCGCTCGAGGAGGCCCTGACGGCGATGGGCGTGGTCGTCTGGCCGATGGTGGAGCTGGAAGCCGATGATGCACTCGCTTCGGCGGCGCATCTGGCGTCGAAGGAGAAGAAGGTGGAGAAGGTCGCCATCTGGACGCCCGACAAGGATCTGGCGCAATGCGTGCGAGGTGAGCGGGTGGTGCAAATCGATGGCCGACGCAAGATCATTCGCGATGCGGCGGCGGTACGGGAGAAGTTCGGGGTCGATCCGGTGCTCATTCCGGACCTGCTCGCGCTGGTGGGGGATGCGACTGACGGCTATCCGGGCATCCCTGGCATCGGGGCGAAGACTGCGGCCACGCTTTTGAATCGCCACGGTCCGATCGAAAAATTCCCATCGAACGTTCTCGGCGACCAGCGCGATCTCGCACTGCTCTTCAAGAATCTCGCGACCCTGCGCACCGATGCGCCGCTCTTCAAGAAAGTCGAAACGCTGAGATGGCGCGGTGCGACACCGGAATTCGCGGCGTGGGCGGAGCGGATGGAGGCACCGCGGCTGCTCGAGCGCTGTGAAAAGGCGGCGGGCCGATGATGGCCCGTTGGGGAGTAATTCGCGCTACTGCTTTGACGGCGCTGTAGGGGGCGCTGGCGGCAACATCGTGCCGACGCTCGATTTGACGAGGGCGACATCGGTCGAAGTGAAAGTGCCGCTGGCGTTGACGTCCTGGCGGAAATTGGCCGCGGTTAACACCTCGCCGGCTTGTGATTTGGTTTGCGCAACATCGGTCGCGTTGACCGTGCCGTTGCCGGTCGTGTCGCCGAGAAGGAAACTCGCGCTGACCGCCGTATCAGGCAGGACTTGGGCGAAGGTGTCGGTGACGTTGCTCAATGTGACAACGATGGTTTGCGCGTTGGCGACACCCGTTAGGCTGACCGTGACAGAATTACCGGAAGTGATGGGGCTGCCTAAAACAGTCCCGGTCCCGCTGGTGACGGTAGCCTGGCCGCTCGCGATCGGGTTGCTGAAAGTGAAGACGATGGCGTGGTCGCCGGTCGCGCCGCCGGTGCGGCATTCCACGCCGGGCGAACCGGAGAGCGGCAGGACGACATCGAAGTCGCCCTCGGCTAAGTGCGTTTTGCGCGAGGCGGCGGAGGCGAGTGCGAGCGCGGGGGTGATGGTGCGGATGGTGAAGGCGGTGTCCTTGAGAAGGAGAGCGAAGGCGGCACCGAAACTCGGATCGGCCGCGGTCGTGCCGGCGACGCGCACGTAGGCCAGATCGCACACATAGGTGGTGCCCGGTTGCAGACTACCGGCGGGGAGCGTGTAGGAAGTTTGCGTGGCGGGAAATGGGCTCAGGTTCACGCCGGAATTTCGGATCGCGAGCTGGATGAGATCGGGCGCCTGCGCGTTGGCAAATGCGGCCCAGGTGAAGGTGTAATCGAGGGCGGCGTTGATCACGAGGACGTTGTTCTGCCAATCGCCGGCCGGCACGGTGAGACGCGGCGTGGTGGGATAGGTGAACGGAAACAGGAAGATGGTGCGCGTAAGGATGCCGTCGCTGGTGTTGGCGCTGAGGTTGTAGTTGCCGGATCCGTAGGAGGCGTCGAGGAGCGCCTGGGTGGCGAAGGTATCGAGGATGGAGAAGTCGCCGGTGCCGACGGGCGTGTAGGTGCGCGGGCTGGCGGTGCCGCTGAAGGTGAGCGTGGCGCTGTTGATCGTGGCTGTGCCTTGGTTCAAGAGGGAACCGAACTGGAATGGTTGAACGGCATCGAGCACCGGCGCCGCCGAACTGGTTTGCTGGAAGTTTTGGATCTTGGCGTGGACGAAACCGGCGACGCTCTGCGCGTGGCTGGTGCTGAGGGCGAGGGAAACGAGGGGCAGAAGCAGCCAGCGTGATTTCATATTGGGGGCAGATTCTTGGCAACTCGCGCGTGCAATAGCAATGCTTTATTACGGCATGAGCGTTTGTTGCGGGACACGGGCTGATGGCCGTGGCGCGCGCCGCGGTTGCGACACTACGGGTTAGCCGCTAAAGCCTCGGGGCTTATCCCGCTGGCTAGCCTCGTGCTCCGGACGTTTCTCGCGTCGGCGGTTGCTTTGCACCAAGCGAGGGGTGCCGTTTGCAGCCCGGCCCCACTTTCTCACTTCGTGTTCACAAATTTCTCCAAAGAGTGGTTCTCCAATGTCCGCGGCGATTTGCTGGCGGGTATCGTAGTGGCGTTGGCGCTCAATTCCGGAAGCGAATCGCGTTTTCCATCATCGCGGGCGTGGACCCGAAGGTGGGGCTTTACGCGTCGTTCTGCATTGCGGTGCTAACGGCTATCTTCGGCGGACGACCGGAAACATCTCGGCCGCGACCGCGGCGACGGCGTTGCGTGGCGAACCGGAAACCGTCATCGCGGAAGGGATCAAACGCGAAGGCATCCAGCTTCTCGTGATGGGCGCGCACGGTCATTCGCCCATCCGTCATCTCATTCTCGGGAGTACGACCACGACGATGGTTCGCACCTGTCAGGTGAGCGTGTTGCTCTTCCGCTAGAAACGATGGCTCAGCGTCCGCTATCGTCGGCGCAAGAGCATCACGAAGAAGAACCCGCCACCGACGAGGAGCGCGAGGCCGAGAGCGATCGGTCCGACGGTGGCCTGCGGCGCGGCGGCGATTTGAGAGGTGCCGCTGGGAACGGTTGGTCCGGTGGGCATGAAGCCGGCCGCCATCAGCCAAATGCCGAGTGCGACCAGCGCGGTGGCGAAGATGGCGATGGCGAGACGCATGTCGCGATGGTCGGCTATGGGAGCGTCGCGATCCAGTCCGAAAGTCCGTGCCGAACGCTTCCGTCCTCCCCGAAGATTGCCCGCCTTCGAGGCGACGAAATCAACGGAAGGGTGGACAAACGCAGACCGTGGAGCGAACAGAAACAGATCGCTTGCGAGACCGCGCACCCACCACCCGCGTGATCCGAGGAACCATGAGACTTGCCCCGCTTACCGCCTTGTTCCTGGTGGCAGCAACGCTGCAAGCGAGTGGCTCCCGAACAGGAGCTTAGAATTGACGACACTATGCGCCGTCTGATGAATGTTCCGCCGCCGCCGAGCGGCAAGAGAGCCAACAAAAGGCCGTGCCTCCACAGAAGTCCGGGCGCAAGCCAAAAAATGAGGGACTCTAGACAGGCGAAGCCACGGCCCTCGATTCGATGAAAAAGGCGTTAAAAGGATTGATGATCGGGCTCGTTTGTTGCGTGTATTATTTTGGATCCGCAATACTGCTGGTGTGGCTGGCCCTTAAAATCAAATCGTTCTTTTGAATGTTTAGCGTGGCGTCTTTGACGCGCTGACAAGCCCAAAGTGCAATGAAAATTTGTGAAGTGCATAGTCCCGGCGAAGTCAACGGAAGGGTGGACAAACGCGGACCGGGGAGCGAACAGAAACAGATCGCTTGCGAGATCGCGCACCCACCACCCGCGTGATCCGACGAACCATGAGACTTGCCCCGCTTATCGCCTTGTTCCTGGCGGCAGCAGCGCTGCCCGCGAGCGAACCGGCATCGATCGCGAAAGAGGCAGGCGCCTGGCGGGCGCAGCATGAGCGCGAGATTCTCGGGGAGTTTGCGGAGTGGTTAAAGATTCCCAATCTGGCGAGCGATGGGCCGAACATCGAGCGGAATGCGGAGGCTTTGCGCGTGATGTGCGAGAAGCGCGGGCTCGCCGTGCAAGTGCTGAGACTCGAAGGCGTGCCGCCGTTACTGGTGGCGGATCTGCCCGTGCCGGGGGCGACGCGCACGATCGCGTTCTACGCGCACTATGATGGGCAACCGGTGGATGCGGCACGCTGGAAGAGTGATCCGTGGACGCCCGTGATGCGCGATGCGGCGGGGAAGGATGTCGATTGGGAGAAGGCGAAGACGATCGATCCAGAGTGGCGGCTCTATGCGCGCGCGGCGGGTGACGACAAGGCACCGATCATCGCGATGCTGGCCGCGCTCGATGCGATGCGGGCAGCGAAGATCAAGCCCTCGGTGAACTTGCGTTTTGTCTTCGAAGGCGAGGAGGAAGTGGGCTCGCCGCATCTCGCGGCTTATCTCGAGAAGTATGCGGAGAAGGTGCGGGCCGATGGCTGGATTCTGTGCGATGGGCCGGTGCATCAGAGTCGGCGGCCGTTGTTATATTTTGGCGCGCGCGGGACGATAGATTTGGAGCTGACGGTTTACGGTCCGGTGAAGGGATTGCACGATGGGCATTACGGGAACTGGGTGCCGAATCCGGCGGCCGCGCTGGCGCATTTGCTCGCGTCGATGCGCGATGAGAGCGGGCGGATTTTGATCAAAGGCTTCTACGAAAATGTGCGAGAGCCGTCGCCGTCGGAACGGGAGGCGCTCGCGAAAGTGCCGGATGTGGAAGCGGATCTGCGCCGTGAATTTCAGATCGCGAACAACGAAGGCGACGGGAAACCATTGAACGAGCTGCTGCTGCAGCCGGCGTTGAATGTGCGCGGCTTGGAAGCGGGCCACGTAGGTGCGCAGGCTTCGAATACAATCCAACCGGAAGCGCGAGCTTCGATTGATTTCAGGCTCGTCCCCGCGCAAACGCCGGATTCGATCAAGCCACTCGTGGAAGCGCATCTGCGCGCGCAGGGTTACGAGATCGTGCGCGAGGCGCCGGCGGCGGAGGCGCGGCGGAAGCACGCCAAGCTGGTGCGCGTGGAGTGGGGGAGCGGTTATCCGCCGGCGCGGACGGCGCTCGATCTTCCGCTTTCGCGTGAGGTGGCGGGAATCATGACGGCGATCGGCCGCGAGCCGGTGCGCTTGCCCACGGTCGGGGGGAGCATCCCGATGTATCTCTTTCAGCAGCCTAACGACACGCCGGTGATCGGTCTCCCGATTGCGAACCACGATGACAACCAGCATGCGGCGGACGAAAATATCCGGCTGCAAAATATGTGGGATGGGATCGAGATCTTTGCGGCGCTCTTCTCCGAGCTCGGGGGCGAATGACGCGCGGGTTTCACTCGCGACTGTAGATACCGACGAAGACTGTTTTCCATTCCTTCCCGTCGTCGGAGGTGGCCCATTCCTGTTTTACTTTGCCGTCCGGTTGCGGCGTCCAGGTGATGCGATTGAAGGGACGTTTTGGTTTGACCGGGATTGTTGTTGTCGCCTTCCAGAACCATGGCGTCGTTTTTGAATTGGCCTTCCAATTTGAGAATGGTGCCGCCGCCGCCGACCCAAAGCTGATGCCAGTGTTTGGTCTCGGGATCGTAGTAATTAATGCTGGTGCCGGGAAGGCCGTGGGCGTCCTGCCATTGCTCGAGAATGGCGCAATCTTTGCCGGCTCGGCTGATCTCACTCGTGCCGACGGGCGTTTCACCCTTCGGTGAGCGGACGGTCCATTTGCCCAGCCAGAAATCGAACTGCCGATGCTCCGGCGCGGTGCAGGCGGGCGGCGGCTGGGTGTGGGCGGGTGCGGGTGGCGGAGTGGTTTCGGCAAAAACCGTCGCAAGGCTGAGCGACAGGAGAGTGAGAAGCAGCAAGAGGGTAGGTTTCATGAGCGGATCAAGTTTACCCCTTCGGCCGATTGGTTGCAGATCGATCATCGTCGGGGCGTGAGCGTTTTCGATACGAACTCGGCGCCATCCCGAAGCGGCGTTCGAAGGCGCGACGAAAGACGTCTGTGCTTTTGAAACCGACGGAGGCGGCGACGCTTCCGATGCTAAGCCGTTGGGAGGCGAGCCGGCGTTCCGCTTCGTTGATCCGGAGTTGCTCGACGAAATGGGCGGGCGTGCTCTGAAAGGCGCGTTTGAAGAGGCGGGTGAAGTGACGCGGGCATAGGCAGGCGCGCTCGGCCAGGACTTCGACGGAAAGATTGGCGCGCAGCCGGCTCGTGATCCACGCGGGCAACTCGGCGAGACGATCTTCGATTCCGGGTTGATATTCCGCGGGATCGATCGGTCGCCCGCCTTCGCTGGCGGGCCGCAGATTCATGACCAGCTCGCGGGCGACATTGATGGCGGCAATGGAGCCGTAGTCCTCGCGGATGAGCGCGAGGCTCATCTCGATGCCGGCCGTGCCGCCGCCCGAGGTGTAAAAGCGGTCGTCCTTGATGAAGGAAGCGGCGTCATCCACCTGCAGGTGGCGGAAAGTGCGGGCCACATATTGCGCGTGGCGCCAGTGGGTCGTGACGCGCCGGCCGTCGAGCAATCCACTTTGCGCGAGCGGATAGATGCCGGTGGCGACGGAGGCGAAACGTCTGGTGGTTTGGGCGCGTGCGCGCAGCCAGTTGGCGATTAAGCCGTTGGTTTCGCTGGTCGCGAGATTGACGCCGCCGGGGATGATGATGGTGTCGAAAACCGGCGCGGTCTCGAGGGTGTATTTGGCTTTGAAGGTGGCGCCTGATCTGGCCGTGAAGGTCTTCCCGGTGACGCCGACGAGGATGCTCTGGTAGCGGGACGAGGCGCCGTGGTCGCACCGCACGGCTGCGAACGCTTCCAGGGGGCCGGTGAGATCGAGGGGCAGGAATCCGTCGAAGCCGAGGAAGGCGATTGGGATCGAAGCGTCCGGAGGCGCGGCCATCTGGGAAAAATACGTCATCGCGCCGTCCTCGTTCTCAAGTCAAAAATCTCTCTCACATCCTGTAATGCAATGAGCACGCGGAAAACGGCTCATTCTTTTTCAGACTTTTTTGACGTGGGAGCGGACGGCTCCCTCGAAGACGTTTCGTTAGGCGGCGGGAAGCGGTCGCGAGGCTGGTGTTCCGGTGGTGGGCGTCCTACCTTTTTTAGGTTCACATGCCTGCCATTAATGTCGCGTGGCCCTGCACTTTGGGACAGATTGCGGAAAGCTTCACCGCCACCATGAGTGCGTCTTCGCCTAACGAAAGCAGCGCCGGTGCGATCGAGGAGATCATGCCGGCGGTGTATGAGGAGTTGCGCCGTCTCGCCACCGGGTATCTCCGAGGCGAGCGGGCCGAGCACACCTTGCAACGCACGGCGCTGGTGCACGAAGCGTATCTGCGCCTGCGCAAGCAGGAGCGCATCGCCTGGGAGAACCCGGCGCACTTTGTCGGGATCTTTGCGCGCGTGATGCGCGAGACCCTGATCAATCACGCGGTGGGGAAGCAGCGCCTGAAACGCGGTGGGACGGAGCGGGTGCGACTGACGCTCGAATTTTACGAGGACCGCAAAATCGATGTGCAGGCGCTCGATGAGGCGCTCCGCGAACTGGAGGTGCTGGATCCGCGGCAGGCGCAGATCGTGGAGCTGCGTTTTTTTGGCGGCCTCACGATTAATGAAATCGCGGAGACGCTCGGGATCGCGCCCGCGACGGTGAAACGCGATTGGACGGTGGCGAAGGTTTGGCTGCGGCGGGAATTGTCGTCGTCTTGAAACGAGAAAAGATGATCAGCAAAACGAACAATCGGCGCCGCGAGAAGATCGACCCGGAGCGTTGGCAGCAACTGAAAGACATCCTGGCGGACGCGCTGGAAGTTTCGTCGGCGACGGAGCGGACGGCGTTGCTGGAGACGCGCTGCGCGGAGGACGTGGCGTTGCGCGCGGAGGCGGAGGCGTTGGTGCGGGAAGCGGAAGCCATCGCGCAGGGGGCGTCTGATTCTTTGGAAGATTGTGCCGAGCATGCGACGCGCGCGCTCTGGCAGGAGGAGACGACGCGGCGCGGGTGGCGGATCGGCGCCTATGCCGTGGAGCGCGAGCTGGGACGCGGCGGGATGGGCGCGGTGTATCTGGCGGGACGCGCGGATGGGCAGTTTGAAAAGAAGGTGGCGATCAAGGTTCTGAAACGCGGCACGGATACCGAGGAAGTGCTGGAGCGTTTCGCGGCCGAGCGACATATCCTGGCGCAGCTCGAGCATCCGAACATCGCGCACCTGCTGGATGCCGGAACGACGGACGACGGGTTGCCTTACTTTGTGATGGAGTATGTGGACGGTCAGCCGGTGACGCGTTTTGTGCGAGAGCAAAACCTGTCGATCGAGGAGCGGCTCGGCGTTTTTCTGAAAATCTGCGCGGCGGTGGAAGTGGCGCATCACAATCACGTCATTCATCGCGACCTGAAGCCGGGAAATATTCTGGTGAACCCGGAGGGCGAGCCGAAGCTGCTCGACTTCGGAATCGCAAAGCTGCTCCACCCCGGCGCGCAAGCCGCGGAAGCGACGGCACCAAGCGAGCAACGGCTTACGCCAAATTGCGCGTCGCCCGAACAAACGGACGGTCGCGCGGTGACGGCGGCGAGCGATGTCTATGCGCTGGGCGCGTTGCTTTATGAGTTGGTGAGCGGTCAGCATCCGCATCAGTTCGCGACGAAAAATCCTTCGCGCGATGAAATCGTGCGCGTGGTGCGCGAGCAGGAACCACCGCCGCCGAGTGCACGGGTGGCGGCGCCGCAGACGGCCCGGCGGTTGCGCGGCGATCTGGATGCGATCGTGCGCCAGGCGCTGCGGAAGGAGCCGGAGCTGCGTTATGCGCGCGTGGCGAATCTGGCGGCGGATATTCGTCGACATCTGGCTGGCGAAGCAGTGTTGGCGCGCCGGACCACGCTCGTTTATCGAGCGCGCTGTCTCTGGCAGCGCAAGGGTGCGCGGTCGCTCGCGGGCGCGCTGCTGTTGTTATTGCTCGCGGGCGGATTGTTTACGGTTTGGCAACGTGCCACGCCTCGACCGCGCGACGGAGAGCGCGGGACGGCGAGCGGGGTGGTCGATTCGCGCAAGAGCATCGCGGTGCTGCCGTTCGAAACGTTGGGCGCGAACAATCCGCCGTCGTATTTCGCCGACGGAGTGCAGGACAACATTCTGACGGATTTGGGGCGGGTGGGAGATTTGAAAGTGATCAGCCGCAGCGGCGTGGCGGCGTATCGCGGGAAGGCGCGCAACATGCAGGAGATCGGACGCGAGCTCGGCGTCGCGAATGTGCTGGAAGGCAGCGTGCAGGTTTCAGGCGATCGGGTGCGGATCAACGCGCAGCTCATCGATACGCAGACGGACGCGCAAATCTGGGCGCAGCATTACGACCGGAAGGTGGAGGATATTTTCGCGCTCCAAAGCGAGCTCGCGCAAACGATCGCGGCGCAGCTCAAAGCGACGCTCTCGGCCGGCGAACAGGCGGCAATTTGGAAACGACCGACGCACGACATGCAGGCTTACGATCTTTATCTGCAAGCGCGCGCGTCCTTAAACGAACCGTTCCAGCCCAACGCCGCCAGGACCTGGACCGACGCCATCGCACTGCTTAAGAAGGCGATCGCGCGCGACCCGCAATTTACCCTCGCCTATTGTCTGCTGAACGAGGCGCACGTTTATCTCTACCGCTTCGGGGAGGAGCATGCGCCGGCCGATTTGGCGGCGGCGAAAGAGGCTGCGGACGCGGCGCTGCGGCTGGAGCCCGAGGGAGAGGAAGCGCGGCTGGCTTTGGCTCGGTATTATTATCATGGGCTGAGCGACTACCGGCGGACGAAGGAGGAATTGTCGCGCCTGCCCGCCAAAGGGTCGCACGGGGTGGAGTATTTCACGCTCGCCTCGCTCGCGGAACGCCGGCTTGGCCAATGGGTGGACGCGGTGCGCGATGGCGAGCGGGCGGTTGAATTGGATCCGCAACACGCAGACCTGGCCGTAAATCTCATCCAGACATATTCGGGGCTGCGCAGGTTTGAAGATTCCGCACGAGTGGCGGAGGCCGCGCGGCAAAGACTGGGGGAAGGAGCGACGATCCGACTCTTGGTGGTGACGAACGAAATCGCGCTCGGAACCGGGAACCTGGCGGGCGCGCGCGCGGCCCTCCAGGCGGTGAAGATCAAGAGCCACATGGAGCTCGACTGGGCGCGTCTCTGGCTCGCAATTATGGAACGAGATCCAGCGCGCGTCACGGCGCTCGCGGCGGGCGTGGGCGAAGAGGCGAAGAAGATGCCGAGTCTCTGGATCCTCACGGGACGCGGCGCGGAGATGAAACAGGATGGTGCGGAAGCGCGGGTCGCCTACGCGGAGGCGAAGCGCCTGGCGGAACTCGCGTTGGCGCGGCGGCCGGATGATCCCGAAACTTTAGGAGCGCTCAGTCTGGCCCTGGCGGGGTTGGGCGAGCGGGAGGCTGCCGTGCAAAAGGCGCGTCGCGCGGTGGAGCTGCGGCCGACGAGTGCGGATGCGTTGATGGGACCGGACAACGAGATGCGCCTCGCGGAAGTGCTGGCGGTGACCGGTGCGCGCGAGGAGGCGCTAGAGGCGTTGGCGCGGCTGGTGAAAATTCCGTTCGGGTTGAACTACGGCAATCTGAAGTTCAGCCCGTATTGGGATGGACTGCGGGATGATCCGCGCTTTGAAAAGATGATGGCGGAATCCGCGCTGCCCCTTCCGCTCGATCGTTAGGCGCAACCGTCGATCGCCGACTTCGGCAATGACGCCGATTCAGCGTGGGCGAGTGTGTCGATAGTTAGCTCTGACCCCTTTTAGACGCGACCCCGTTCGCGATTCTTTTCGATTGCCCCAGCCAGACGAGGCTGACGCCGATAACGGCGGGCAGGACTCCGTATATCATGCCAATTGCGATATCGAGTTGCAACCCTCCTGCAGACTCTCGAAGAATCGACATCAGCGGTTTCTGAAAACGAGCGGGATCGAACTTTAGGCAGAAGTCGGTTACGACTTGCATCGCAATTGGGATAAAGCTGGCGAGCGCATACGCGCGAACGATCCGACGACGAAGAAACCACCCGAGCATCATGCCGAGGGCCAAAAAAATTACGATTACGGCGATGATGGGAGACATGAAGCGCTTTCAGCGTCCGACGTTATTTCCATCGCGAAGTTGAACCTGTAGTCGATGCCGGGAAGGCGAGCCACCGTTTCGGCGTGGCCGCGCATGTTCGCCAAATTGCGGCCCCCGGCAGAACTGACCGAGGCCGAAAATGTCCCGCGACCAAGTATCTTAACCCCAAAGACATTTGTTGTTCCTGTGTATGCCCAATGAGAGACGATTGGCCCCCAGCTATTGAACGTGAAAGACTGCAAACTTTTGACTCCAGACTGAAACGAGCCTTCGATTTCGGTTTTTACAAGTTCGGCAAATCTGAAGTTCAGCCCGTATCGGGATGAACTGCGGGATGATCCGCGCTTTGCAAAGATGATGGAGGAAACCGCGCTGCCCCTGCCTTCCGCTCGATCGTTAGGCGTAATGTCTGAGGCGCGTCCCGATTCATCTTCTCAAAGTCCTAACGGAGTTTGACGTTAGCGGTGAAATTGCGAGCGCCACAAATGATCCGATTTTCCCTCTGTCTTTTCGCGGCTTCTCTCGTTCCGGCCACGGCGGAAGTCTCGTTCGAGTACGACCGTGCTATCCCGCTCGATCTCCAGGAGACCGGCGTGCGCACGGAGGGTGACGCGACTTTGCGTGATGTCAATTATGTGGCGCTCGACGGGAAACGAAATGCCGCCACCGTTGTCTCTGGGAAAGCCTCGGACGCGACCGCTCCAGCAATTCTTTTCGTGCACTGGTATGAGCCG
>JBDSNB010000236.1:0-8798 GCA_039915555.1 Chthoniobacterales bacterium | reverse complement strand
GTTCCAGCAAGGCGGCGCATTGCCTCGCCATCACCCGCAGCTCGGTCGGAAACTCGGCACCTTCCGTGCCGCTGTTCAGCAGCTCGACATTCTTCGTCTCGGCGTATGTGTCAGCCTCAGTTTTTGTGCTGAAGAAGCTCCGGGTCCGCTTGCCATCTTCGCGCCCGTTCACCACGAACTTGAGCGCTGGCCGCTTGCTGTCGCGGTATTTCCTGACCTTCCATTTCTGCTGTGTCCGGCGTGCGCCGCGAGCCCTTTTTTTGACGGGTCCAGTCGTGGCATCCGTGCGGAGATTCTCGGCTTCTTCGGGCGATATTCTGCGCAGCGCCGGTTGAGCGGTGGTGTTCATGGTCCAAACCGTTGCCACCTTGTTGCCACATTTTCAAGCATTATCGCGTTTCCATGCGTTTTTATGTGTTACAGTGGGAGAGATGAAAAAAGGGCCGTTTACGAGGGAAAACAGCCTCTAACGACCGCAAAAGCCGCTGTGGCGAAATGGCAGACGCAACGGACTTAAAATCCGTTGGGCTTAACGGCCCGTGCCGGTTCGAGTCCGGCCAGCGGTAGCGGCATAACCCCATTAAGTCTTATGAACGAGAAAGCCCTTTACCTTCCCATCATTCTCGGCACCTCCCGGCAGGGCCGCAGGAGCGAGCACGTGGCTCATTTCCTTCTGGAGGAAATCAAGAAGCGGCCGGAGATCGAGACCGAAGTGATCGATGTGCGGCAGTTGAAGATGACGATGGAGGATGCTGGGACCGAGATGAAGGATCCGGAGTACGCGCAGAAAATGACGCGCGCGGACGGGCTCGTGATTGTGGTGCCGGAGTACAATCACGGCTATCCCGGCCTGCTGAAGCACGCGCTCGACATGTGCCTGGAGGAATACATTCACAAAGCGGTGGCGTTTTGCGGCGTGTCGGCTGGGCCTTTCGGTGGGTCGCGCGTGATCGAGAACCTGGTGCCGGTGGCGCGCGAACTGGGCCTGGCGGTCACGTTCACGGATTTGAACTTCAGTCGGGTGCAGGACGCGTTCGATGAAGCGGGAAAGTTGAAGGACGAGAAGTATGTCGGCCGCGCCGCGAAGTTTCTGAATGAACTCGTCTGGATGTCGCGCGCGCTGCGCTGCGCCCGCGAGAACATCCCTCCGCTCTAGGTCGCGATGGAACTGCGCGAGGCCGATTTGGAAGAAACGTTCGCGCGTTCGGGCGGGCCGGGCGGGCAGAACGTCAACAAAGTCTCCACCGCCGTCACGCTACGGCATCGGCCGTCCGGGCTTAGTGTCACCGTTCAGGACTCGCGTTCGCAAGCGACGAATCGGAAGCTGGCGCGCGAGCGCTTACGCGAGGCGATCGAAGCGCGGGAACGCCAACGAAGGCTCGCGGACAAAGCGCAGCGTGAAAAAACGCGGCGCCAAAATTCGCCCCGCCCGCGCGCGCTGAAGCGGCGCATTCTGGAGGGAAAGCGCAAACGCTCCGCCGTGAAAAAACTCCGGAGCTTCGTGGACGACTAAAAGAGCCTCAATCGGCTGATCGCAAAAAGTTTGCGTTCCATACGGCTGCCGGGTCGCCCGGCTCCGAATCGGATAGGTAACCAACCAAAAACATACTATGAAAAAATTCATCCTCTTGGCGCCCGTTCTCGCGGTTTGCGCTCTTGCTATCACCTCCTGCTCAACGCCCAGCACCACGACGACGACGACCTCCACCCGTGAGGAAGCGGTCGTGACGCAACCGTCCGCCTCCACTACGACCCGGCAGACCACGTCCTACTAAGACGGCGGCGTTTGCAATCAATGTTCGGCCCGAGGGCGGGCCGGCTTCAATTTAAAGGGACACGCTTCGGCGTGTCCCTTTTTGTTTGGTGAAGAAGACAGACTCCTGGAGCGATTGTAGGGCGTCTGTGCCGGACGCCATGGCGTTTCGCAGAAACGCCCTACAACTTCGCCGTATTTCCGCAGGACGGTTTATGCTTCCGTCGCGGGCTCGATCGTTTCCTCTTCGGTCTCTTCCTCCTGGCTGACGACGCGCGCGATAGCCTGCAATTTTTCCACTCCTCGCAGGTCCATTAACTTCACGCCTTGCGCGTTCCGGCCGGTCTCGCGGATTTCCTTTACGCGGGTCCGCACCATCTGGCCCTTGGTCGTGATGAGCATGAGCTCGTCGCTGTCGGTGACGGTCAGCGCGCCGACGACTTTGCCGGTTTTCTCGCCGGTCTTCATCGTGATGATGCCTTTGCCGCCGCGCTTTTGCTTCCTGTATTCGTCGAACTGCGTCCGTTTGCCGATGCCGTTTTCGCCCGCGACCAGCAGCATGGATTGCGCGTCGACCAGAGCGATGCCGACAATGAGATCGCCTTTCGCGGGACGAATTCCCCATACGCCCACGGTGTTGCGGCCCTGATCGCGCAACTGCTCTTCGTGGAAGCGCAGACTCATGCCTTCGTGCGTGATGAGGACGATGTCGTTGTCGCCGTTCGTCAGTTTGGCGTCGATCAGGCAGTCGTCCTCTTCGATGTTAATCGCGATGATGCCGCCTTTGCGCACGTTGCTGTAATCGGAAAGATTCGACTTCTTCACGATCCCGGAACGGGTCGCGAAAACGATGTGGAAATTTTCGTCCCACGTCTCGTCCACGATGTTCGGTGCCATGCCAGATTTCTTCGCCTGCACACGAATCGTCGCCGCGATTTTTTCCTCACTGCGCAGTTCGAGGAGGTTGGCGATCGAGCGGCCCTTGGCGGCGCGACCCATCTCGGGAATTTCGTAAACCTTCTCCACATAAGCGCGACCGCTCGTCGTAAAAAACATCAGGTAATCGTGCGTCGTCGCAGTGAAGAGATGCTCAACGAAATCGCCTTCGTCCTCTTCTCGCGCACCTTCGCGGGTGGTCATGCCGACCACGCCCTTGCCGCCGCGCCGTTGCGCGCGGAAGGCGCTCACCGCGGTCCGTTTGATGAAGCCGCCATGCGTGATGCTGATGATGCAGCCTTCATTGGCGATCAGGTCTTCCATGTTGATCTCGCCCTCGTCGGGGACCAACTGGGTGAGCCGCGGGCCGGCATGCTTTTGCCGAATTTCGCGCAGCTCTTGCTTGATGATTTCAAAGACGCGCGACTCCTTCGCGAGGATGTCGAGCAAGTCCTGGATGGTGGCGATCAGGTCCCGGTATTCGTTCCCGATCTTCTCGCTCTCCATTCCGGTGAGCTGGTAAAGGCGGAGATCGAGAATCTGGTTGGCCTGGTGCTCGCTGAAGGCGTAGCGCCCGTCGACGAGCCGCGCTTCGTTGCGAATCAGAATGCCGATCTTTTCGACCTGTTTCCTCGTGAACTCGAAGGCGAGCAGTTTGACGCGTGCTTCTTCGCGATTGGCGGAGCCGCGGATGATGCGGATGAATTCGTCGAGATTCGCGAGGGCAATGAGATAACCTTCCAGCGTCTCGGCCCGGTCTTCGGCTTTGCGCAGTTCGTAGCGCGTGCGGCGTAGCACGACCTCGCGGCGATGGTCGATGTAGGCGGTGTTCGCGTCCTTGAGCGAGAGTAACTTCGGCCGGCCGTGATCGATCGCGAGCATCGAGGCGGAGAACGAACTCTCCATCGCGGTGTGCTTGTAGAGGTTGTTGATCACGACCTTCGGGTTGCCGTCGCGCTTTAACTCGATCACGACTCGCGTGTTCTCGTCCGACTCGTCGCGGATCGCGGAGATGTCGGTTAACACTTTGTCGTTCACGAGCGCCGCGATCTTCTCCACCAGAGTGGCGCGGTTCACGTTGTAGGGAATTTCGGTGATCACGATCTGCTCGCGATTGCCCTTCAATTCCTCCACCCCGGCCTTGCCGCGCACCTTCATGCTGCCGCGGCCAGTTTCGAGGTACTGACGCACGCCAGCGAGCCCGAGGAGCGCGCAACCGGTCGGGAAATCCGGGCCCTTCACGTATTTCATCAATCCCTCGAGATCGATATCCGGGTCGTCGATTTGGGCGCAGATGCCATCGATCACCTCGCCGAGATTGTGCGGCGGAATGTTTGTGGCCATGCCGACCGCGATGCCGGTGCCGCCGTTCACGAGCAGATTCGGGAACGCCGCCGGGAAGACTCTCGGTTCGGTGCGCGTCTCGTCGTAGTTCGGGACAAAGTCGACCGTGTCCTTGTCCATGTCGGTCATGAGCGAGGCACCGAGATGCGTCATGCGCGCCTCGGTATAACGCATCGCCGCGGGCGGATCGCCTTCCACGGAACCAAAGTTACCCTGGCCATCGACCAGCGTTTCGCGCATCGCCCAGGACTGCGCCATGTGCACGAGTGTCGGATAAATGACCGCCTCGCCGTGCGGGTGATAGTTACCGCTCGTATCGCCGCAAATCTTGGCGCATTTCCGATGCTGCCGATTCGGGTAAAGCGACAGATCGTTCATCGCGAAAAGAATGCGACGCTGTGAAGGCTTCAAGCCATCGCGCGCATCGGGCAGGGCGCGCGAGATGATGACCGACATGGAGTAATCGAGGAACGACCTCGAGACTTCTTCGGCGACGTTGATCGGTTCTATTTTTTCGTTCGGATTATACACGGGAGAATTCTAAAAGTTTGCGGCTAACGAGCGGGGACGGTGGCCGACGCCTAGACGTCGAGGTTGCGGACGTTAAGCGCGTTGTCTTCGATATATTGACGGCGCGGTTCGACCACGTCGCCCATCAGACGGGTGAACATTTGATCGGCCTCGACGGCGTTGTCTTCGGTCAGATCGACTTTGAGGAGCTTGCGCTTGTTCGGATCCATCGTGGTGTTGAAGAGCTCTTTCGCGTTCATTTCACCGAGGCCTTTAAAGCGTTTGATCTGCACCCCGCGCCGGCCGATCTCGACGATCTTTTGGTGAATCTCTGGGATCGAGAAAAGGGGATGCACGGTCGCGCGTTCACCTTCGCCTTCGATCAACTCGAAGATCGGTTTATCGTTGGTCGCGTAGTGGTCGACTTTGAGCCCGCGACGCGCCAATTCGCTGATGAGCTTTTGGATGCTGGCCGCCTCGTGCAGCTCGACCTTCTTGCCTCGGCGCCGCTGGCCGCCTGGCTTGGCCACTGGGGCAGCCGCGGGAGCGAGCGGGAGGAGTTCCTGATCGACTTCGATGTCGAGCAGGTTGAGGTCGAGGTTCGCTTCGTGAAAGGCGCGAATCTCGCGCTCGTCGTGGAAATAACGAACCGTCTCCTCGTTTCCGTCGCGCACTTTCACGAGATAGGTCGGCAGCTTGTCGGTCTTCGGGTCGCGCTCGGTGAGGAACGTCTCGAAATCCCCACCATGCCGACGCACGGACTCGCTGAGCTTGGCCAATTTTTCGAGCGACTCGAGCACGTCTTTCAACTGTGCCGCGCTTAATTCCTTACCGTCCGCTAAATTTTTCAGCCGCACTTCCTCCGAGCCGAGCGAGATCAAAATCCGGTTCAACTGGATGTCGTCGTCCACATATTCCTCGCGCTTTTTGCGCTTGATTTGATAGAGCGGCGGCTGCGCGATGTAGATCTTCCCGGCGCGCACCAGCTCCGTCATCTGGCGGTAGAAAAAGGTGAGGAGCAGGACGCGGATGTGCGAGCCGTCCACGTCGGCATCCGTCATGATAATGATCCGGCCGTAGCGCAGCTTCGTGATGTCGAAGGTGCCTTCTTCGGCCTTGCCGTTTTTCTCTGTGCCTTCCTCTTTCGGCTTGCCGATCCCGGTGCCGATGGCGGTGATCATCGACTGGATTTCGGTGTTCTTAAGCGCCTGATCGAGTCGCGCTTTTTCCACGTTGATCAGCTTGCCGCGAATCGGGAGGATGGCCTGATAGCGACGATCGCGTCCCTGCTTGGCCGAGCCACCGGCCGAATCACCCTCGACAATGTAGAGCTCGGTCAGACTTGGATCGCGCTCGGAGCAATCGGCCAGCTTGCCGGGCAATCCGCCGCCAGTTAGCGCGCCTTTGCGAATCGTCTCGCGCGCTTTACGAGCGGCTTCGCGCGCGCGGGCGGCGGTCAGCACCTTGTCGAAAATGCGTTTCGCAATCGGCGGATTCTGATCGAACCACGTCATTAAACCTTCGTAGACGACAGAGTTGACGATGCCGTCGATCTCCGTGTTCACGAGCTTCACTTTGGTCTGCGATTCGAAACGCGGGTTGGGCAATTTGATGCTGAGCACGCAGGTCAAACCTTCACGCACGTCGTCGCCGGAAATGGCGGGGTCTTTCTCTTTCACCAGGCTGTTCGTCTTCGCGTATTGATTGACCGCTTTGGTCAACGCGCTCCGAAAACCGGTGAGATGCGTGCCGCCATCCGGGTTCGGAATCGAGTTCGCGAAACAGAGAATCTGGTCGTTGTAGCTGTCGTTATACTGCATCACGACGTCGACGAAGACTTCATCGCGTTGCCGCGAAAGGATGACCGGCTTGGGATGGATGACAGTCTTGTTCGCGCCGAGCTGGCGCACGAATTCCTCGATGCCGTGTTTGTAGTAGAATGTCTCGCTCTTCCGCACTTCGCCGCGCTCATCGGCGAGCGTGATGACAAGACCGGGGTTGAGAAAGGTCAGCTCGCGCAGACGCGACGCGAGGCGCTCGAATTTAAACTCCGTTGTGATCGTGAAGATCGTAGGATCGGGGAAAAACGTGATCAGCGTGCCGGTCGTCTTTTTGTTCTTCAGCTCGCCGATGACTTCGAGTTTCTGCGTGGTCTTCCCGCGCTCGAAACCCATGTGATAAACCTTGCCGTCGCGCGAGACCTCGACCTTGAACCAATCGGAGAGCGCGTTGACGCACTTCGCACCGACGCCGTGCAGGCCGCCGGAATATTTGTAAGCGCCCTGCCCGAACTTGCCGCCCGCGTGCAAATTCGTCAGCACCAGCTCGACCGCCGGCATCTTAAACTTCGGATGCATGTCGACCGGAATGCCGCGGCCGTTATCGCGGATGGAAACGGAGCCGTCCACGTGAATGACGACTTCGATCTTGCTGCAATAACCGGCCAGATGTTCGTCGATCGAGTTGTCGAGGACCTCGAAAACGCAGTGATGCAGGCCGCGTTCATCGGGGTCGCCGATATACATGCCGGGACGTTTCCGGACGGCTTCGAGGCCCTCCAGCTTGTCGATTTGCGCGGCGTCGTATTTCTGGCTTTGAGCGATTCCGGTCGCGTCGGTTTGACGCTTTTGGTTGTCGGAATTTTCGTCGTCGGGAATGGGCAAAGCGGCGTCGGACATAGGCACACGAAAGATAGGCGTGGAGGCGGCCCGAAACAATTAGTTTCTTCCTCTGAAAAAACGGTTCGAAACACATGATATTGCGGTCGGACGGGGTGGCGCGACCAACATCTGGTGGTTGGGGGTCGGGATCGCCGAAACTGAGGGAAACGTCCCTGGAGCGGGCGCTTGACCCCTCACACTCCGCCCTCGAATCTACCCCCACTCATGCGCTGGCAAACACTCTACGAAGGCCGTTGGATTTTCCTCATTCTCGTCCTCCTCGCCGTCGGCTCTTTCTTTCTCTGGCGCTGGTTGCCGGTGCTTTTCGTTTTGCTGATCGGTTACACCTTTGCGTTTTTCCGCGACCCGGAACGGGTGACGCCGCCGGAGCCGAACGCCGTAGTTGCCGCCGCAGATGGAGTGGTGGCGGACATTATTGAAATCGAGGAGACCGATGTGGTGAAGGCGAAGATGAAACGGGTGGGCATCTTCCTTTCGGTCTTCGACGTGCACACCAATCGCGCGCCGATCGACGGCCGCGTGACGTTTCGCGAACACCGCGACGGTCTCTGTCTGGATGCGCGCAGTCCGGATTGCTCGGGCAAGAATGAATCTGTGACCTGGGGTTTCGAAAACCCACGCGCCACGCTGGTGGTGAAACAGCTGACGGGCGCGATCGCGCGTCGCATCGTGGGCTGGTCGGTCGTGGGCGACGAATTGAAGAAGGGCGAGCGCTTTGGGATGATTCGCTTTGGTTCGCGCACGGAAATATATTTGCCGCTCGATGCGACCGTGACGGTGCGGGTAGGCGATCGAGTATCGGGCGGTGCCACAGTCATCGCGCGCCTGCCGTAAGATGAGCGACCAGACTCCCAAGATTTACCTCCTGCCGAACTTGATGACGGCGGGAAACCTGTTTTGCGGGTTTGCAGCCACGCTCAAGATCGTGCAGGGCGCGCTCCTGCAAGGGACGAATCCGGACGCAGCCGCAATTCTCTTTCACACCGCCATCTGGTACATTTTGGGCGCGTGTATTTTTGATTTGCTCGATGGCCGGCTGGCACGGCTGGGCGGGCAGGACAGCGCTTTCGGCCGGGAATTCGATTCGTTAGCCGACACTGTTTCCTTCGGTCTCGCGCCGGCGCTGATGGTTTATCGCATCGTGCTGGTGGATTTCCCGCGCCTTGGTTGGGTGGTGGCGTTTGTTTATCTGCTTTGCGGCACGTTGCGCCTGGCGCGTTTCAACTGCATCGCCGCGATGCCGCACGCCTCCGGGCCGGATAAAAGTTTTCGCGGGTTCCCCATTCCCGCCGCCGCGGGGCTGATTGCATCGCTCACCTTGTTCATGCTTTGGTGGCTGGGCGAAAAGGAGCACGACATCGGGCGCTGGAAGTGGGTCCTGCCGCCGCTCATGCTGTTTCTTTCGTTCATGATGTTTAGCCGTTTTAGCTATCCGAGCTTTAAGGGATTGAACTGGCGCACCACGCGCTCGGTGCCGCGGTTCCTCGTGATCAGCGTGGTGCTCATCTTCACGGCGCTGAACTACGAATGGATGCCGGCGATCCTCTTCCTCTCGTATTTGCTCTACGGTTTCG